>JASBTC010000165.1 GCA_030148625.1 Sphingobium sp. | reverse complement strand
GACCGCGGCGGCGACGATGAAGAAGGGGAAAAGCGTGACGAGCGCGAGATAGGCGAGATTGCCGGCATGGATGAAGCCGTCATTATAGACGCCAATCACCACCCGCTTGGCGACCGTGAAGGGATAGGTGCCGGGCCGGATCCGGTCGAGCCCACCCTGCATCGCCGCCCTCGCGCCGGAGAGCCGCTTGCGCCTCTCCTCCGGCGATTGGGGGGATATGTCCTGCATCGTACGAGGTTAACCCCCCAGGACCGCCCTCGGGTTCCGCGCAGCATCCCCTTGCCAGTCGCGGACGAAAGCGGTCAGCGCCGCATCGTCGGCGGGAATATCGACGATCAGCGTGACGAGCTGGTCGCCGCGCGTGCCCGATTTGGCGTGGAACCCCTTGCCTTTCAGCCGCAGCACCTTGCCCGATGTCGACCCGGCCGGGATGCCGAGCATCACCGCGCCGTCGACCGTCGGCACTTTCACTTTCGCGCCGAGCACCGCTTCGGACAATGTGATGGGCAGGTCGATCCGCACATTGTCGCCGTCGCGCGTGAAGAAGCGATGCGGCCGCACTTCGATGGTGACGATCGCGTCGCCCGCGCCGCCCGGCCCGGGCTGCCCCTTGCCGCCCAGCCGCATCTGCGTGCCGGTCTCGACGCCGCCCGGCAGCTTCAGGTCGATCGCGGCGCCGTCCTGCAGCGTGATGCGTTGCGGCTTGAGCGCGGCCGCATCCTCGAACGCCACGGCCAGCCGGTAGGAGACATTGCCGCCCTTGGGCGGCGGCGCACGGCGCTGTCCGCCGCCGAAGCCGCTGAATCCGCCCCCGCGCTGACGACCGGCACCGCCGCCGCCGAACAGTCCGTCGAAGATATCGCCAAGGTCGAGCCCTTCTTCGGAGAACTCGAAATGCTGCGATCCGCCCGGACGTCCGCCGCCGGGATGGCCCCCGCCAAAGCCGAAGGGCGATGTCGGATTGCCGTCGCCGTCGATCTCGCCGCGGTCGAAGCGCGCGCGCTTGTCCTTGTCGGTCAGCAGGTCATAGGCGGACGTGACCTGGCCGAAACGTTCGGTGGCCTTGGGATTATCCTTGTTGCGGTCGGGATGCAGCTCCTTGGCGAGCGTGCGATAAGCCTTCTTGATCTCGGCCTCGCTCGCCCCGCGGGCCACTCCCAAAGTCGCATATGGATCTGCCATGCCGCTTAGCTAGTGCGTGGCGCGGCTCGCGGCAACCTTGCCGAACGTATCAGGCCGCAAGCGCCGCCATTCCGCCCATCTGCTCGATCATCGCATCGGCCGCGGCAAAGCTCACCGAGCCGCGATAAATGGCTTCGGCCGCGGGCGTCAGCACCTCGAGCAGGAAGCAATCGTCGATCCAGAATTCGATCACCGGCAGGCCGGCATGGCTGGCCGCGTGCGCGTGGAACCCCTTGTCGATCGCGATCGCGATCACATCCTCGATGTCGAGCGCGGTGGAGATCAGCAGATGATAGGCGCCGTGGCGGTTCGGCTCGCCCTCGACCGTCAGGCAATGCTCACCGGACAGACGGTGGAATTCGGTTCCGCGCGGCAGCACTTCGACGATGCTGCCGCGATCGTCGCCGGCCAGCGCCACCCAGCTTCCTTGCGCCAGCAGCGGAAAGGGATAGGCGCGACCGCCCCACAGCGCTGCGATCGCTTCGGCGGTGCGGCGCGGATTGTCGGACGGGATCGAGGCGTGGAAGATCATGTCGGGTCCTTTCGGCAAGGCCGCGCCGTTTCCGGACGCAATGCGCGCCGGATCAGCGAATAAGGGGCCTGGTTTCGGTGATCGGGCGGCGCCCGTTCGGTGAATATGGAATAGCTTGGGCGATGCTCGACAGACAATCGACCGTCGTGCAGAACCGTTCTGCGAATTCGCAGAACGGATGATGTCGAATGGCGATCGATTGGGAGCTTGGTGACGTCGCCTATTTCCTGAGCGTGGCGCGCGCGGGCAGCACGCTGGGCGGCGCGCAGCGGCTGGGCGTCAACCAGACCACCTGCGCACGGCGGATCGCGGCGCTGGAATCGGCGCTGGGGATCCGGCTGTTCGACAGAGGGCCCTCCGGCTACGCGCTGACCGAGGCCGGCCGCACTCTGGTGCCCGCCGCAGAGGCGATCGAGGCCGGCGGCAATAGCTTTGCCGATATGGCGGGCGCCATCCGTCGGGTCGGCGCCGGCGTGATCCGCGTGACCGCGGTCGACAGCATCGCCGACCTGCTGATCGCGCCCGTCGCCTCGCGATTTCGCACGCTTCATCCCGAGATCCGGATCGAAATCACGGTTTCGAGCGACATTGCCGATCTGCGCCGCGGCGAAGCCGATATCGCCATCCGCGCGGGCGTGACGCCCAACGATCCGCTGCTCATCCGTCGCCGCCTGCCCGACAGCCAATGGGCGCTTTACGCGACACAGGATTATATCGACCGCCACGGCATGCCCAGTTTCGAAACGATCCTGACGCACGGCGTCGCGACGCTCGATGGCGCGCCGCGCGATGCGGCGGTGGCGCTGGGCGTCCATATCGCCCATGTCACCAACACCATCGGCGCGCTGATCGCGATCGTGCGCGGCGACGGATGCGTCGGGGCGATGCCCTGCCTGGCGGGCGACGGCGCGCCGGATCTGGTGCGCTGCTTCGATTTCGAGGCGAGCGAGATATGGCTGGTCTATCCCGAGCGACTGCGCGGCGTCGCCCCCGTGCGCGAGATCGTCGACGCGATCGCCGCGCAGGCGGAGCTTCTCCGGCCCGTACTTGCGGGTGCACGCCGCGCATGAGCGCCATATCCATGCAACTGGCCCTTTGGCATCGCGGCGCGATCGCTTAAACCGCCCCCATGACGCAGGATCCCTTTGCCCTTTTCGACGACTGGTTCGCCGCGGCGCGCGCCGGCGAGATCAATGACAGCAACGCGATGGCGCTCGCCACGGTCGATGCCGAAGGCCGGCCGTCGGTGCGCATGGTGCTGCTCAAGGGGCACGGCCCGGAGGGCTTCGTCTTCTACACCAACCAGCAGAGCCGCAAGGCCGACCAGCTCGCCGCCAGCCCGCATGCCGCCCTGCTCTTCCACTGGAAATCGCTGCGCCGCCAGGTCCGCATCGAAGGGCCGGTCTCGACCGTGACCGATGCGATGGCGGACGCCTATTTCGCGACGCGCCACCGCGATTCGCAGCTTGGCGCCTGGGCATCGGACCAGTCGCGCCCGCTCGATGCGCGCGAGACGTTCGAGCGCCGCTTCGACGAAGCGTCCGCGCGCTTCGAGGGTGGCGACGTCCCCCGCCCCCCGCATTGGTCGGGCTATCTCGTCACGCCCGCGCGGATCGAATTCTGGCAGGACCGCGAATATCGGCTGCACGAACGCCGGCTGTTCCTGCGCAGCGACGATGCCGGAGCCGGGGGATGGAGCGAGACGCTCCTTTATCCATGACGACGGCAGCGACGTCGCCCGGCGACCGTGCCCGACTGACGCGCAATGCAGCGCTGGCGAGCCTGTCGGTCGCCTTCGTCCTGCTGCTGCTCAAAAGCTATGCGGCATGGGCGACGGGCTCGGTGGCGATGCTCGGCTCGCTCGCCGATACCGGGCTCGACATATTGGCGTCGCTCGTCACCCTGTTCGGCGTCCATGTCGCCGCCCAACCCGCCGACGAAGGACACCGGTTCGGCCATGGCAAGGCCGAGGCGATCGCCGCGATGTTCCAGGTGGTCGTCATCACCGTCTCCGCGCTGGCGATCGCGGCCCGCGCCGCTTCACGAATGATGGCGGGCGATACCACCGCCAATGCCGAATATGGCATCGGCGTCTCGGTCGTCGCGATCCTGCTGACGCTCGGCCTGGTCGCCTATCAGCGCAGCGTGATCGCGCGCACCCGGTCGGTCGCGATCCGCGCCGACAATGTCCATTATCAGAGTGACCTGCTGCTCAACGGCGCGGTCATCGCGGCGCTCGTCATCGAGCAATATCTGGGCGTCGCCGGCGCCGATCCGGTCTTCGGCGTGCTCATCGCGCTGTGGCTGCTCTACGGCGCGTGGCGGGCCTCGTCCCAGGCGATCGACCAGCTGATGGACAAGGAATGGCCGGCGGAGAAGCGTGCGCGCTTCCTGGCGATCGCGGCGCGCCATCCCGAACTGGTCGACATCCACGACTTGCGCACCCGCACCAGCGGCGCGCAGGATTTCGTGCAATTCCATGTCCGCGTCGACCCCGACCTGACCGTCGCGGAGGCGCATCGCATCATGGACGAAGTCGAAGCGAAGCTCGCCATCGAGTTTCCCGACGTCGAGATCCTGATCCATCCCGATCCGGTCGGCCAGATCGATCGCGCGGGGCAGGATGACGAGCAATTGAGGGAAACGCCGCTATGAAAGCGCCGCTGTGAAATTGGCGATCACCCAGGTCGACGCCTTTGCCGACCGGCCCTTCACCGGCAATCCGGCCGCAGTGATCCCGCTCGACGCCTGGCTCGACGACGATGTGCTGCTCGCGATCGCCGGGGAGAACAACCTCTCCGAAACCGCCTTCATCTTGCCCGACGCCGGCGGCGAAGCGGATTATGAGCTGCGCTGGTTCACCCCCGGCGGCGAAGTGACCCTGTGCGGCCATGCCACGCTCGCCAGCGGCCATGTCGTGCTCGCGGCCGATCCGGCGCGCGCCACCGTCCGCTTCCGCACGCGCCGGGCCGGATTGCTCGACGTGTCGCGCACCGACGACGGCTATGCGCTCGCCCTGCCCGTCCGGGCGCCCGAACCCAGGCCGCTGCCCGATCTGGTCGCCGCACTCGGGCTGGACTCGGCGGTCGAGACCTTGTGGCACAACAGCCGCTACGCCCTGATCGTGGTCGAGGACGAAGCGATCGTGCGCGCGATCCGGCCCGATTTCCGCGCGCTGGCCGCCGATGGCGACGTGCTGACCATCGTCACCGCGCCGGGCGCCGAGACCGATATCGTCAGCCGCGCCTTCGCCCCCGGCGTCGGCGTCGACGAAGATCCGGTGACGGGATCGGCGCATGCGGTTGCGGTCCCTTATTGGGCGAAGCGGCTGGGGCGGAACGCATTCACCGCCTATCAGGCCAGCCGGCGCGGCGGACACCTCACCTGCCGCCTCGACGGCGACCGCGTGATCCTGGGCGGCCGCTGCGTCACCGTGATCGAAGGCATTTTCACGCTTTGAAGCGATGAACCCAGCCCCCTTGTGCAACGCAACAAAGCCGTGCAGTCTCCGCGCCTGAGACGCAATGGGGAAGCGGGTTCGATATCACGGGCATGGCAGGACGCGGGACATTCGATGAGATCTGGGGCTTTGGCGCACGGCGCCAGGCCCGACCCGGGCTGGAGGATCTGGCCGCCTGGACAAAGTCCACACCGCCCGCCGATTTCGAACGAAGACAGGGCGCCGCCGAACAATATTTCCGCGATCTCGGCATCACCTTCGCGGTTTATGGCGAAGAGGAAAGCGCGGAGCGCATCATCCCCTTCGACATCGTGCCGCGGATCTTCACGCCCGGCGAATGGGCGGCGCTGTCCGAAGGTCTGGTCCAGCGCGTCGAGGCGCTCAACGCCTTTCTTCAGGACATCTACGGCGCGCAGCGCATCCTGGCCGACGGCGTCGTTCCTGCCGAGCTGATCTTCACCAACCCGCAATTCTGCGTGCCCGCCTCGGCGGCGCGGCCGCCGCACGGCATCTATGCGCACATCTGCGGCATCGATCTCGTGCGCACCGGGCCCGACGCCTTTTTCGTGCTGGAGGACAATGCCCGCACGCCGTCCGGCGTCAGCTACATGATCGAGAATCGCGAGGCGATGCTGCGGCTCTGTCCGGAGCTGTTCGAAACCTATCCGGTGCGCCCGGTCGACACCTATCATGATTCGCTGTTCCGCACGCTCGTCTCGGTCGCGCCCGAAAGCGCGCGGCGCGATCCGGTCTGCGTGCTGCTGACTCCCGGCCATTTCAATTCCGCATTCTACGAACACAGCTTCCTCGCCGACACGATGGGCATCGCGCTGGTCGAGGGATCCGACCTCGAGGTCGACGAGGATGTGGTCTATATGCGCACCATATCGGGCCGGGTGCGCGTGGATGTGATCTATCGGCGCGTCGACGACGATTTCCTCGACCCGCTCGTCTTCCGCCCCGAATCCATGCTCGGCGTCGCGGGGCTGATGTCGGCCTGGCAGGCGGGCAATGTCACCATCGTCAACGCGCCCGGCACCGGCATCGCCGACGACAAGGCGATCTACAGCTATATGCCTGAGATCGTGAAATATTATTCGGGCGGCGAGGCCAAGCTGCCCAATGTCGAAACCTGGCGCTGCCGCGAGCCCGAGGCGCTCAGATATGTGCTCGACAATCTCGAGCAGCTGGTGGTCAAGCTCGTCGATGGATCGGGCGGCTATGGCATGCTGGTCGGGCCGACCGCGAGCCGTGCGGAGATCGAGGATTTCCGCGCCGCGCTGAAGGCCGAGCCCGCACGCTATATCGCACAGCCGACACTGGCGCTGTCGACGGTTCCGACCTGGACCGCCAAGGGCATTGCGCCCCGCCATGTCGATTTCCGCCCCTTCCTGCTCACCGGGCGCGACGGCGTCACCGTGACGCCGGGCGGGCTGACCCGCGTCGCGCTCAAGGAAGGATCGCTCGTCGTCAATTCCAGCCAGGGCGGCGGCACCAAGGACAGCTTCGTGCTGATGGACAGGCCCGCCCCTCCGTCGCAGACGCAATCGCAGG
>JASBTC010000159.1 GCA_030148625.1 Sphingobium sp. | reverse complement strand
GTCCGCATTCCATCCATTCCAGGACCGCTCGCCATTCAGTTCAGACCGAGTCGAAAATGGTGATTTCTCGTGACCCGGAGCGCAGCGTACTTACCGTACGTGAGCACCGGAAGCGCGGGAAACCGCCATTTGCAGGCCGGTATGGGCTGAATGGCGAGCGGTCCTAGAAGCGCTGCCGCAATTCGACGCCCACGGTGCGCGGCCGGATCGTCGTCGATCGATCGCCGCCGATGCTGAAATCGGTATCGAGCAGCGGACGCGTATCGAGCAGATTGTTGACGTAAAGCCGGACTTCGGTCGCATCGCGCGTGGCCGATGCGAAGGCATTCACCACGCTGTACCCCTGGCGGATCTCCGCACCGTTGGGCACGGTGCCGGTCACGCCGTCGGAATAGCGCACCGACTGCAATCGCTCGAACTGGCGACGCGCCTTGCTCTGATACTGGTATTCGCCGCGCATCTGCAGACGCCAGTCGCTGCCCAGGTCCATGCCGTAGCTGGCGTAGGCGCTGGCCATCCATTTCGGCACCGCCTGCACTTCGTCGCCGTCGCGCGCGGGTGTGCCGAGTGCGGCGGTCGTGATCTTGGCATCGGTATAGGTGCCGGTCCCGCCGATCTGGAAAGCGGACGTGATGTTGATCCGGCCTTCCGCCTCCAGCCCCTTGATCTCCGCGCTGCCGGCATTGCCGGTAAAGGCGAAGCCGCAGCTGTTGAGATCGATCTGCTGCTGGATCTTCTTCCACTTGGTGTAGAAGAGCGAACCGTTGAACATCACGCGATTGCCGCCGAACATGTTCTTGGTCCCGACCTCATAGCTCCACAGATTGTCGGACGAGAAGGAATCGGGTGCGGCGGAAAGCCCCAGCCGCGCCAGATCGGCCGCGCACAGCACCGGATTGACCTGGAACCGGTTCGGGCCGCCGGGGCGGAACCCCTTCGCAGCGGACGCATAGAGCAGATTGTCGGGCGTCAGCTTGTACGACAGCCCGAATTTCGGGTTCACGCCCTTTTCAGTGCTGCGCCGCCCGGCGACCTGGGTCAGCCCGCCATTGAACGGGCCGTCGCCGAGAATGTCGACCACCTGCTCGATCTTGAACAACCGCACGCCCGCGGTGATGTCGAGATTGTCGAGGATGGCATAAGTCGCCTCACCGAAGGCGGCATATTGCCGGGTCTTGGTGAAAGTGTCGCCGAAATAGCCGATTTCGGTGCCGATGATCGGCGTGGCCCCCGGCGTGGTGACGGTCTGGACCAGGCGATCGTCCTGATTCGAATAATAGAGGCCGGCGATCCAGCTCAGCGGCGCACCGCGGCCATTGTCGGACGCCAGGCGCAATTCCTGGCTGAACGTCGTCGTCTTGCTGTCCGAAACGTTGCGGCTGGTCAGCGGGAACAACGGGGCGACCAGGCCGCCGATGAAATAGCTGTAGTCACGGACCCAGCTCAGATCGCGGTCGAAATAGGCGGTCAGCGAGGTCAGCCGGACGCCGCCGAGATCCTTGTCGATATTGAGGCTGTAGATGCCCGCCTTGTCGTGGGTCGGCTGCGCGATACGGAAGGACGAGGTGAGCTCGCGTGCGCCCAGGAAGAACTGGCTCGGGTTTTTCTGCTTATAGTCCTGGTAGAAGATCGACGGCCGGATCGACCAGCTGGGATCGGGCTGCCATTCCAGCGACAGGCGTGCGGCGTAGGTGTCGGACGAATTCTGATTGGACCTACTGCGCGTGCTGAGCGTCGGCTGGAAAGCCGGCGTATAGACGGGCGACGGCGCGCTGGACATGTTCGAGTTCCGGATCGAGCCGGGCACATTGTCGACATAGCCGCCATCGCGCCGATAGAAGAGCCCGGCGCGGATAGCCAATTTGTCCTCGATCAGCGGCGCGTTGACCACGACCTCGCCATTATAGGACGGGTCGCCATGCGCCGTTATCGCCACGCCCGCGGCCGCGGATGCGCCGAACGCGCGCAGATTCGGCTTTGCGCTGACATATTTGATCGCGCCGCCCATCGAGCTGCCGCCGTAAAGCGTTCCCTGCGGCCCTTTCAGCACTTCCAGCCGCTCCATGTCGAAGAACACCGGATCGAACGCACCGCTGAAGCTCGTCGCGACCGTGACCAGCGAGATATCGTCGAGATAGACGCCGACGGTCGGCGACGACGCCACCGTGCTCACGCCGCGGATATTGTAATTGCCCAGGCCGCGCTCGACGCCGGAGAAGGAGAAGCCGGGAATGCTCCGCAGCACGTCCTTGACGTCGACGGCGCCGCGATCGCGCAACTGGTCGCCCGACAGCGCATTGACCGAGATCGGCACGTCCTGCAGCCGCTCATTGGTCTTGCGCGCGGTGACGACGATTTCGCCATCGGCATGGTCGGCCGGCTCCTCCTGCGCGGACGCCGCCGATGCCGACAGCGCGACCGCCGAGACGCCCAGCGCCAGCAGCGCGGAACGGAGAATGCTATGGTGGAAAACGGTGCGATTCATATGGCCCCCCTTGGACATGCCCGCCAGCTTGTTGGCTTTGATTTTGCGGGCGGCGCATAATGTGCAGGCGAAAGGGCGGTCGTGCTTATCCATTGCCCCGAACTTCCTTTGCAAAATCGGATAGTTCGCCATTCGACGGACGAACGCGCGTTCGGCACGGCCGGATCGGCGGCGCGCGTCGCCAATAGCCGCGCTATTGCTGCGCCGTGACGGTTCGGTTTAGGCTGTCGGCCTGACCGTGAGACAAACGGGGTTTTCTCCTATTCCATCAGAATGGAACCTGCCGCTTGGACATCAGCCCGACCATCGCCTGTGAAGAGCCGGACCCGACGCTGAGTGCGATGGTCGATCCGAGCCGTATCCTGACGCGCTATACCGGACAGGCCGGATTGCAGGGGCGGACCGCGCTGATCAAGGCCAACACGCCCAATGAGAATGGCTGGTCGCGCGGTGCGACGATCCGGCCGGGCTTCTCGATCGTGCTCACCGAGGTCAGCCATTTGACGCATGAGCGTTACGAATTTCTGAGCCAGGACCATCTGAAGCTCCATTGCAAGCTCGATGGCAGCAGCCTGATCCGCGACGATGCCGAGCATTCCTCGGTGGTGGAATCGGGGCGGCTGTCCTTCCTCGTCCAGCCGCCGCACACTGTGAAGCACGAGATCGTGAAGCCCGACACGCGCACGCGCGCGGTCACGATCGTGTGCAGTCGCGATTTCCTGCGCGAACTCATTCCCGACAGCGAGGATCTGCCCAGCATCCTGCTCGACTATCTGCGCGGCCCGATCACGCAATTCTGCCACCGCGATGCGCCGCTGCCGCTGGCGATGCGCGCGATCGTGGAGGATATGCTGCAGCTCCAGTCCGATCGCCTGACGGACCTGATGCTCGAGGCGAAAGCGCTCGAGCTTCTCTATCTGTCGCTGCGTCAGCTGTCGGGTGACGGAACCGCCGATCCGATCCGGCCGAAGAACCGTCAGAAGGTGATGGAATTGTGCGAGATCCTCCAGAGCGGGGAAGGCGCCACGATGAGCATCGCGCAGCTTTGCCGGCAACTCGCCTGGAACGAGACGCAGATGATGGAGAGTTTCAAGCAGGTCACCGGCATGACCATCTCCAGCTATCGGCAGCGCGCGCGGATGGACGAGGCGTTGCGACAATTGCGCACCACCGACCGCTCGGTGACCGAGATCGCGTTCGACGCGGGATATGAGCATTCGAGCAATTTCGCGACGGCGTTCAAGCGCACCTTCGGCTTCTCGCCGAAAATGGGGCGCGCGCAGCTCAACTGAACGGGCGACGCTGCGTCCATGACCATGACGTTCCACGTCTTCAGCCCGCCACAAAGGCAGACGGGGCGGATCAAAAGCTTCCCACGTTATCAGCCGGCCAACCAGGCCAGCTCGGCGGCGTCGACCGCTTCGACCATGTCCGCTTCGGCGCCTGCGAGCGACAGCCGCCTGCGCACAGCGTCCGCATCGCCACCCCTGGGAAATGCGCCATCGGCCTTTGCCGCCTTTGCCAAATCGCCGATCCAGCCATCGTTCCTTGTCTGGGCGAGCAGCCAGGTGCCGAATGGCGTCGAAGGCATTGGCGGCGGTGGGGCGGCCTGCCGGAATGGCACGGGAACGGGAACCGGCTTGGTTTCTGGTTTCGCCACGCGCCTGGGCCTGCGCCTGGACACCGGAACGATCGCGCGCGCGTCTGCGTCGGCTTCGTTCCATTCGAAGGGCAGCATCGGGTTATCGTCGGTCGGTATCGATGACTTCGCCCTGCGAATGCGCGCCATACACTCCTCCAGAAACACCGAATACCGCCGGCCCTATCACGTTCCCGATTTGTTCGCATCAGGATCTTGCGGCGGCGAATGGCTTTTCATGTGTGATGGTCGCGATTGGCTGTGCGCTCCCCGATGGGCGCGATCGGCCTTATCGCAGCCTTTCGGCTGCGTGTCGGCGGGTCCTTCGATGCGAAGAACGCTGGAGCGGGCGAAGGGATTCGAACCCTCGACCCCGACCTTGGCAAGGTCGTGCTCTACCCCTGAGCTACGCCCGCTCGGCGTCATGTCCGGGGCAGGCCCCGGGGGTGAGGCGCGGCTGTTAGCATCGGCTTTTGCTGCCCGCAACCCCCTTCGGCAAAGAGTCTGGCAATAGGCCGACAAATGATGCCGATCTACGAACCGCTGGCGGCGGCGGGCGCGGTGGCCGGGACGGGTGCCACTTCACCAGCGGCGGGTGTGGCGGGTCTGGGGCTTCCCTCCTGCGCCGCGGCGGACGGCGGCGCGGGCGGCAGCATGTCCGAATCGGCGGGCATTTTTTCGGCGTCGCTGATCGCGGCGTCGATCCCGGTGATCTCGGATCGGCCGACCGGGCCGCTACGCGTTTCCGCCCGCGTGTCGAAGGGAATGTCCGCGCTGGCCGATTGTTGCTGCTTCGCTTCGCCGCAAGCGGCCAGGAGCAGCGTTGCCAGCAGGACCACAGCCCCGTTCCTCATGATTCGATCCCCCGATGCGCATGGCGTGTTCGGGGGTGACAACGCACCAGCGGCAAAAAAGTGTCTTGCGGCGACGGAAAAGTGCGCACCGGATCGCGCAATCATGCCGTGCGAGCCGCGCGGGCGCGCCCGATGCGGCGTGGGTCGTGCCGGACCTAATTCCGCACCAACTCAATAAGCCACGGCCGCGCTGTTGTTGCGGTTGTGCGAAGCGGCGTGGAGCGCGCCGGTCTTGGGGTCGCGGCTGATCGCCACCCATTTGCCTTCGCCGCCGAGACGCGCTTCGGCGAGCGGCATCGCGCGCCAGGCGAGGCCGGTCGCGTCGAGCAGCTTCGAATCGAAGCGTCCCTCGGGCACGCCCATCGTCGTTTCGCCCGTCGCCGGATCGATCGATGGCAGGAAGAAGTCCGGCGTGTTGATCGCCGCCTCCACGTCCATGCCGAAACAGGTGACGTTGAGCAGCCCCTGGAAGGTGCGCTGGTGGAGCCCTGCGCCCATCGATGCGAAGCCGAGTACGGCCTTGCCGTCCTTGAACAGGATGCCCGTCTCGGTCGGCGCGGGCAGGCGGCTGCCCGGCTTCACCTGCGCGATCGCCGCCTGCTGGAAGCTTGCGGGATCGCCGATCGAGATGCCGTCGACGAAGATTCCGGTCTTGCCCCAGTTCACGCAATTGATCGAATGGGTGATCGCCGCGATGTTGCCCTCGGCATCGATCGCGACGATGTCGTCCGAGTGCATCGGCGTCGTTTGCTTCCATTTGGTGAAGGTCTTGCCGCCCTCGATCTGTTTCCACAGCGCGGCCGCATGGTCCTTGGTGACGCGCGCTTCGGAACTGAAGTCGATACCGGGATAGATCGCTTCCTGCGCGGCCTTCGGGAACATCGAGATGCCGAACAATTGCGTGATCTCCAGCGCCTTGCGCAGCGCCTGGGGCGACTTGGTCCAATGCTCGCCGCCGCACAGGCCCGCGGCGTCCGCCAGATTCTGTGCTTCGATCAGCGAGACACCGCCGAAGTTCGGCGTCGGATTGGTGTGGATCGAATAGCCGTTGCGCAGGGGCGCGGTGAGCGGATCCGCCCAGATGACCTGGTAATTGCGCAGGTCGTCGATCGTCATCTTGCCGCCATCGGCCTGGACCGCCGCGACCAGCCGCTGCCCCCATGGCCCGCCATACATATGGTCGGCGCCATCGCGCGCCACCGCACGCAATGTCTCGGCGAGCCTGGGCTGGCGGAAGACGTCGCCGGCCACATAGGGCGAGCCATCGGGCTTGACGAGCGTCGCGCGGGTCTCGGGCAGGCGGCGGATATCGGCGTCGCGAAAAGCGAAGATCTCGGCGAGGAAGGGCGTCACCGGCATGCCCTTGTCCGCGATATGGATGGCGGGGTCGAACAGGCTGGCGAATGGCAGCTTGCCGAATTTCCGGTGCGCAGCCTCGACCCCCTTCATGAAGCCACCGACCAAAGCGGTGCGCCCGCTCGGCGCACCCTTGCCCTGCAGCGCCGCCTTGCTCGAAAAATCGATCGCGCCGGGAATGCTCGCCGGATCGGTCTCGCCCGAAACCGTGTCCCATTCGGCGTTCATCGTGTGGGTCTTGCCGGTCTTCGCGTCGTAATAGACCAGCGACATGATCCCGAAATAGCTGATCGGCGCGCCCATCGCCAAAGCGACCTGGGCAAGCGCGCCCGTCATCACCGCATCGATCGCGTTGCCGCCCTGCTTCAACGCTTCCAGCCCCGCGCGCGCGGCTAGGCCGCTATAGGCCACGGTGACCGCGCCGTGCGTGCCGCGCGCGGCGCCCGCCGTCGTCCGGTCGACACCCTGCGCCTTCATGAAGCGATCATATTCGCCCGCCGGCCATTTCGTCGGCGACAGATCGACCTTGCGCGCCGCGATCGCGACGCCGGGAAGCGTGGTGGCGGCGCCCGCGGCGAGCAGGCTGGTGACGGCGGTTCGGCGAGTCATCTTCATCTCGGGTCCTTGCTGGGAAAATATCGATCAGAATCCGGCTGCCGGCGCGGCAGCGGCAAGCTTCAGGCGGAAATCGGCGGGCGGCGTCCGATGCAGCAGATGCTCGACGAAATAATCCCACATGCGCTGCGTATAATAGGCGTCGGTCCGGAAGAAATTGTGATCGCGATTGGGCAGATAGAGCAGGTCGTAACGCTTGTTCGCCTTGGCGAGCGCGTCGGCGAGCTGCAGCGTGACCGCGGGCAGCGCATTCTCGTCGAGATCGCCATAGACCAGCATCAGCCGGCCCTTCAGCCGGCCCGCAAGCGGCAGCATGTCGAGCCCGGCATAGTTGCGCGGCACCGCCACGGGATCGGGCGCGAGGCTGCGCCCCTCACCATAATCGGCCAGCGGGAAGATGCCCTCGACCGGGTAGAAGCCCTGAAAATTGTGCGGGCCGGCAGAGGACACCGCGACCTTGTAGAAATCGGGCCAGGTCAGGATGGCGCGCGCCGAGGTATAGCCACCGAACGAGTGGCCATAGATGCCGACCCGATCGAGATCGAAACTGCCGAAGCGTTCGGCGAGCTGACGGATCCCCGCGACATGATCGGCCAGTTCGGGCTCGGCGAATTGCTCGAAGCTTTCGGCGTTGAACGTCTTTGAACGACCCGGCGTGCCGCGTCCGTCGATGGTGACGACGATGAAGCCGAGCTCGGCCAGGCTCGCGCGGGCGCGCGGATTCGACGTCGTCACCGCCTCGCGGTAATCGGCCGGGGCATTGGTCACCTGCGGCCCGCCATAAATGGCGTCGATCACCGGATATTTGTGGCCCGGCACCATGTTCGGGGGAAAATAGACGGTGCCCCAGATCCGTGTCCTGCCGTCCGCCGACAGCGTCTCGACCCGTGTCGGACTGCGCCAGCCCGATGCGGCGACGCGGCTGACATCGGCGGTCTCCAGCGTCGCCACCACGCGCCCGTCGCCGGCCGCGCGCAGCACGCTGACCGGCGGCCGGTCGAGCAGCGAATGGCTTTCGACGATCCAGTCGCCATTGGGCGAAAGCGCGGCGGTGCCCGGATTGGGCGTGGCATTGCCATTGGGTGCCCGCGCGGCGACATGCACGCCGGCTTCGGGCGAGAGCAGCCGTTCCTTGCCGCCGTCGAGCGACACCGAATGCAGCCGGACGAGATAGGGATCGTCGCCGTCGTCGGTGCCGCCCGCGCTATAGATCATCCGCCGTCGCGCCGCGTCCACGCCGATGATGTCGCGCACGGTGCGCTTGGCCGTGGTCAGCTTGCGCTTCAGCCGACCGGTCGTCAGGTCGTAAAGATAGATCTGCCCCCAATCGTCGCGCTCCGAATACCAGAGGATTTCGCGCGAGCGCTCAAGGACGGTGACATTCGCCGGACTGTAGATGAACGCGTTGAACCGCCCCCATTTGGGCGTCGCTTCCTGCACCACCAGCCGCGTCGTGCCGGTTTCCAGATCGATCTCCGCAAGCGCGATGTTCTTCAGCGCGCGCGTGGCCGCAAGCCCCCAGGCCCGCCGACCATCCACCGACCAGTTGAGGATCGGCTGATAGAAACTCCAGCCCTCGGGCAGCGTCACGATCGTCTTGCGGCCCGACGCCACATCGAACACCGCGGTCTCGGCATCGCCTTCGCGCTCGCCCAGCAAGGGGATGCGCGGTTCCCACAATTTCGGCCGGAAGCTGCCGTCCTGCGGCACCCATTCGACGAAGGGATAGGGTTTCACCGCGCGCTCGTCGGTCCGTCCGCTCAGCAATTTCCGGCCATCGGGCGACCAGGCAATGCCGGAGGGCGGCATCGACGCCTTGGACCGCATCGTCGGGATGGCGAAAAGCGACGTACCGGGCAGCGTACCATAAGCGAAATGCGCAACGCCGTCGCTGGTCAGGGCGACGGGCGCCGCCGCGCCCCTGGTGCGCAGCCAGAGATTGTGATCGCGCACGAACACGCCATGGCTGCCATCGGATGACCAGGCGGTCTCGGGCGTTGCAGGCGACTGGGCCGCCGCCGTGCAGGCATAGTCGGCAAGCGCGCAGCGCACGCTGCGGCCACCCACCATCAGAGTCGCCTGGCTATCGTCAAGATCGGTGACCGGAAGCACTGCCGGCACATCGCCGCCGAGCGCGCTCGCCGCCGCCTGCCGCAATCGCGCATCGTCGAAGGCGGGTCGGCGCCGGCCGGTCGCGGCATCGACGATCAGCCATTCGGGGCCGCTTGCACCGTCGCGCTTGTACCAGAAACGATCACCGGTCCCGATCCAGTGCGGCACCAGCTGTGCATTGCGGATCGCGCCCGCCAGATTGGCGTCGAGCACCTTCTCCGCACGCGCATAGGCATCCGCCATCGCATCCTGTGCCTGGGCATGGGCCGGCGCGATGCCCGTCAGCGCCAGCGCGACGATGATCGCACCGCGCATCAGCGCAATCCATCCGCCACGCCCATGCGGCGCGGATCGGCGGCGCTGCCGAGTTTGCCGGCATCGTCGCGGAAGCACATCTGGAACGATCCCATATGATAGTCATAGGCGGCGATCGCGCGCACCCTGAGCCCCATCGCGGCCAGCCTAGCCGATGTGGCGTCGGACAGGCGATCCTCGATCACCAGTTCGCTACCATCGGTCAGCGGCAGCAGCCGGGGTGCATCGGCCGCTGCATAAGGCGTCATTCCGAAATCGAGCACATTGGTCAGCACCTGCGGCACCGTGCAATGGACGTTGCCCGGGCTGCCGAGCGACAGCACCGGCCGATTGTCCTTGAGCACGATGGTGTTGCCCATCACCGTGCGCATCCGCGCATTGGGTGCGAGCAACTGCATCATGCCCGTCTCGGGCTGGTTGAAGCTGCAATGGCTGCCGACCATCGGCACACCGCCGACGACCGTGCCGGGGATGCCGCCCGATTGCAGCGTATTCATCATCTGGACCCAATTGCCCTTGGCATCGACGATCGACAGCTCGCAGCTTCCGCTCGGCTGCTTCTCGACGATATTGCCAGCACCCGTGGTGGGCGGACCGCCGAGCGCACTGCCGGGGCCACCGGTCATCCGCACATGCTGCGTCAGGTCGATTCTCGGCATGGTGCCGCGGATCAGCCGCGCGGCATGGGCGTAGAAATCGTCGTCGAGCAGCGCGGCGGTATCATAGGGCGCGACCGCGACGGAATCGCCGCTGAACCCGGCATGGTAGATTGCGTGGCGCAGTGCATGCGCCATGAAGAAATAATGCTCGGCCGATCCCGGCGCGACGTTCCGGATACCGAGATGGCGTAATATGCCCATGGTGATCGCGATGCGCAGCCCCTGATTCTGCGGCGGGGCGAGGCTGACGACCTCATAATCATGATGCTTGAAGCGCAGCGGCTCCATCCAACGCGGCGGCGTCGCGGTCATGTGCCGCTTCTCGATCTTCCACCCCATCGCATTGCCGCGCGCGATGAAGGCATCGGCCCAGGCGCCGGTGATCATATGATCGGGGCCTTCGGCGGCGACCTTGCGCAAGGTGTCGGCCAGCGGCTTGTTCACGAACAGATCGCCCACCTTCACCAGATGACCCTGCGGCGCGAAGAAGCGGCGACCGTCGGGGAAATAATTGTAGAAGGCCTGGCCAAATTCGTTGACCTGCACTTCGAAGGTCGAGACCGGATGGCCCTCCTCCGACCAGCGGATCGCATCCTCGCACAGCGACGCCCAGGGCTTGGTCGCGAACTTCGCGTGCATTTCCTTGAGACCCGGCATGAAGCCGGGGATCACCGCGGAAGGCGGATAGGCGGCATAGCCCGACCCGGCCATGGCCGGGATCGGCCTGAACGGCGGCAGGTCCGCAGGGAACGTGCCGGTGCTGTCGAGCTGATAGGTCTTTCCGGTCGCCGCCTCATAATAGAGGAAAGTGACGGTGCCGGTGTGGTTGGTCATGAACGGCTCGACCGCGGCCTGCACCATGCAGCCGGCGATCGCGGCGTCGACGGCGTTGCCGCCCTCGCGCAACACCTTCAGGATCGTCTCGGTGACGATCGCATTGTCGGTGCTGACTGCCGCCTTCACGTTGGTGACCGGCGTTTTCGGTCCCGGATTGCGGACATATTTCCGCATCTGGTCCGGCGTCGCCTGTGGCAGGTCTCCGGCGATCGCCGGCCGCGCGGCGGCGATCGCCCCGGCACCGGCAGCCGCGGTCGCTATGAATTGACGTCGGTCCATGTTCGTTCCTCGTCCCAATATTCGCGTTTCAGTGTTCCGTGCGTCAGAAATTGGCGCTCAGCCCCAGCGAGATGGTCCGCGGCCGGATCACCACACCGCCGCCGCTGGCATCGATGTTGGTGAAGGCGAGGACGTCGAACAGATTCTCCACCCGCACCTGCGCGGTGAAGCGCTTGTCGAACGTGACGCTCGCGCGCAGATCGACCGTCGTGATCTCGGGCAGCTTCTGCGTCGCGGTGGGATCGAGCAATTTATAGGTCGACGCCGTCGCCGACTGGAAACGCAGCGTCGCGCCGACATTGCCGTCCATCGTGTCGGACAGCGGGATCGCATGATCGGCGATCACCGCTGCGGTCCAGGGCGGCGTGAGCGGCAACCGGTCGCCGGCGCTCGCGCCCGTCACCGCGGCGGCGGCCGGCGTGATCGCCTTCAGCCTGGCATTGGTGTGCCCGACATTGGCACCAACCGTCAGCAAATGGCTGGGGCGTGCCTGCAATTGCAGTTCAAACCCGTCGACGGTCGCGCTCGCCGCATTGCCGCCGAGCACGAAGCCGTTGACCAGGGTGTTGAGCTGAATGTCGTCCCAGTCGATATGATAGATCGACGCGTCGAAGCTGAAGGTGCCGTTGAGCGCCGAACCCTTGATGCCCGCTTCATAGTTCCACACCGAATCCGGGCGGACGAAGGTCTGCGCGCCCGGCGGCGGCGCGCTGTTGGTCTGCGGTCCGCCCGGACGATAGCCGCTGGCGGCGCGCGCATAGAGGCTGAGGTTGCGGGCCGGACGCCAGCGAACCGTGGCGAGATACGTGGTCGCGTCATCTTCGAACTTGAAGGTCAGGGGCGTGCGCGGCCGGAAATAGGTGACCCCGCCCGGCCCGCCGGTGCCCGAAACCTGATCGTTGCGCGCATAGCGGATGCCGCCCGTCACATCGAGCGCGTCGGTCAGATAGAAAGTCAGGTTTCCGAAGCCCGCAATCTCCTTGTATTTCGACGTCGTCGTCGCGCGGATCAGGGTCTGGAACGGCGCCTGGAGCGGGGCATCGGCCGCGGTGAACGGCGTGACGGTGGTGATGTAGATGCTGTCCTCATCGGTGTAGAACAGCCCCGCCAGGAACTCGACCGGCCCCAGCCGCTTCGAGGCGAAGCGCAGTTCCGCCGAATATTTCTCGGCGGCCGGGTTGATCAGCCCTTCGGCCAGCGTCGAGGCGGGCAGGATCGTGTCGATCGGCGCACCGAACAGCAGCTGCGAGACCGGCCCGAGCACGGCGCGCGCCGTCGGGATATAGACGCTGGTATAATCGGCCCTGAGGCTGACATTATATTTGGCGTAGCTCGCCGCAGCGGTCACCGTGCCGATGCCGGTGTCATATTCGACCGATGCGCTGCCGAGCCGATATTTCACCCGGCTGCCGAAATCGCGGAACGCGCTATAGGCATAGCCGCCATAGGCCGGGATGAAGCTGCCCGGCAGCGTTTCGAGCGACGAAGATCCGAAGCTCTTGATGTCCTGATATTGCCCGCTGATATTGATCTTGAGGTCGGGCGCCGGCTCCGCGAACAGCGCGATGCGTCCGCCGGAGACATTGCTGCGATTGACGTTGCGCGTGCCCGTGGTGACATTGTCGACGAAGCCCGGCAGCCGGCGATAATAGCCGGTGGCCGAGATCGCGACGGTATCGGCGGCGACCGGGACGTTGATCGTTCCGCGCAGCAGGAACCCCATTTCACCGCCATCGACGTCGCTCACCTCACCGCGCACGGTACCGTAGAGACGGCTGGGATCGGGCTTCTTGGTGACGACGCGGATAAGACCGCCCAGGCTGCCGGCGCCGTAAAGCGTCCCCTGCGGCCCCTTGAGCACTTCGATCCGCTCGATCTCGGCCAGTTCGGGTTCGGGCGTCATCAGGCCGCTCACCGCCAGATAGCCGCTCGCGCTGAACGGCGTATCGTCGATATAATAGCCTGCGGTGTTGCTGGTCTGCTGCGGGCCCGAATTGAGGCCGCGCAGAATGATCGTGCCGAGCCCCGGCGAACCCGTGTCGCGCTGGGTCAGGCCGGGAATCAGGCTGGCATAGTCGCGGAAACTGGTGACCCCCATCGCTTCGATCGCCTCGCCGGTGACGGCGGTGATCGCGGTCGGCACATCCTGCAGCCGTTCCTCGCGCTTGCTGGCGGTGACGACGATGTCGTTGGCGTCCTGCGACGCGGTCTCTGCGTCCGTCGATTCCTGCGCGAGTGCGGCGCCAGGCGACATGATCAGCGCACCGATCGCGCACCTCGTCAGAATCCATGTCTTCGATCGCATAATCCAACCCCCCTTTTTTGGTTTGTGCCTGCTTGGACACCCATGCCGACCCCGTATCGGGATTCGACTATTTCCATGCAGTACTGTCTTATAATTTTCACCCGCTTGCAATCCGCTTTCTTCGGGCGCGTCGATATGGCTGAATATCGCACTTATCTATATGATATAGCAGAGTTTATTTTGACTTCTCCGGGGTGTGATCCACCCGAATCACCTCACGCCTTCGCCAAATCCGTGGCGGATAAATCACGCATGAACAGACGGTACTGCATGGAAATCGACGATGGTGATGATGTGAGATTCGCGGCATCGCCGCACGTCCCTGACGCCGTGTCGGCGCGATTTCGGACGACGGCTTTTGCCCAGGCTCTAGACAAGCCGATCCGATCCGAGCAACGCTGCACGATATGAGCGCTGCCACCTCGACCGCCCGCACATCGCGCCGCCTCACTCGCGAGGACTGGATCGCAAACGCACGCAAGACATTGGTCGAGCGTGGCATCGACGAAGTGAAGGTCGATCGCCTCGCCCGTCAGATGCGCGTGACGCGCGGCAGCTTCTACTGGCATTTCCAGCATCGCAAGGATCTGCTCGACGCGCTGCTGACCGACTGGGAAGCACGCAATTATTTCGAGCTGGCCCAGATCCGCGCACGTTGGGCGCGCAGCGTGCCCGACCTGACCGAAGTGGTCGCGATCTGGCTGGGCGAGGATCCGAACTTTCCGTCGTTTGACGTCGCGATCCGCGCCTGGGCCCGTCGCGCGCCCGAAGTGGCGCAGTCGGTCGAGCGCGTCGACAAGGCCTGGATCGGGCTGTTGCAGGAATTGTTCGAGATGAGCGGCTATGGCTCGGAAGAGAGCCTGGTGCGCGCACGCGTCACCTATTTCCACCAGATCGGCTATTATGCGCTGGGCATGCGCGAAGAGCTGAGCGAGCGGATCAGGCTGGTCCCGATCTATTATTCGGTGCTGACCGGACGCGCGCCGACACCCGAATTCACCAAGGTGCTGCAGCGCCAGATTCCGACGGGCGAGAAACCGGCGCGCAAGCCACGTACGACCAAGCCCAAGCCGGCCGACCCGGAGGCCTGAACCGGCCCGTCAGTTCAGCCGAGCCCGTTCTTCACGAGTTCGCCGGCCCGCATGATGAGCGAGAGCGCCTGGCCGTCGCGCGCCAGCAAGCCGATATCGGCGAGCGGATCGCCATCGACCACGATCAGGTCGGCATGCGCATCGACCGCGACGCACCCCAATTGCCCCTGCTGCTGGAGAATCTCCGCGCCGATCGACGTCGCCTGACGCAGGATCTCGACGGGCGTGAAGACTTCGCTTCTGAGCGAGAACTCGCTGCATTGCCGATCATAGGTTTCGCCGAGCAGGTCGGTGCCGAGCCCGATGGAAACGCCCGCCCCGCGCATCCTGTCCATGCCCGCAAGCGCCTCGCCGAACATCGACTCGAGCTTCTCCAGGCTGTTGGCCGGAAAGCCCAGCCCGGGCCCGCATTCGCGCAGCGCATAGATGGTCGCCATCGTCGGCACGATATAGGCGCCGCGCTCGACGACGAACGCCGCGGTCTCGTCGTCGATCAGCGTTCCATGCTCGATGCAGCGCACGCCATAATCGACGCAGCGGCGGATCGCGCTGGCCGGGTGGCAATGCGCCGAGACATAACTGCGCCGCTCCGCGCATTCGCCGACGATCGCCCGGATCTCGTCCTCACGATATTGATTCATCCAGATCGGATCGGTGGGTGAGGCGACTCCGCCTGATCCCATGATCTTGATGCAATGCGCCCCGCGGCGCAGTTCCTCGCGCACCGCCTTCAAGCATTCGTCGACGCCGTCGGCGACGACGCACAGCGTATTGGCGTCACCGCAACTGCAATAGCCCTGGCTGTGCCGGCTCTCGCCCTGTCCCCGGAAATCGCCATGTCCGCCCGTCATCGACAGGATCTTGCCGGCATAGAAGAAGCGCGGCCCCCGAATCAGGCCGTCGGCAAGCGCACGCGACAGGCTCCAGTCGCCACCGCCAATATCGCGCACCGTGGTGAAACCGCAATCGAGCGCATGGCCGAGCATGCGAACGGCATGGGCGGTGCGATAGGGATCCCCCGCGCCGTCGACGCGCTTCACGTCAAGGTCGGAGGCATAGGCATGGACGTGCAGGTCGATCATGCCCGGCATCAGCGTCCGCCCACCCAGATCGATCCGCCGCGCTTCGGCGAGCGTGATCGGCGCGTCGGAAATCTCGCGGATGCGCCCCTGCTCGATCGCGACCGACATGCCGTCCGCGCAGTCGGCATCGACGCCGTCGAATATGCGTGCGTTTTCGAGAATGATCGCGGTCATGGCATCTCCTCTCCGATTCCGGACATTGGGAGCACGGGCCGGCTCCGGTTCCGCCCATGCTGAACCAAAGCGATTCACCATGCAATACTGTACCTAATATGATCGGGATCGACTCGGAAAGAGCGATCTCCCGACGATGGTCCGCGAAATTTTTCCAGCCAGTATCGCGACGCGGAACCGCGATCGGAAGGCACATCGGTCGACTGGATATTATGCATGGATTCCATGATCATATCTCGCCGGATCGGCATCGCGGTTCTGGCATCGAATGCATGGCTTGCGGGCGGCATTCCGGTACCGGAGAAATCTCCCGCTTGCTTCCAGACATTACTGTATCTAAGAATAGGCAAATAGGCATAGGGGAGCGGCGGGCGCGGATGCGCGGATCATGAGACATTATTCGGCCTGGTCGCTGTTGAAGGCGGGACTGTCGGGGCAGCGCGGCTGGGAGCCGGCGTGGCGCGATGCGACGCCCAAAAAGGCGTATGACGCGATCATCGTCGGCGGCGGCGGGCACGGCCTTGCCACCGCCTATTATCTCGCCAGCCAGCACGGCATGCGCAACGTCGCGGTGATCGAGCGCGGCTGGATCGGCGGCGGCAATACCGGGCGCAACACCACGGTCATCCGCTCCAACTACTTCTTTCCCGAAAGCACGCGCTTCTACGATTTCTCGCTGTCGCTCTACGAAGGGCTGTCGCGCGAGTTGAACTACAACATCATGTTCTCGCGCCGCGGCATGTGGTCGCTCGCGCACGACCGCCACGGCCTCGAAATGCTTCGCCGATCGGCCAATGCGATGCTGCGCAACGGCGCCGATGTCGAATATCACGAAGCCGACGAAGTGCGCCGGCGGATCCCCGGGCTCAATCCCGATCCGCGTTTTCCCGTGCTCGCCGGGCTGCTCCAGCCGCGTGGCGGCACCGCGCGGCACGATGCGGTGGCCTGGGGCTATGCGCGCGGTGCCGACATGCTGGGCGTCGACATCATCCAGAATTGCGAGGTGACCGGGTTCGACATTCGCGGCGGACGGATCGCCGGAGTGAAAACCTCGCTGGGTGATATCGCGAGCGACCGCGTCGGCCTGGCCGTGGCCGGCCACAGCTCTATGCTCGCGAAGCTCGCCGGCTTCCGGCTGCCGATCACGTCCTATGCGCTGCAGGCCTTCGTGTCCGAGCCGATGAAGCCGGTGCTCGACACCGTCGTGCTGTCACCCGCCACCGGCGTCTATGTCAGCCAGTCGGACAAGGGCGAGCTGGTGCTGGGCGGCGCGCTCGATCTGTTTCCCTCCTATGCGCAGCGCGGCAGCCTGCCCGCGCTCGAACAGGCGGCAGCGGGACTGATCGACATGTTCCCGCAATTCTCGCGTGTCCGCCTGCTCCGGCAATGGGCGGGCATCGTCGATGTCGTCCATGATTCGACCCCGATCATCGGCGAAAGCCCGGTCGACGGGCTTTATCTCAATTGCGGCTGGGGGACGGGCGGGTTCAAGGCGATCCCGGCGGGCGGCGTCTGCTTCGCCCACGCCCTCGCGACCGGCACGCCGCATCCCTTCGCCGCCGCCTTCTCGCTCGATCGTTTCCACAGTGGCGCGCTGATCGACGAAGCCGCCGCGTCCGGCATAGCCCATTGAAGAACCCATCATGCTCCTGATCGAATGCCCCTGGTGCGGCCCACGCGCCGAAAGCGAATTCCGCTGCGGCGGCGAAAGCCATATCGTCCGCCCGCCCGAACCCGGCGCCATCGACGATGCGGCATGGGGCGACTATCTCTTCTATCGCGACAATCCGAAAGGCGTCGGCTTCGAGCGCTGGTTCCATCGCTTCGGCTGCAGGACTTGGTTCAACGTCGCCCGTGACACGGTGAGCCATCGCATCGTCGCAATCTATGCGATGACCGATCCGAAACCCGAATTGCCAAAACCCGAATCGAAGGAGCCGGCGCGATGAGCGGCTATCGGGTTTCGGGCGGTGCATTGGTCGACCGCGACCGCCCCATCCATTTTCGCTGGGCGGGCCGGGACTATTCGGGATTCGCCGGCGACACCCTGGCATCGGCATTGCTGGCCAGCGGTGTGACGTTGTTCGGGCGCAGCTTCAAATATCATCGGCCGCGCGGGCTGCTGGCCGCCGGGCTCGACGAGCCCAATGCGATCGTCCAGCTCGAACGCGGCGCGGCGACGATCCCCAATCTCAAGGCGCCCTATGTCGAGCTCTACGACGCGCTCGACGCCGCGCCGGTCAATGCCTGGCCGAATCTCGACTTCGACCTGATGGCGATCAACGGGCTGATCAAGCGCTTCATCCCGGCGGCCTTCTACTACAAGACCTTCATGTGGCCGGACTGGCTGATGTTCGAGGGCGCGATCCGCCGCGCCGCCGGCCTTGGCCGATCGCCGCGCGACGCCGATCCCGACATCTATGCCCAGGCATCGGCGCATTGCGACATATTGGTCGTCGGCGGCGGCATTGCCGGCCTGGCCGCGGCGCTGCACGAAGCGAAGGGCGGCGGGCGCGTCACCCTGGTCACCGGTGGAACCCATTGGGGCGGCCGGATGGCGGGCAGCGACGAGATGGTCGAGGGACTGCCGGCACGTCAGTGGATCGCCGAAACGCTCGCGGCACTGGAAGCGCTTCCCAACGTCACGCTGCGGTCGCGCACGCTGGCGACCGGCTATTATGATCACGGCATGATCGCGCTGTGCGAGCGGCTGACCGATCATCTGCCGCTCGGCCAGCGCAAGGGTCCGCGCCAGCGGCTGTGGCGCGTGCGGGCCGACAGGGTGATTCTTGCCACCGGCGCGTTCGAGCGGCCCCTGGTCTTCGCCAACAATGATCGGCCCGGCGTGATGCTGGCCGGCGCAGCACTGGCCTATCTGCGTCGCTACGGCGTGCTGGTCGCGCCGACGATTGCAGTCGTCACCAACAATGACAGCGCCTGGCATGCCGCCTTCGAACTGGCGGATGCCGGCGCCGTCGTCGCGGCGATCGCCGATAGCCGGATCGACCCGCCCGCCGCATTGGTCGCGGCGGCACGGGCACGCGGCATCGCCGTTCATGCCGGCAGCACCGCCGAGGCCGCGATCGGATCGAAGTCAGTGCGCGGGGTGCGGCTCTGTGCACTCGATTCGCGGGGCCGATTGACCGGCACGGCCGCCACCGTAAAAGCCCAGGCGATCCTGATGTCGGGCGGCTGGAACCCCGCAGTGCATCTCCATTCGCAGGCCGGCGGCGGCTTGCGGCTCGACGAGGCGCTGCAAAGCTTCCTCCCAAGATCGGGACCGACGAATCATCTCAGCATCGGGGCGGCCGCCGGTGATTTCTCCGCCCAGGGCACGCTTGCCGCCGCGCGTGGCGCATCATCGGGCGATCCGGCAACCGATCCCGTCCGCCCACTCTGGTCCGCGTCGCGCACCGACATGCCGAGCGCGCTTGCCTGGGTCGATTTCCAGAATGACGTCACCGCCGGCGACGTCGCGCTCGCCGCGCGCGAGAATTTCCGCTCGGTCGAGCATCTCAAACGCTACACCACGCTCGGCATGGCGTCCGACCAGGGCAAGACGTCGAACGTCAACGGCATCGGCATCCTCGCCGACCTGCTCGGCAAGCGACTCGACCAGATCGGCACCACCCGCTTTCGCGCGCCCTATGATCCGACCACGATCGGCGTGTTCGCCGGTCACCGGGTCGGCGACGGCCTGCAGCCCCGCCGCCGGCTGGCGCTGAACGACTGGCATGTCGCGGGCGGCGCCGCGATGGAGGAATATGGCGGCTGGATGCGTCCGGCCTTCTATCCGGTCGGCACCGAAAGCGAAGCCGATGCGATCGCACGCGAAGTGCTGGCGGTGCGCGGTGGCGTCGGCATTTTCGAAGCCTCGCCGCTCGGCAAGATCGAGGTGAAGGGCCCCGATGCCGCCGCGTTCCTCGATCGCATCTATGTCAACACGATCAGCACGCTGAAACCCGATCGCTGCCGCTACGCGCTGATGCTCGACGAGAATGGCACGGTCTTCGACGACGGCATCGTCACCCGGCTTGCACATGATCATTTCCTGGTCGGCACCACCAGCGGCCATGCCGGGGCGATTGCCGAGATCCTGAAGGAATGGCTGCAATGCGAATGGACGTCGCTGCGCGTGCTCACCGAGGATGTGACGACATGCTGGGCGGTCGCCAATCTCGCGGGCCCCGAGGCACGGACGCTGCTCCAGTCGCTGGAGAGCGATATCGATTTTTCGGCCCAGGCCTTTCCGCACATGCATCATCGCGCCGGCCATATCCTGGGCATCCGCGCCCGCGTCGCGCGCGTCAGTTTTTCGGGCGAGCTGTCCTATGAGATCGCAGTGCCCTGGAACAATGCCGCCACGCTCTGGACGAAACTGGTCGAAGCGGGCGCCCCGTTCGGGATCGCACCCTTCGGCATCGAGGCGCTGATGACGATGCGCATCGAGAAGGGTTTCCTGCATGTCGGATCGGATACCGACGGCATGACCCAGCCGCAGGATGTCGGCATGGCCGGCATCGTCGCGAAGAAGGCGAGCGATTTCATCGGCCGCCGTTCGACCATGCGCCCGGACGCGCTGCGCGAGGATCGCAGGCAATTGGTCGGGCTCGAGATCGTCGACGGCAAGGCGACGCCGCTGACGGCCGGCGCACACGTCGTGACGCATGGCGAGGAGCAAGCGATCGGCAGCGATGGCTGGGTGACGTCGAGTGCATGGTCGCCGACACTGGCAACGCCGGTCGCGCTGGCGCTGGTCAGGCGCGGCACCACGCGGATGGGAGAGGCGGTGCGCATCAACGATCTGGGATCATGGCGCGAAGCACGGATCGTCGCGCCCTGCCGCTACGACCCGCAGGGAGTGCGGCTCGATGGCTGAGTTCAAGCCCCTGCAATCGCCGATGGTGGAACACGATTTCGGCGTCGGCAAGGTGCAGATCGTCGGTGCGGAGGACGTCACCGCGCGGCTGACCGCCGCGCTCGGCTTCGCGCCGCCGACAGCCGCCAACCGGATCAGCCGGAACGCTGATATGGGCTGCGCCTCGGTCGCGCCGCACGAATGGCTGCTCGTCGGCGACGCCGCGGCGGTCGGCGACGCGACCGACCGGATCGAGGCCGCATTCCGCGACGACGCGCTGGCCCTGGTCCTGAACGTGAGCCAGGGATCGACGGCCTGGCGCCTGAGCGGCGCGCCGGCGATCGACCGGCTTGCCGCCTATTGCCCGATCGACCTGACCGCCGACGCCTTTCCGACCGGCAGCGCGGCGCGCACGCGCTTCGGCGATATCGGTATTTTCCTGACGCGCATCGACGACCGGCCGAGCTTCTGGCTGGTCGCCGATCAATCCTACGCCACCTATGTCACGCACCTGCTCGATCACGGCGTGACCTGAGCCAATCTCCCCGGAGCTTCCTGATGACCACATCGCCACACGCACATTGCGTGCTCCGCTTCCGATGCCCCGACAGGCCCGGCATCCTCGCACGGGTCGCGCCCGTCCTCGCCACCAATGGCTGGGATATCCGCGAAGCGTCGATCTATGGCGATCCGGACAGCGTGACCTTTTTCGTGCGCATGGAATTGACCAGCGGCGAGGCCAGCCTGGCCGATCTGGAGGCGCAGATGGCGCCCGTCGTCGAAAGCCTCAGACTCGAGCACGAAATCTACGACCTGACCCGGCCGATGCCCGTGCTGATCGCAGTCTCGAAGTTCAACCACTGCCTCGTCGATCTGATCCACAAGACCGAGATCGGCGCGCTGCCGATCCGCATCGTCGGCGTGGTTTCCAACCACGAGACCGAACGCAAGCTGGTCGAATGGCATGGGCTGCCCTTTCACCATCTGCCCGTCGACCGCGCGGACAAGCCGGCTCAGGAAGCCGCGTTCATGCGCGTGATCGAGGAAAGCGGCGCGGAGCTGGTCGTCCTCGCCCGCTATATGCAGATCCTCTCCGACTCCTTCTCGGATGCATTGGCGGGTCGCTGCATCAACATCCATCACAGCTTCCTGCCCAGCTTCAAGGGCGCCAAACCCTATCACCAGGCAAAGGCGCGCGGTGTGAAGCTGATCGGCGCCACTGCGCATTATGTGACCTCGGCGCTCGACGAGGGGCCGATCATCGAACAGGACGTCCGCCGCGTGACGCATGCGACCACCGCCGACGAAATGGTCGCGATCGGCCGCGAGGTCGAGGCATCGGTGCTGTCGCGCGCGGTGCGCTGGCATTGCGAGCACCGCGTCCTGCCCAACGGTTCGCAAACTGTCGTCCTCACCTGATCGCCGGGAGCCTTGCCATGTCCGTTACGACGCCCGCTACGATGTCCGATGCGACGCTGATCGACGGCAAGCGTTTCGCGGACGATCTGCGTGCGCGGGTCGCCGAAGGCACCGCGCTGTTCCGTCACGACCATGGCTTCGCGCCCGGCCTGGCGGTGGTGCTGGTCGGCGACGATGCGGCAAGCGCCATCTATGTCCGCCGCAAGCGCGAACAATGCGGCGCGATCGGCATGGATTCCTTCGCGCATCTGCTGCCCGCCGATACCGGCGAAGCGGAATTGCTGGCGCTGATCGACCGGCTCAATCGCGATCCCGCGGTACATGGCATCCTCGTCCAGCTTCCGCTGCCCGGACATATCGATACGCAGCGCGTGATCTCGGCCGTGCGTCCGGACAAGGATGTCGACGGCTTCCATGTCGTGAATGCCGGCAAACTCGCGCTCGGCGAACCCGGCCTTGCCCCGTGCACGCCGCTCGGCTGCATCATGATGCTGCGCGACACGATCGGATCGCTGCGCGGCAAACGCGCGCTCGTCGTCGGTCGATCGGTGATCGTCGGCCGGCCGATGGCGCAATTGCTGCTGATGGAGGATTGCACCGTCACCATCGCCCATCGCCATTCGCGGGATCTGCCCGAACTGTGCCGGGCCGCCGACATCATCGTCGTCGCGGTCGGCATTCCCGAGCTGATCCGCGGCGACTGGATCCGCCCAGGTGCGGTGGTGATCGATGTCGGGATCAATCGCGTGCCCGATCCGGCCAGGCCAGGCACGACACGGATCGTCGGCGACGTCGCCTTCGCCGAAGCCCGCCAGGTGGCGGGCGCGATCACCCCCGTGCCGGGCGGCGTCGGCCCGATGACGATCGCATGCCTGTTGCAGAATACGCTCGACGCCGCGCGCGGGAGCGTTCGCGGCGGCATGACCACTCAGCAAAACGATACATTGGTGTATTGACACGGCACGTCAAGCTGGCAGTTTCTTACGGCCCGCGCGGCATATCGGAGACGGACTCATGACTTCCAACGCCATTGCCGCTTCCGAGCCCATCGAGTCACCAGGGACGATCGCACGCCGACGCTATTGGGTGCTGGCGGTGATGACTCTGGTCTATGCGATGAACATCGCAGACCGCTTCGTGCTCTCGACCCTGATCGAACCGATCAAGGCCGAATTCCAGCTGACCGACACTGCGGTCGGCTTTCTCACCGGCGTGGCGCTCGCGCTGTTCTACACGGCGGCGGGCCTGCCGCTCGGCGCACTGGCCGACCGCGTCAACCGCCGCAACATGATCATGTGGGCGC
>JASBTC010000203.1 GCA_030148625.1 Sphingobium sp. | reverse complement strand
CATAGCCCGACGACGTACCGGTGATGAATATGGTCTTGTTCATGCCTGCCTCCAAATTGATGAGGCCGGGGATAGACGAAAGCGCCAGACGATCTATAATCTTTGATCCAGAATTCATTATGGATCGTCCAGAATGGACCCGCTCAGCGCCGTCATCGATATCCTGCGTCCGCACACCGCCTTGTCGAAGCCGATCAGCGGCCGCGGCGATTGGGGCGTTCGTTATGCCGCCTATGATCTGCCGGGCTTTGCGCTCGTTCTCGAAGGCGGCTGCTGGCTTGCGCTCGACGGCAAACCGCCGGCACAGCTCGACCGGGGCGATTTCGTGCTGCTACCCGCCACCCCGGCGTTCGAGATGACGAGCCGGCCGGGCATTGCCTGCATTCCCGGCACGCCATCGGCAAGCACGGTGCGCCATGGCGATCCGGACGGCGCCCCTGATTTCCGGATGCTCGGCGGCAGCTTTCAGATCGAGCGGGTCAATGCGCCCTTGCTGGCGGCGCTTCTGCCCGACATGATCCATGTCCGCTCGACCGAAAGCGATACGGCGCGCTTGCGCCGCATCATCGACCTCATCATCGACGAATGCGTCGAAGATCAGCCTGGCGGCGATACGATCCTGCAGCGCCTGCTCGAAGTGATGCTGATCGAAGCATTGCGGCACGAAACGATCGGCGCGGCGCCACATCAGACGGGGTTGCTCGCCGGCATGCGCGATCCCGCCGTGGCGAAGGCGATGCGTGCAATCCATGGCGATGTCCGCGCGCGCTGGACCGTCGCCGATCTCGCCCGGATTGCCTGCCTGTCGCGATCGGCGTTCGCGGTGCGATTCATGGAAACGGTGGGCTGCGCGCCGATCGAATATCTCGCCCGTTGGCGCATGGCGCTCGCGAAACACATGCTCAGCCGGGGCGGTACGTCACTCGATCGGCTGGCCGAGGATATCGGCTATGAATCCACCAGCGCCTTCAGCACGGCCTTCCGTCGCCGTATCGGCTGCGCGCCCGGCAGCTTCGCTCGCGCCTGCCGATGACGTTCCAATCACTCCTCAAAGCCCCTTCCCCCGCACATCGGCTTCGCGCAGGGCCCGCTTATACGCGCGATAGACGTCCTGCGGCATTTCGCGGACAACCGAATCGCGCAGCCGGTCGAGGCAGGAGAGAGAATCCCTCCGCAGCGCATAGGGCGTCACATCGTCGCCATGAATCCGGCAGAATGCGTGCGCGGCGTCCGCGACCCGTCGCCGCAGCTCGGCCCGGTCCGCCGCATTTTCAAGCGCCAGATCGACGAAGCGGACACGCGCGATCGGTTCGGACGGCGCACCGGACGCTTGCACCGCGCCAGTCGCGAGCAGGGCAACGAAACCATATTTGATCAGCCACATCGTCAGCCTCCTTGATCGCCGGACAAGCCGGCTCCGTGGCGCGGAATCGCGCTTCAATTTCCAAATGTGCTTGTCTCGCCGGCCAGGGCATTGAACGATCAGGTCGACGCGTTCAGCGCTCTGGGTTCTTCGTTGTGTTCCGCTGGAGGATGCTCGGGGTTCGTCCCGTCAGCAGGGACCGTTCGTCATCCTTCGGGTCCGAACACCAGCCGGCGGGCTTCCACATCGAGCTGTTCCGCCTGCACGCGTAGCGATCGTGCCGACCTCAGCCGCTCTTCACGATCCGCCGGGGACAGCGCTTCCTTGCTGGCGCCACGCTCCAGCGCCCGCGCGTCGGCGCGCATGTCGTTCGCCGAATCGCTCAGCCCCCTGGCAAGCTCGCGCCGGCCCTGGGTAGCGATCGCCCGGCCCTTCCCCACGGCGATCTGCCGCTCGACAGTGGCGTCCGGAGTCTCGACCGCAGCCTGGCTCGCGACGGCCGCCGGCGGCGACGGCTCGCTCTCGGGCGCCGGCGTCGGCGCATGTGCCGATGCCGGCACGGGAACGGGCAGCACGGCGGAGAGCGGCTCGGCCCGCGGCTTCACCACCTCCCGCCGATCCACGATGCGCGTGGCGGAGATCGTCGGCGGCGGATCATGGCGCACGCCGATTGTCGGCGCCGTGGCGTCGGCGGACGGCGCAGGCACCAGTTTCATCGCGGCGAGCGACACGGCCATGCCGGGTCCGCAGATCAGCAGCGCGGAGCAGAGCAGCCGGCTGACGGGCGGTCGCGGCGCATCTTCCAGCACCCGGCCGATACGCCGTGCAAGCATGGATTTCGGCGCGGCCATGCCGCAGGCGGCGGGGTGCGCCGTCAAGGTCGCGACCGTCAGCAATGTCCGCGCATAATCCACCTGCGCCACATGCCTGACGGCATCCTCGTCGGCGGCCAGTTCGGCCTGGCGGGCGAGCGCGCGATCGACCAGCCAGACCAGCGGATTGAACCAGAAGATCGCGGTCGCGAGCCGCGACAGGATCAGCACCGGCCAATCGAGGCGGCGGATATGCGCCATTTCATGCGCGATCACGGCATCCGCCTGCTCGGCTCGATCCTGGGTCGCAGGTCCGATCAGGACCCAGGCGGGCGCGACGCCCCAGCTGAGCGGCGCCGCGACCTGCGGCGACACCAGCAGGTGAACGGGACGGCGCAGCGCCGCCGATGCGCGCGCGGCCGCCGCCAGCCAGCGCGGGTTCGATGCAGGCACCGCCCGTCGGGTCCAGTGCCGCAGCGTCGCCAACCCGGCGATCAGACGCAGCAGGAGAAGGACGACACCTGTGCCATAGAACGCGGTCACGATCATCGGCCAATGGACCGGCGCCTGCGCCTGCCCGGCCACGACATGAACGGCCGGGGGCATCGCGAGCGCGGCTGCCGGCGCAGCCTCGAGCGCCGGCAGGATGCCGATCTCGAGCGCGGGAAGCCCGAGCGCGAATATCGGCAGCATCAGCAATGCCGCCGCCGCCACGCGCAACAGCATCACCCGCTCGACCGCGGCGCGATTCCGCAACGCATGGCTTGCGAGCAATGCCAGGCCGGCGATCACCGCCGATTTCCAACCGAGATCGATCAGCAACGCGATCATTGCTCACCCTCCTCGCGTGCCCGATCAGCCGCGCTATCGATCGCACGCTGAAGCATCTCGATTTCCGCCTGGTCGAGGCGCGGCTCCATACCCAGCAACGCGGTCGCAGCCCGCGCGGCCGAGCCCTGGAAGAATGTCTGCACCAGCCGTTCGAGCGCGGTTTCGGCGATGGCGACGGTCTGCCGCGCCGGGGCGTAGACATAGGCCTGGTTGACCGTGTGATGGCTGATCAGGCCCTTGGTTTCGAGGCGGCCGAGCAGCGTCCGCACCGCCGAGTCGCTCGGCGGATCGGCCAGCGCCGCACGGACCGCCGACGCGGTCGCCTCTCCCAATTTGCAAAGGACTTCGAATACTTCGCGCTCGCGACGCGGCAGAGACTCGATCATGGGGGCTTCCTGTTCAGCCTGCTACAGATGTAGCATGTTACAAACGTAGCAGGATGACAAGCCCCTATATGACCTGCAGATTGCCAGCCGGCAGCGGAGATCGATCGAATTGGCGACGCCAGCGGAAAGGACGGCAGACATGCGATATTTTCCGGCATTTGCATTGTTCCTGCTCTTCGCGGCGAACTCGGCAGCCATTGCCGAACCTGCGATCGAGGCGAGCCCGGCCGAAGTCCTGGAAGGAGAACCTGTCCGGATCACGGTCTCGGGCTTGGCGCCGTTCGAGCATGTGACCCTGCACGCGTCGCGAAGCTGGTCGCTGTATCCCAAGGGGCATGAACTTTACCGCGGCCAGGCGACCTTCACCGCCGATGCCCAGGGTCGAATCGATCTGCGTTCGAGCCCGCCGATGATCGGTTCGTCATATGACAGGCCGGATCCAGCCGGTCTGTTCTGGTCGATGGCTCCGGTGCGACGCGACGGAGCCTATCAAAAACGCGCCGCCGCTCTCGACCTGGCCGGCCTGGAAGATCTTCGCCTGGGGAGCGTCATGCTGGAAATGGAGGCGAGAGGAAAAATCGTCGCGCGCTCCCCGGTCATGCTCCGGCAGGCCGCGCCGGACGTGACGATGCGGGAAATCCGCGACGCCGATGTCGTCGGCGTCTTTGCGAGGAACCCGGGCAAGCTTCGCCAGCCGGCCGTGATCCTGCTCGGTGGATCGGAAGGCGGCCTCTTCACCGCCCGCGAACTCGCGCCGCTGATCGCATCGCACGGATATTCCGTCCTGGGCCTGGGCTATTTCCGCGGCGATGAAGACGAACTCCGGACGCTTCGACCCAATCTCGAACTGATACCGATCGAGACGATCGAGGCTGCGCGTCGATGGCTCGCCAGGCGCCCGGACGTCGACGCATCGCGCATCGCGATCGTCGGCGTGTCCAAGGGTGCCGAGTTCGCGCTGTTGGCCGGAGCGACCTTTGACTGGATCAAGGCGATCGCCGCCTTCGCCCCCAGCCATGTCGTCTGGGAAGGCATTCCGCCCGACGATCGCCCGGGACCGGCGGGATCGTCATGGACGCGCGACGGCAATTCTGTGCCATTCGTGCGCTGGAGTCGCCCGGCCGAAAATCGGGGAAACCTCGCCC
>JASBTC010000146.1 GCA_030148625.1 Sphingobium sp. | reverse complement strand
ATCGGTCATGCGCAGTGCGACATAATCGGCGATCGGCAGCACGTCCGATCCCAAGCGCCGCACGTCCGCTGCCGACATCGCATAGGTCTGCAGTGTCAGCGTCCCACGCTCATGCATCGCGTCGCGCGCATTGACCGCCAGATTGACGATCACCTGTTCGAGTTGGCCGGGGTCGGCGCGCACCGCGCCGAGATCGCGGCCATGGCTGACCTCGAGCACCATGGTCTCGCCGAGCAGCCGCTTGAGCAGGTTCGAAACCTCCGAAATCACGTCGGGAAGCTGCAGGATCTGCGGGCGCAGCGTCTGTTGGCGCGAAAAGGCGAGAAGCTGGCGGGTCAGGCTCGCGGCGCGGTTGGAGTTGCTGCGGATCTGCTGGATGTCGTCATAATCGCTGTCGCCCGGCGCATGCCGCATCAGCATCAGATCGCAATGGCCGATGATCGCGGTCAGGATATTGTTGAAATCATGCGCCACGCCGCCGGCGAGCTGGCCGACCGCCTGCATCTTGGTCGCCTGTTCCGCCTGGCGCTTGAGCTTCGATTCCTCGGTGGTGTCCTTGAGGCTCAGCAGCACCGCGGCTTCGCCCAGGCCCCGCGCGCCGGCAATGGTCAGCGCGATCGGTTCCTCCGGATTGTTGCGCAGCCGCACCGCGATGTCGCCAGACAGCGCCTGCTGGCCGGTACCGAAGCGGCGGACGGTATCGGCGACGGCGGCCTTGTCCTCGCGGACGACCAGGTCGCCCGGATAGACCGGCATGGTGCCGGCCTCGATCGCGGCGGCGCGGGCGAATGCTTCGTTGACGAACAGGAACCGTCCGTCGCGATCGGTGAGTGCAAGCCCCAATGGCAGCATCGAAAGCAGGGTCTGAAGATGACGCCCGGTTCCGCTCTTCCCGGCAAAACGTTCCGGCTGCGCGGCGTCGTCATCGATCAGGAAGATCAGCGTCGGGCTTTCGATCACCCCCGCTTCGAGCGGCATCTGCATCAGCCGAAGCGGGTTTCCCCTCGGCCCTTCTTCCGCGAAGCGGAGCACGCCTTCCCGATCGGACGTCAGCATGGTGACGAAGTCGCGTCCTTCGATCGCCGCGTCGGGCCGGCCCGCCGCACGCGCGACAAAGGCGCGGTTGGCCGAACGCACCCGCCCCTCTCCACCGACCAGCGCGACCATGATCCCCGCCTCGCCCAGCCGATCGCCGCCATCGCCCTCGATCAGGCGGCGCGCCTCGGTGCGAAGGTCCAGGGTCCGATGTCGCGTGAAGCGCCACAGCAGATGATCCTCGGCGCGGCCGGTGCGGATAATGCGCACGACGTGGCGCGCGCCATGCGCCTCGACCAGGTCGACCGTGCCGACTCCGTCACGCCAGGCCTCCCGCCCGGCGGCCGTGAGTTGCGCGACGCCACCCGAGCCGATGGGCAGGCTGGGCGGAGTGGCAAATCCCTGAAACCACTCGCTGTACAGGTCATTGGCGCACACCAGCCGCCCGGCCCGGTCGGTGATCGCGATCGCCGCGCCGTCATTGTCGGCGGCCTCGCGCGTCAGCGACCAGTCGATGCCGCCGACCTGGCTATGGACGGGCGGGTAGAGCCGGCGAAACACGATCATCAGCGTGCCGGCGATCACGATCGCGGCAGCGAAGGCGGCCGCCAGCGCACTGCTCTGCGCGGCATAGAGGATCAGCAACGCGGAGACGAACGCACCGCCGCCGACCGCGGCCCATAACAGGCGATCCGGCGCATCGGGTAGCGGATCTGGTCGATTGGCGAGGAGCGGTGGCGATGACATGAGCGTCGCCCGTCTTCGCTGCCGTTCCCTCGGGCGTCAAGCGCCCCGGACGTCGAATATCAGGGCGTGTGCGTCGACAGCTCGATATGACCGTGGCCGCGCCGCCGCCATTTTGCGCCGATCCACCAGCGCCAGAACAGCGCCGCGATCACATAGCCGAGCGCAGCGGCCACCACCGAGATGATGAACAGGCCGGCAAGCAGCGCGGGTGCCGCATCGGAAAAGAACCATGCTGCCCAGTCGCCCAGGCTGGCCCCTTCGGAAAACAGGGTCGACAGCGTCGAGACGTCGGCGTGCAGCCCGAAGGCGCGGTTGCCGACGAAGATCGACGCGGCAAGCAGAAAGGGCGTCGTCGCCGGATTGCTGAGGAAGGTCATCGCCGCGCCGATCGGGATGTTCGCGCGACACGGCAGCGCAAGCATCGCCACGCCGATGATCTGGATTCCCGGGATCAGCAGGAAAATGCCGACGAACAGCCCGAGTGAGACGCCGCGGGGCACCGACCGCCGCGTGAAACGCCACAATTCGCTGTGCGCGATGCGATGCGCGAAGGGCCGAAGCCAGCGACTCTCGATCAGCTCCTCGCGACGCGGGCTGTTGCGGCGCACCCATGCGCCGAATTTCCCCGGTTCCCTAGCCACGGTCGCGGAGGATCCTGGCCTGGTCGCGCTTCCAGTCGCGCGTCCGTTCGGTTTCGCGCTTGTCATGCATCTTCTTGCCCTTGGCGAGCGCGAGCTCGACCTTGGCGCGCCCCCGACCGTTGAAATAGATCGAAAGTGGGATGAGCGTCATGCCCTCGCGCTGGACGCCGACGCGCAGCTTGTTGATCTGCCGTTCGTGCAGCAGCAGCTTGCGAGGGCGCTTGGGCTCGTGGTTGAATCGGTTGCCGTGGCTGAACTCGGGCACATTGGCGTTGACCAGCCAGACCTGATCGTCGCGAACCTCGGCATAGCTTTCCGCGATCGACCCTTCGCCGAAGCGCAGCGACTTCACTTCCGTGCCCGTAAGCGCGATGCCGGCCTCAAAGAATTCCTCGAGAAAATATTCGTAACGCGCGCGCCGGTTCTCGGCGACGGTCTTGACCTTGTCGAACTCCGTGGGACGCGGGCGAGCCATCAGGTGAGCCCTGCAATCTCCATGGCCGCATCCACAACCGCGCGGCTCGCGGCGGAGGGCGGCGTCATGGGCAGGCGTACATCGGGAGAGAAATCGTTGCGCATCCGGTTCAACGCATATTTGACCGGCCCAGGTGAAGCGTCGCTGAACAAGGCGGCGTGCAGCGGATAAAGCCTGTCCTGAAGCTGGAGCGCGATGTCCCAGTCGCCGGCGGCGCAAGCGGCCTGGAATTCGGCGCAAAGCCGCGGCGCGGCATTCGCCGTGACCGAGATGCAGCCCGATCCGCCCATCGCCATGAAGCCGAGCGCCATGTCGTCATTGCCCGAGAGCTGGCAAAAATCGGCACCGCAGGCGAGGCGCTGCGCCGTCACGCGCGCGACATTGCCGCAAGCATCCTTCACGCCGACGATCGTCGGCAATTCGGCCAGCCGCCCCATCGTCGCGGTCTCGATATCGGTGATCGTGCGGCTGGGCACATTATAGAGGATGATCGGCAGATCGCAGCGCTCGGCCAGATACGCGAAATGCGCGTAGACACCTTCCTGATTGGGCTTGTTGTAATAAGGCGCGACGACAAGTGCCGCAGCGGCCCCCGCGGCCTTCGCCACCTTCATATGTTCGAGCGCCACCACGGTATCGTTCGATCCGCAGCCGGCGATCACGGGCACACGCCCGGCTGCCTGCTCGATCGTGACTTCGATGACGCGATTATGCTCGGCGATCGTCATTGTCGCGGATTCGCCGGTGGTTCCGCAGGGGACCAGCCCCTTGCTTCCTTCGGCGATTTGCCAGTCGATGAAGGCACGAAAGGCGTGCTCGTCGAACACCCCGTCGCGAAACGGCGTCGCCAGAGCCGGAATCGACCCGGAAAACATGCCTTTGCTCCTTCAATTCATCGCAGGACCGCGTCTATAGACCGCGCATGCTACATAGGTTTCGTTGTTCAGCGCCTGATAAGGACCGCACCCCTAAAATGTCCAGCATGGTTCTACGATTGATTGCAGCAGGCCTGATGTTTTCGGCCTCCACCGTCGCCATGGCGGACACGCTGAGTCCCGACCAGCGGAGCTGGTACCGGGCGCAGCTTCAGGGCGGCGTCACCGGCGCGGCCCGGCCGGCGCGCACCGACCCCGTGGCGGAAACCCTGCTGAGCTGGAATCGGCTTCGCCAGTCCGACAGCTATCCATTCTCGGACTATGCGAGCTTTCTCGTCGCGAATCCGGGATGGCCGGGCGAAGCCGCGATGCGCAAGACCGCCGAGCGCGCGATCAATCCGAACAATTATTCGCCGCCGCAGGTCGCGGCCTATTTCGAACGGATGCCGGCACTCACCACCACCGGAGAGGCACGACACGCCATCGCGCTGCTCGCGATGGGGCGCACCGAGCAGGCCCGCGCCGTGGCGCGCCGCGCCTGGACGGGCGGAACATTGTCGCCGGAGGACGAAGCGCGAATCATCGGCGCGTTCGCCGGCGCACTGACGCAGGCCGATCATGATCTTCGCATGGAACGCCTGCTCTGGGCTGGGGCCAGCAATGCCGCCGTCCGCCAGCTTCCCTTCGTCTCGAGCGACAAACGCCCGCTGTTCGAGGCGCGAATCGCCATGCAGGCCAAGTCGGCCGATGCGGGCACCAAGGCCGCGGCGCTCGACGATCGCCTCCGCAACGAGCCGGGCTATATCGCCGATCGCGCCGGCTGGCTGCGGACGACGGGGAATAGCCCCGCCGCGCGCGCCTATCTGGCGGAGCCGCGCACGCTGACCACGCCGCCGCTCGACGCCGAAAAATGGTTCGAGACGCTGCTGACCAACGCGCGTGCCGCGGCGAACGACACGCAATGGTCGCTCGCCTATAATATCGCGAGCAAGGTCGACGACGCCTATGTGACGGGCACCGACATCCGGGACCGACCGATCGGCGAGCGCGACGATTATACCAGCCTGGTCTGGCTGGCCGGCACGACGGCGATGCAGAAGCTCGGGCGCGCCTCCGACGCGATCGGCATGTTCGAGCGTTACGCGCTTGCCGCGCGTTCGCCGCAGACCCAGTCCAAGGGCTTTTACTGGGCCGCGCGCGCCGCGCAGGCCGCCGGCCAGGCCGAACGCGCCAGCAGCTTTTTCCAGCGCGCGGCCGAGTTCAACGACCAGTTTTACGGCCAGCTTGCGCTCGAACGGCTCGGCCTGCCGATTCCGCCGCCATCACCGGGGCCGACGATCACCCCCTCGGCCGGTGAGCGCACCGCATTCTTCGACCGCACCGTCGTGCGCGCCGCGCGCGTGCTCGGCGAAGTCGGCGACTGGCGCGACCAGACGCAATTCCTGCGCAGCATCTCCAACGACGCAAAAAGCGATCTCGATCATCATTTCGCGGCCGAGCTGGCGCGCGAGATCCAGCGCCCGGATCTGGGCGTGATGATTGCGCGCAGCGCCCGGCTCAACGGCCATAACGACTATGTCCGCAGCGGCTTTCCGGTGGTGACCATGCCGAGCGGGCACGAATCGAACTTCACCATGGTCCATGCGATCACCCGGCAGGAAAGCCAGTTCGACCGTGAAGCCGTCAGCCATGCCGGCGCGCGCGGGCTGATGCAGCTCATGCCCGGTACCGCGCGCGAGACCGCGGGCAAGATCGGGGAAAGCTACAATCTGACCGGGCTGACCAGCGATCCGCTCTACAATATCCGCCTCGGATCGACCTATTTCCAGTCGATGCTCAGCTATTTCGGCGGCAGCTATCCGCTGGCGGTCGCCGCCTACAATGCCGGGCCGGGCAATGTGAACAAATGGCTGCGCGCCAATGGCGATCCCCGCATGCCCGGCGTCGACATGATCGACTGGATCGAGCAGATCCCGATCTTCGAAACGCGCAACTATGTGCAGCGCGTGCTCGAAAATGCCGTGGTGTACGACGCGATCAATCCGGAGCGCGCACGCAGCCGGGGCGCTCGGACGCCCCTGTCCTGGTATCTGGGCAAGCGAAGCGCGGGGTAGCCCGGCACTCCGCACAAGCCCCGGCCCTTCGACTTCGCTCGGGAGATCCTTTCGCCGGGGTGACGCGGATGTTAGATGCCACGGCGATGATGGACCGTCCCAATTATATCACGCCCAGCGGCTATTCCCGGCTGCATGCCGAATATCAGGCGCTGCTGTCCGACGAGCGTCCCAAGCTGGTCGAGGTGATCTCCTGGGCGGCGGGCAATGGCGATCGTTCGGAAAATGGCGACTATATCTATGGCCGCAAGCGCCTGCGTGAGATCGACCGACGGCTGGGCTGGCTTTCCAAGCGCATGAAAGCCGCGAAAGTGATCGATCCCGCGCAGCAGGAAGATCGCGGGCGCGTCTTCTTCGGCGCCACCGTGACGATCGCCGACGAACAGGATCGCACGCGCACGCTCACCCTGGTCGGCGACGACGAAGCGGATGCGGGCAACGGCCTTGTCGGCTGGAATGCCCCGCTGGCGCGGGCTTTGCGCGGCGCCACAGTTGGCGATCTGCGGCGCGTCGAGCTACCGGTCGGCACGATCGAATATGAAGTGATGAAGATCGACTATCCGTAGACGCTGCCTTTGATTCCCTTGGTCATCCTGGCGAAAGCAGGGATCTTGTTACCTGATCTTGCTCAATCCTCATCATCCGCTTTCTCCGGCTTATAGCCGAACGCTTTCTCCGCCAGCTTCACGACAGCGGGGTCGAGCGGCGGTGGCTCCATCTTCACGCCGGCTTCCAGCCGGTCGGCGACATGCATCATAGTCGCGATCCGCGCCGCTTTCTTGTTATTGGCGTCGATCACCTTCCACGGCGCCCAGCGCGTGTCGGTGACCGCGAACATGTCGTGCATCGCCTTGAGATAGTCCGACCGGCGCGCACGGTTGCGGAAATCCTCCTCGCCGGTCTTCCACCGCTTCCAGGGATGATCGAGCCGCTTGGCGAGGCGCTTGTCCTGCTCGGCCTGAGTCACGTGAAGGAACAGCTTCACGATCGTCGTGCCGGCATCCTTCTGCTGCGCCTCGAATTCGTTGATCTCGTCATAGCCGCGGCGCCACTCTGATTCGCTGGCATAGCCCTCGACGCGTTCGACAAGCACCCGGCCATACCAGGAGCGGTCGAAGACTGCCATTTCGCGCGCACGCGGCAGCCGCCGCCAGAACCGCCAAAGGAAATGGCGCTCCTTCTCATCGGGTGTCGGTGCCGAGATCGGCCAGACCTCGAAATATCGGGGATCGAGCTCGGCGGTCATCCGGCTGATCGCCCCGCCCTTGCCCGCCGCATCCCAGCCCTCGAGCACGATGATCGCGCGGGCGCCGTGGCAGATATAAGCGGCCTGCGCACGCGCGAGGCGTTCCTGCCCGGCCTTCAGCGCCTCGTCATAGTCGCCTTCGAACTTCTCGCCTCGTTCAAAGTCGCTGAGGTCGATCGACATGTCAGGCTCCTTGCTCCGCAGGATGCCTGACATGCCCTCCCCCGGCCCCTCCCGCAAGCGGGAGGGGAGAGGTCAGCTCTTTGTCGGCTCGACGATGCGGATGTTGAGCTCGCGCAGTTGCTTGGCGGTCACCGCGCTCGGCGCGCCCATCATCAGGTCTTCGGCCTTCTGGTTCATCGGGAAGACGATGACCTCGCGGATGTTCGGCTCGTCGGCCAGCAACATGACGATGCGGTCGATGCCCGGTGCCGAGCCGCCATGGGGCGGCGCGCCGAACTTGAACGCGTTGATCATGCCCGCAAAGTTGGTGTCGACCTCTTCCTGGCTGTAGCCGGCGATCTCGAACGCCTTGTACATGATCTCAGGCCGATGGTTCCGGATCGCGCCCGAGCTCAGCTCGATGCCGTTGCAGACGATGTCATACTGATAGGCGAGGATATCGAGCGGATCCTTGGTCTCCAGCGCTTCCAACTCGCCCTGCGGCATCGAGAAGGGGTTGTGGCTGAAATCGACCTTCTTGTTGTCCTCGTCCCATTCGAACATCGGGAAATCGACGATCCAGCAGAATGCGAAGGCGTTGGCGTCGATCAGGCCGAGCTGTTCGCCGGCGCGCGTACGCGCAAGACCTGCCAGCTTCGCGGCATCGGCTTCCTTGCCGGCGGCGAAGAACACGCCGTCGTCGGGGCCGAGACCAAGCGCCTCGATCAGCTTCGCGGTCGCTTCTGGACCGTGATTCTTGGCGATCGGGCCACCGGCTTCACCGCCCGTGATGGTGATATAGCCGAGGCCCGAATAACCTTCGGTACGCGACCAGTCGTTCATCTCGTCGAAGAATTTGCGGCTGCGCTCGCCCGCCTTGGGCGCCGGGATCGCGCGGATCGTGCCGCCGCCGGCGACGATGCCGGCGAAGATGCCGAAGCCCGAGTCGCGGAAATGCTCGGTGACGTCGACGATCTCGATCGGGTTGCGCAGATCGGGCTTGTCGTTGCCGTATTTCAGCATCGATTCGCGGTAGGGAATGCGCGGGAACGGCGCCGGGGTAACGCTGCGGCCCTTGGCGAACTCCTCGAACACGCCGTGGAGCACGGGTTCGATCGCTGCGAACACGTCGTCCTGGGTGACGAAGCTCATCTCGAAATCGAGCTGGTAGAATTCACCCGGGCTGCGGTCGGCGCGTGCGTCTTCGTCGCGGAAGCAGGGCGCGATCTGGAAATAGCGATCGAAGCCGGCGACCATCAGCAGTTGCTTGAACATCTGCGGCGCCTGCGGCAGCGCGTAGAATTTGCCGGGATGGACGCGGCTGGGCACCAGATAGTCGCGCGCGCCCTCCGGGCTCGACGCGGTCAGGATCGGCGTCTGGAACTCGGTGAAGCCCTGGCCGATCATGCGCTGGCGGATCGACGCGATCACCTTGCTGCGCAGCACGATATTGGCGTGGATGCGCTCGCGACGAAGGTCGAGGAAGCGATAGCGCAGGCGAATATCCTCGGGATATTCGGCGTCGCCGAACACCGGCAGCGGCAGTTCCTGCGCCTGGGACTGGATCGACACGTCGCGGGCGCGGATCTCGATCTCGCCGGTCGGCAGATTCGGGTTCACCGTCTCGGGCGACCGGGCAACGACATCGCCGGTGACCGTGATCACGGATTCGGCGCGGGCCCGGTCGATGACCTTGAACGCTTCCGAATCCACGTCGGTGACGATCTGGGTGATGCCGTAATGATCGCGGAGATCGACGAACAGCAGCCCGCCATGATCGCGCTTGCGATGGATCCAGCCCGAGAGGCGAACGCTCTCTCCAACCTGGGCGGCGCGCAATTCCGCGCATTTATGGGTGCGATAGGCGTGCATGATGCTCGTTTTTCCGGTTGTTCGTCGGCAATGCCGGTGAAAGGGCGCTAACACAGGGGCGAAGCGGCTTTGTCAACCCGCGAGACGGGTATAAGGGGACGCGATGCACGTTCATCCGCTCATCACCGACTCGAAGACCCTCGCAGATCTCTGTTCCCGCCTCGCGCGATCGCCCTTCGTGGCGGTCGATACCGAGTTCATGCGCGAGAACAGCTATTGGCCGGACCTTTGCCTGATTCAGATCGCCGACGAAAGCGAGGCGGCCGCGATCGATCCCAAGGCGGAGGGCATGGATATGGGCCCGCTGCTCGAACTGCTGGTCGACAATGAGGACGTCCTCAAGGTCTTCCATGCCGGCGGCCAGGATATCGAGATCGTCCACAATCTGACGGGCAAGACCCCGCACCCCCTGTTCGACACCCAGATCGCGGCGATGGCGCTGGGGCAAGGCGACCAGGTCGGCTATTCCAATCTCGTCGACAGCTGGCTGGGGATCACGCTCGACAAGGGTGCGCGCTTCACCGACTGGAGCCGCCGTCCGCTCGACCAGCGCCAGATCGATTATGCGATCGGCGACGTCACCCATCTCGTGAAGATCTTTCCCCGGATGCTCGCCAAGCTGCGCAAGACTGGGCGCGGCGACTGGCTGGATCAGGAAATGGAGCGGATCGCCGACCCATCCAACTATGTCACCATCCCTGAACAGGCATGGCTGCGGATCAAGGTGCCCAGCCGCAAGCCCGAAGTGCTCGGCCGGCTGAAGGCGCTGGCGGCATGGCGCGAGCGCGAGGCGCAGAACAAGAATCTGCCGCGCGGCCGCATCGCCAAGGACGAGACGCTGGCGGATATTGCCGCCCATCCGCCGCGGGTCCAATCCGACCTCGCCAAGGTCCGCGGGCTTTCGGGAAGCTGGGCTGGCAACGATATCGGTGCGCGGATGGTGGCGGCACTTGCCGCATCCGGCCCCCTCCCCGCCGCCGAGATGCCGGTGCGCGAGGACCGGACGCCCGGCCTGGGCAAGGACGGGACGCTGGTCGCCGACCTGCTCAAGCTGCTGCTCAAGATCCGGGCGCGCGAATCGAGCGTCGCGCCGCGACTGCTGGCGCGCACCGAGGAGCTCGAGATGCTGGCGGCCGGACGGCGCGACGGCCTCGCCATCCTCGAAGGATGGCGCTTCGAACAATTCGGCCGCGATGCGCTGGCGCTCGTCGAGGGCCGGCTTGCCTTTGCCGTGCGCGGTGGCAAGCTGGCGATGACGATGGCCGATGCGGAAGGTGCGGCATGAAGACGTTCGCAATTCTGGGAAGCGTCCTGCTCGCGGGCTGCGCGACAATGCCCGCAAAGGCCGGTGGAGAGTGCCGCAATGACGGCCTCGCGGCCTTTGCCGGACGCACGGTGAGCGCCGAGCTCGGCGCCGAATTGCTCAAGGTTTCGGGCGCCCGCAGCTTGCGCTGGGGACCGCCCGACAGCGCGATGACGATGGATTTCCGCGCCGACCGGCTGACCGTCAGCTACGACCGGGACAATAAGGTGACCTCCGCCAGCTGCGGCTGATCAGATCGCCACCATCTGGTGACTGAGCGACATGGCGGCCGCGAGCTGCTTGTGGCGTCGCTCGACGGCTTCGCCATAGAGTTCGGTTTCGCCCTGGGCGATCGCCAGGCGCAGCTTGCCGTCACCCGCCGAAAGCCGGCTATGCCGCAACGGCGCCGCGACGCCGCCGCTGAAACGCTGGCCGAGACGCATCGCGAGCCCCCAAAGCACCGCCGTCCGCAGCGCCTCGGGACTTGCCAGCGGCGCAAGCAGGGGCAGCGGCGTGCTGCCGGCACCGAAACTGGTCGCCAATGCCTGCCCCATCATCGCCCGGCCCGCCGCGTCGACCGCCGCCCAATTGCCGTGGAGCGCAATCTCCAGCCCGCGCTCGGCGCGGAATTCGGGATTGGCGTGCCAGCCGACATCGGCGAGCAGGCACGCGGCCCGGCGGAGCCGGGCGATCGCGGGCGGCTCGGTGCCGAACAAGGGCGAGATCCAGCGATCGAGCAGATCGCCATGCTCGGGAAAGCGGCTCAACCGCGCACCTTCGCTGCGAGTCGCGGCGATGAGCGGATCGATCCGGCGGGTTTCGGCATCGAGCATGTCGAACATCAGCCCCTCGCGCAGGCCGGAGGCCGACACGATGAGCTCGCCGGGCTCGATATGCGCGACGACCGCCGACAGCAGCGAGGCCGCGTCGCCCAGCGTGGGGATGCGCGAGCCCGATAGCGTCGGCAGATCCTGAAGCTTCTTGCGGTCGACCTTGGCGAGCGAGCGGACGAGATGGGTCGCCCGGTCGATGGGCATGCGATAATGATGGATGATCGGCAGCGGATAGCCGGTGAGATACATGTCGAGCCGGGCGAGCGCACGCCACGAGCCGCCGACCAGATAGAAAGGCAGCCCCGCCGCTTCGTCGAGCCAGCCCTGTTTCTTGAGCATCTTGGCGAGCGTCGCGCGCAGCGTGCCTTTGCCCTTGGCCCGGATCGCCCCCAATCGGAGCACACCGAGCGGAAGCGAGATCGATCCGTGGGTTTGCCCGTCGCGGACACGGATCAATTCCAGGCTGCCGCCGCCGAGATCGCCGACGACGCCGTCGGCATCGGGGATTGCGGACAGCACACCCAGCCCCGCCGCCTGCGCTTCCTGTTCGCCCGACAGAAGCTCGGCGGTCAGGCCGAGTTCGGCGATGCGCGCGAGGATATCCGCTGAATTGCCGGCCTCGCGAATCGCGGCGGTGGCAACGGTCCGCAGGCTCGACACGCCCATTTCATCGGCCAGCCGACGGAAGCGCCGCAACGCCCGGAGCATGACGTCGATCGAGCCCGCGTCGATCAGGCCGTCGCGCGAAAGGTTCCGGCCCAGTCCGGCCATCACCTTTTCGTTGAAATAAATGTCGGGCAACCGCTCCGGACCGTCGAAGACCACCAGACGGATCGAGTTCGAGCCGATATCGATGATGGCGCGGCGCGAGTTGCTCGTTTGACCGCTCACGTCAGTTCGACCCCATATTCATCACCCGGACGAAAGCCGGGGCCCATCGGCATTGCATAGGCGTCCGTTTCCAGCGGAGCGACAGAAAAAAGGGGCCGCGCGACTAACGTCTGCGCCTCAGGCTCAGCTTGGGAACCGCATCGCTGTTGCGAAGCGACGCGCCACGGCCGGAAAGCGACGGATTCGTCATGAAATAGCGATGGAGGTTGAACGGCCGCTCGTCCGTTTCGATCCGGTCGTAATCGCCGTCGGCGTTCAATTCCCAGCTCTGTTCGTTGTCGAGCAGATTGGCGAGCATCACCTGGTCGAGGATCTGATCATGGACGGTGCGATTCTCGATCGGGAGCATATATTCGACGCGCCGGTCGAAATTGCGCGGCATCCAGTCCGCCGAGGAAATATAGAGTTTCGCACCGTCATTGGGCAGCGCCTTGCCATTGCCGAACGCCCAGATGCGGCTGTGCTCGAGAAAGCGGCCGATGACAGATTTCACGCGGATATTCTCGGACATGCCGGGCACGCCGGGCCGCAGGCAGCAAATGCCGCGCACGATCAGGTCGATCTCCACCCCCGCATTGCTGGCTTCGTAAAGCTTCTCGATGATGTCGGGATCGACCAGCGAGTTCATCTTTGCCCAGAGCGCGCCGGGCCGACCGGCGCGGGCATGTTCGATCTCCGCATCGATCAGCCCGCAGAGCGTGGATCGGAGATTCTTGGGCGACATCGTCACCACTTCGAGCCCCGGCGGATCGACATAACCGGTGATGTAATTGAAGATCTGCGCCGCATCGCGGCCCACCCGCGGATCGGCGGTGAAAAAGCTGAGATCGGTGTAGATACGCGCGGTGACCGGATGATAATTGCCGGTGCCGAAATGGCAGTAGGTGCGATAGGTACCGGCCTCGCGCCGGACGACCATCGAGATCTTGGCGTGGGTTTTCCAGTCGATGAAGCCGTAGACCACCTGAACGCCGGCGCGCTCGAGCTGCGCGGCCCAGAGCAGATTCTGCTCTTCGTCGAAACGCGCCTTGAGCTCGACCACCGCGGTCACCGACTTGCCCGCCTCCGCGGCGTCGATCAGTGCGCGGATCACCGCCGACTGCTTGCCCGCGCGATAGAGCGTCTGCTTGATCGCGACGACGTCGGGATCGTCGGCCGCCTGTTTGAGGAAAGCGAGCACGACATCGAACGTCTCATAGGGGTGATGGATGACGATGTCCTTGTCGCGGATCGCGGCAAAACAGTCGCCGCCATGCTCGCGGATGCGCTCGGGAAAGCGTGGCGCATAGGCCGTGAATTTCAGGTCCGGCCGATCCTCGTCGACAAGCTTCTCCAGCTCGCCGATGCCGAGGAATCCGGCGGTCTCGGTGATCAGCGCATCTTCCCCGCCCAGTTCCTGCTTCACCAGCTTCTCGACGTCGGGCGCCATGCCGCTTTCCAGCTTGAGGCGGATCACCCTGCCGCGGCGCCGGCGCTTGATGGCGCTGCGGAAATAGCGGACGAGATCCTCCGCCTCCTCCTCGATCTCGATATCGCTGTCGCGGATGATGCGGAATGCGCCCGATCCGACGACGTCATAGCCGGGAAAGAGCTGTCCCACCGAGTGGCGGATGACCGTTTCGAGCGCGACATAGCAGGCCGTGTCGCCGCCGGGGATACGCACGAACCTTGGAACCGACGCAGGCAGCATCAGCAATTCGCGGATCGACTCGCCATCCGACCGGCGCTTCAGATCGAAGACGACGCTCAGCCCCTTGTTCGGAATGAAGGGGAATGGATGCGCGGGATCGAGCGCCTGCGGCGTCAGGATAGGGAAAACCTGTTCGCGGAAATGCGCCGCGAGCCATTCGGAAGTCGCGCCGTCGATATCGTCGACACCAAGCACGCGGATACCGACCTGGCGCAGCTCGCCCCGAATCTCGCGCCAGATCGCCTGTTGTTCGGCCATCAGCCGGTCGGCCTGGCGCGCAATCTCCGCAAGCTGCTGGACGATGGTCATGCCGTCGGCCGAGCGCTGCTCGACATCCTGGAGCTGCTGCCCCTTGAGGCCCGCGACGCGCACCATGAAGAATTCGTCGAGATTGTTGCCCGAGATCGAAAGGAAGCGCAGCCGTTCGAGCAAGGGGTGCGCGCGGTTGGTCGCTTCCTCGAGCACGCGGCGGTTGAAGGCGAGCCAGCTCAGCTCCCGGTTGAAATAGCGGGCGCCGGGTGCGACCGGAACGTCGGGTTCGTCGTCATTGCCGAACGGGATGCGGACTGGATTGCTGCTCATCCGATCAGCCTAACCGTTGGAATGTGACTCGTCGATGACACCCATCTCACCAAGCACCTGACGCGCGAGATTGATGTTGATCCGGCTGCGCCGTGCCAGCGCGGCCTGATCGACCATATCGACGAAGCGCAGCACCGCGATGAAGCTGCGTTCGATCCGCGCGACCACGAAAGAGCGGAACTCGGCGGTGGTGAGAATGCCGCGCGCGCCGAGCTGCCGCTCGATCAGCATGTCGATCAGCCTGTCGTCGGGATCGTCCAGGCGGATGATCGGCGTCGCGGCCAGCCGCGAGCGGAGATCGGCGAGTCGCGGCTTCCAGTCGCCAGGGGTGCGATCGGTGACGATCAGCAGCGGACGCCGGATCTCCTGCGCGGCGTTCCAGGCATGGAAGATCCGTTCCTCGGGCTGTTCCTCGGCATTGTCGATCAAAACGCCCTTGGATTTCAGCGCAAAGATGCGGCCGAGCAGGCTGCGACCGGATTTGCGAGGGCCGGTGAGCACCGTCGCCCAGACCGGCCAGGTCCCGACATGTTCGAGATGGCGGACGGCATCGGCATTGGAGGCACTGACGAGGAAATCGGCATCGGTCTCGTCCGCCGGCCAATCGAGCGGCAGAGCGATCTGGCTCACGCGATCGGCTTCATTGACGGACGGCGGTTTGATTGTCGGGCGACGGCGGCGGCGGCGGCGGCGTCGCCGCAGCGCGACGGATGCGCAGCACCCCGCCGCCTTCCTCGACTCGCCAGCCGCGCGCGGCAAGCGCGGTCCTGAACGCCGCGATGTCGCCGGCATAGACGACACGCATCACCGAGATGCCGCCCAGCGCCAGGCTGGTCGTCGACGCACTCGACACGCCGGGAAGCGCGCGGAGAGCGCCTTCGGTGCGGGTGACCGATCCGACATCAGGGGTTTCGAACTGGACGGTGACGCTGAGCGCACCGGTCGGGATCGACAGGTCGGTCGCATTGCCCGCCGCAGTCTCGGTCGGCAGCGCTTCCTCGAGCGCCTCGACATCGACCGGTTCCTCGATGATCAGCGTCGGATCGGGACGCAGCATGCCGATCGCCTGCGCGCGCGAATAGGATTCGTCGAGGCGGCGGACGCCTTCGTCGAGCATCTTTTCGAGCGCACCGGAATTCTCGGCGCGCAGCGTGAATTGATCGAGGATCCGGCTGTCCGGACCGAACGCCGCGGTGAAGCGACCGATCACCGGGCCGCCCGGCCATTGCCGTTCGAGCTTCACCGTCGGGATCAGAACGTCGGCAGCGCCATATTGATCGAGCAGCAGCCGCCACCATGTCCGATTGCGGCGGCCGGCCTGCGCAGCATTGAGCAGCAACGGATCGACGCCGGTGCCGGTGGCACGGACATAGTCGATCGGCCCCGATCCGGTGCGGAAACGCGCCCAGGCCTTTTGCCATTCGGTGCGATGCTCGAAGCTTTCGGGCCGTCCGCCCGACCATTGGACGGGAATGACGAGCATCGGCAGCGATCGGGCAACGCCGCCGCTGACACCCAGGACCTGCCCAGCGCGCGCGCGATCGAACAGCACGCCCAACCGTGCGATATACCGATTGGCGCTGATCTGCTCATCCTCGACGACAATGCTGCTGACCATCGAATCGAGCGTGCCGTCGGGCAGCGCCGGCGCGCCGGTGCCGGGGTGATATTTGGCCCAGAGTGCATGCCAGGCCTTGCGCTGCGCCAGTCGCCAGCCGCCCAGCCGCGCGTCGTCCGCGGTCTTGGCATAGACGTCCACCGTCACGCCCGGCACTTCGAGACTACCGCTGGTATCGATCGGAATCACGCCGCGATCGCCGCTCTCGATCTGGGCAAACACGGCGGCACCGAGCCCGGCCAGCATGAGGAGCGCGAGGAGCAGCGGCAGCGGCTGATAAATGCGATTGGCGAGCGTCACGGCGCTCTTTTGGCGAGTTGGGCGTGGAAATCCAAGTCCGATGGGACGAGTTTCGCATTTTCTTGCGTAAAACCGGTTCCCACTTGTCGTCGAAAATGCTGTAGGCGCGGCGCATGACATCCGATGACTCCTATACCTACGCCAAAGCTGGCGTCTCGATCGCCGCCGGCAATGCCCTCGTAAAGGCGATCGGCCCGCTCGCCCGTTCCACGCGCCGCCCCGGCGCGGACGCCGATATCGGCGGGTTTGGCGGCTTTTTCGATCCGAAGGCAGCGGGCTATCGCGACCCGCTGCTGGTGGCCGCGAACGACGGCGTCGGCACCAAGCTGAAGCTCGCGATCGACAGCGGGCGCCATGACGGCGTCGGCATCGATCTGGTCGCGATGTGCGCCAACGACCTGATCGTCCAGGGAGCCGAGCCGCTTTTCTTCCTCGATTATTATGCATGTGGCCGACTCGAGAGCGGCGTTGCCGAACGCGTGATCGCCTCGATCGCCGAGGGCTGCCGCCAGGCCGGCTGCGCGCTGATCGGCGGAGAGACCGCCGAAATGCCGGGCATGTACGCCGACGGCGACTATGATCTGGCGGGGTTCTGCGTCGGCGCGGTCGAGCGCGGCGAGGCGCTGACGGGAGACCGGGTCAAGGCCGGTCAGGTCCTGCTGGGGCTCGCATCGTCGGGCGTGCATTCCAACGGTTTCTCGCTGGTGCGGCGACTCGCGGCGGACAAGGGCTGGAAGCTCGATCGCCCCGCCCTGTTCGATCAGGACCAATTGCTGATCGATGCATTGATGGCGCCGACGCGAATCTATGTCCGGTCGCTGTTGCCGCAGATTCGCGCCGGCCGGATCGCCGCACTGGCGCATATCACGGGTGGCGGCCTGCTCGAGAATATCCCCCGTGTGCTGCCCGAGGGGCTCCATGCCCATATCGATGCCGGTGCCTGGGCGCAGCCGCGACTGATGGCGTTCCTGCAGGCGCAGGGCAATATCGAGCCCGAAGAGATGGCGCGCACCTTCAATTGCGGGGTCGGCATGGTGCTGGCGGTCGACGAGGCGCATATCCCCGCCCTGACCGCCGCGCTCGAAGAGGCCGGCGAAGCGGTGTTCCGGATCGGCCGGATCGAAGCCGGCGAGAAGGGCTGCACTGTTTCGGGTGCCGCCGAGACATGGAGCGCGCGGACCGACTGGAGCGCGACGCATCATGGCTAAGGCCCGGATCGGCGTCCTGATCTCGGGACGCGGATCGAATATGGCGGCGCTCGTCTATGCCGCGAAACATGCCGATTGCCCGTTCGAGATCGTGCTGGTCGCGGCGAACGACCCCGAAGCGGCGGGCCTCAAGCTTGCCCAAGCGGAAGGGATTGCGACCTGGGGCGCGAGCCACAAGGGCATGAAGCGCGCCGAATTCGACGCGCTGGTCGACGCCGAGCTCCGTGCCGCGCGCGTCGAATATGTGGCGCTTGCCGGCTATATGCGGCTGCTCTCCCCAGAATTCGTCACGCGCTGGGCCGGGCGGATGCTCAACATCCATCCCTCGCTGCTGCCCAAATATAAGGGCCTCGACACGCATGAGCGCGCGATGGCGGCCGGCGACCGCGTGACCGGCTGTTCGGTGCATGTGGTGACCGCCGAACTCGACGACGGTCCCGTGCTCGGCCAGACCGAAGTCGCGATCGGAGATGGCGACACCGCCGACACGCTGGCGGCGCGCGTGCTGATCGCCGAGCATCAGCTCTATTCGCGCGTGCTGGCCGACTTCGTCAGCCGGGAGACGACCCCCGAATGGATCGTCGCCAAGGTGGGCGAACTGGCGCTTGCCCTGCCCGAAACCGACGCGCGGACGTCACATGGTTCGCCGGGCTGGCGCGTGGGCGGCGAGAAATCGGGCAAATTCTTCGCCTATGTCTCGATCCACCATCATGGCGAGGATGCCATCGCGCTGCTGGTCAAGACCAGCGGCCAGGACGAGATGGCCGCGCTGATCGAGGCCGAGCCCGATCTCTATTACCGCCCGGCCTATTATGGCGCGGCGGGCTGGATCGCGATCCGGCTCGATACCGGCAATACCGACTGGGATCATATCGCCGACTGGCTGGGCAAGAGCTGGCGCGCGGTTGCGCCCAAGCGGCTGACCCGGTTCATGGATGTTGCCGCCGAGTTTTAGGCCGTAGACTCATAAAAGCGGCCTGGCCGCTTCCGCCCCACTTGCGGACATACGGTTTCGCTTTACCCTGCGTGCATGCAAGAACCGTCGCCACGTCATTGCCGGCTCATTGTTCCGCTGCTCCAGTCCCGCGACGGTCAGGAGACCTTGGTGGTTTTGTCGCAAGATCGCCGACTGATCGTGTTCGACATTGCTTGGGGCGAGGACCTTGAGGATGACTTCGAGCACATCACGACAAACGTTTCCCCTGGCGTCGACGGTGCGGTGATTGATCTCTTTTTCACGGATGAGGTTGTGAGCGTTGTTGATCCGAATGGCGGTGAGACATTGTGGCAGACAGACGGAATGCCCAACGTCCGCTGACCACCCAATCCCAGTCGTTCCACCCTTCCGCCGAAAGCGGCCGTTTATGAGTTCACGGCCTAGAACTCAATCGGCAGACGGTTCTCAACCGTCATGCCAGCGGAGGCTCACAGGTGTCCGGTATTCGGTTGGCCGTGCTGGAAAGAGGCATTTCCTGCCTGTTTCACCTACACCGTCGTCATTGCGAGGACCGTAGCGACGAAGCAATCCAGCGGTTGATGCATCCCTGGATTGCCGCGCTTCGCTCGCAATGACGGTGGGGACTTCAAGGCAGATGGATCAAACTCCAACGATCCCAAACGAAAAAGGGCCGCCGGAATGTCCGGCGGCCCCTTTTTTCGAGTCGGGATCGATCGATCAGCCGACCAGTTCTTCCGGCTTGAAGAAATAGGCGATTTCGATCGCCGCATTCTCGTCGCTGTCCGAACCATGGACCGAATTGGCTTCGATCGACTCGGCCAGTTCCTTGCGGATCGTGCCGGGCTCGGCATTCTCCGGGTTTGTCGCGCCCATGATGTCGCGGTTGCGCTGCACGGCGTTCTCGCCCTCGAGCACCTGGACCACGACCGGACCCGAGATCATGAAGCTGACCAGGTCGTTGAAGAAGGGGCGCTCGCTATGGACCGCATAGAAGCCCTCGGCCTGCTCCTTGGTCATCTGGATGCGCTTGGAAGCGACGACGCGCAGGCCGGCCTCCTCGAGCATCTTGGTGACCGCACCGGTCAGGTTGCGGCGGGTGGCGTCGGGCTTGATGATCGAAAAGGTGCGATTTGCGGCCATGGCCGTCACAGCTCCAATGTTCTGGATGATGGGGATGCGCGCCCCTTAGCGGCGGGCGCGCATAACCGCAAGCACGCGCCACATGCTCAGGCCTACAAGCTCAGGCCATCCGGCTCCATTTGCCGGCCTCGTCCTGAACCCAGTAGCGCCGCTCGACATCCTCGCGGCTGTTGAGGCCGCGCCACGCCGCCCGCGCCACATCGACCGACTCGGCATCGAAAAAGTGGAAAACGCGATCGAAGCCAAGCGCCTCGTCGCGCCATGCGCCGTCGGCCAGCGCGACGTTGCGTGCCGCATTGGCCGCGTCCGCCGTCGCGGAGATCAGGATCGGCTGTACCGCATCATCGTCCGTGCCGGCACGCGCATGCGGCAGGAAAGAATCGGGTCGCGCCGACCATAGCGCGGCATCGATCCGGACCTGCTGCGCTTCGTCGCCGGTCACCACCAGCAGGCGTGCGTCCGAGTCGAGCAGGCGCTGCGCGATCGCGGGCAGCACCTGTTCGACCGGCAGACCGCCGAGCTGGTAGAAATCGACCTGCATCAGCCTTTGCCTATATCAACCTTCAAGCGTGTCCGCGACGAACCGGTCGAGCAGGCGCACGCCATAGCCGGTCGCGCCCTTCTCCCAGGTCGGACCCGCCTTGTCGGCCCAGACCATGCCGGCAATGTCGAGATGCGCCCATTTGACGCCGTCGTCGACGAAGCGCTGGATGAACTGCGCCGCGGTGATCGATCCGGCGCCGCGCGGGCCGACATTCTTCATGTCGGCGATCGGCGAGTCGATGAGCTTGTTGTAGGCATCGCCGAGCGGGAAGCGCCACAGCGGGTCGCCCGCCGCCTTGCCGGCCGCGATCAACTGGTCGGCGAGACCGTCGTCGTTGGCGAAGATGCCGCCATGCTCGTTGCCCAGCGCAATGATCATCGCGCCGGTCAGCGTCGCCAGGTCGACGATCGTCCTGGGCGCATATTTGCGCTGGACCCAGGTGATCGCGTCGCACAGCACCAGCCGCCCCTCGGCATCGGTGTTGATGACTTCGATGGTCTGTCCCGACATCGAGGTCACCACGTCACCGGGACGCTGCGCCTTGCCGTCGGGCATATTCTCGACGAGGCCGCAGACGCCGACGACATGGGCCTTGGCCTTGCGCAGCGCCAGCGCCTTGATCGCGCCCGCGACGGCGCCGGCCCCGCCCATGTCCCACTTCATGTCCTCCATGCCCGCCGCCGGCTTGATCGAGATACCGCCGGTGTCGAAGGTGACGCCCTTGCCGACGAACGCGAGCGGGGTCTTTTCAGCCCCGTCAGTGCCGTCCCAGCGCATCACGAGCAGGCGCGGTTCGCGCTCGGATCCCAGCGAAACGCCGAGCAATGCGCCCATGCCGAGCTGTTGCATTGCCGCGCGATCGAGAACCTCGATCTCGACGCCGAGCTCGGCGAGATGCCGGCAGCGTTCGACGAAGCTTTCGGGGTAGATGATGTTCGCGGGCTCGGAGACGAGGGTGCGCGTGAGCATCACGCCTTCGGCCACCGCATTCGGCCCGGCCCAGGCGGCCTCGGCGCCGTCGGCGGCGCCGACGATCACCACTTCATCGAGCGTCGGCTTCGATTTTTCGGGCAGACGGGTGCGATACACGTCGTGGCGCCAGCCCCGGAGCACCGCGCCGAGCGCGAGTCCGGCGGCATCGGACGCGCGCGAGACGCTGCCCGACAGATCGACCACCAGCCGAGTCTCGCCCGAGGTCAGCAGCCGGGCGGCGAGCGCGCCGCCGGCACGTTCCCAGGCGACCGATTCGTCGCGATCGCCCAGGCCGAACAGCACGACGCGGCGGGCGCCCTGCCCTTCGGCCACGACCAGTTCCACCGTCGTGCCGGCCTCGCCATCGAAGCGCGCAGCCGCTGCCGCGGCCTTGGCAAGCGCGGTGCCCGCCGCATCGAGCCCCGCCAGCGTCGCCGGAAAATCGGCGCCCTTGCGGATAGGAAGGGCCAGCGCGTGATCACCTTCGGGCTGGGCGGCGGCAAAACGGATGCGCATGGACGTATGGGCCTTTCGCTGAATGGCGGTGATATAGGGTGAGGCGCCTGTTAAGCCAGTCCGCCGCCGCTGGCAAAAGGCGAAGCGCGAGCCGGATGCGGCTCAGGTTGCAGCCGGCTCCGTCCGGTGCGATATGCGGCACCCTGTCGCCGGAATGTGGAGCCCAAGTGACGCGTAAGACCTTCCTGCTCTCGGCGGCGCTGCCGTGCGCGCTTCTGGCCTCGCCGGCGACCGCGCAGGATCTGAAGCCGCGCCCGGTATCCCCCCCGCCGCCGCCCGCAGCGGGGCAGACGCCCGCGACCGATGAGGAAATCACCTTCACCGCCGGCAATCTGGAATATGATTCCAACAGCCAGGTCGTCACCGCCAGCGGCGACGTCCGCATGTTCCGCGAAGGCAACCGCCTGCGCGCCGACAAGGTGATCTGGGACCGCAGCACCGGCAAGGTCGTCGCCGAAGGCAATGTCGCGGTGGTCAATCCGGGCGGCGATACCGCCTATGGCGACAAGGTCGACCTGACCGATACGCTGCGCGACGGCATGGTGGAGAATCTGCTGGTCGTGCTCGACGAAGGCGGGCGCCTGGCGGCGATCAAGGGATCGCGCGCCGGCGATATCTACACGCTGGACCGGGCCGCCTATTCCCCCTGCCCGATCACCGATTCGGCAGGGTGCCCGCGCGAGCCGACCTGGAAAATCACCGCGGTCAACGTGGTGTACGATGCCGGGCGCAAGCGCGTGCGTTACAAGGGCGCGCGGCTCGAACTGTTCGGCATGCCGCTGATTCCGTTGCCCGGCCTCACTCATAGCGTCGGCGATCAGGCCGCATCGGGCATATTGGTGCCCGACGTCCGCTATGACCGGGTCAACGGGTTCGAAATCGCGCTGCCCTATTATCTGCGCCTGGCGTCCGACCGGGACCTGACGATTACGCCGCATCTCTACAGCAACGCGCTGCCGATGATCGAGACGCAATTCCGCGCGTTGACCGACCTCGGTGCGTTCCAGGTCACCGGGTTCGGCACCTATGGACGCCGCCAGCCCATCACATCGATCGCGCCGGGCACCGATGGGACGAAGGATTTTCGCGGCTATCTCGATGCCAGCGGCAAGCTGCAGTTCGATCCCAATTGGAGCCTGACCGGTTCGGCGCGACTGGCGAGCGACCGGACGTTCCTGCGCCGCTACGATATCACGCGCGAAGACCGGCTGCGTTCGACGATCAATCTCGAGCGGATCGACACCGACAGCTATTTCTCGATCGCGGGCTGGGCGACGCAGACGCTGCGCGCGGGCGGCGTGCAGGGGCAGCAACCGGTCGCGCTGCCGGTGATCGATTATCGCCAGCGTATCCGCGAGGGGTTTCTCGGCGGCACGTTCGAGATCCAGGGCAATACGCTGTTCCTGACGCGCACTGCGGGCCAGGACACGCAGCGCGCCTTTGCCGGCGTGCGCTGGGACCTGCGCAAGCTGACGCCGCTGGGCCAGGAAGTGACCTTCACCGCCTATGCGCGCAGCGACGCCTATCATACCGACGAAATACTCAAGACGGTGAACCCCGCCTATCGCGGCGATCCCGGCTGGTCCTTCCGCTCGGTCGCGTCGTTCGCGGTGGACGTCAAATGGCCGTTCGTCGGCGAGGCGTTCGGCGGCACGCAGCGGCTGACGCCGCGCGTCCAGTTCGTCGCGTCCCCGGTCGAAGGCAATCTGAACATTCCCAACGAGGATGCGCGCGCCGTCGATCTGGAGGACAGCAACCTGTTCGCGATCAACCGCTTCGCCGGCTATGACCGCTATGAGGACGGCACGCGCGTCACCTATGGCGTGGAATGGTCGCTCGACCGGCCGGGGCTGTCGATCAACACGATCGTCGGGCAAAGCTATCGCCTGTCGGCACGGCCGGGGCTGTTCCCCGACGGCACCGGCCTGACCAACCGCACATCGGACATCGTCGGCCGCACCACCGTCCGCTTCAAGCGCTTCGTCAGCCTGACCCATCGTTACCGGCTCGACAAGGATAGCCTGGCGATCCGCCGCAACGAGATCGACGCCACGATCGGCGGCCGCAACACCTATGCGATGATCGGTTATCTCCGGCTCGACCGGAATATCGGTCCGCAGCTCGAGGATCTGCGCGATCGCGAGGAGATCCGGCTGGGCGGCCGTGTCCAGGTCGCGAAATACTGGTCGGTGTTCGGATCGACGACGATCGACCTGACCGGCGCGCGCGAGGATCCGCTGACCACCGCAGACGGATATGAGCCCGTCCGCCACCGGCTGGGCCTGTCCTATGAGGATGAATGTCTCGAGCTTGGCGTGACGTGGCGCCGCGATTATGCGAACACCGGCGATGCCCGGCGCGGCAACACATATCTGTTGCGGGTAGCTTTCAAGCAATTGGGCCTGTAAGCCCTAGTTCATGCGCTCGTCTTTATGGGTGTCAGTGGGATTCTTTGGAGATAGCCACAGGATGATGGCAGGTTTTTCCGGCGTCCGGCGCATTGCGCGGGCCGGCCTTTTACTTTCGGGGACGATCGCGGCGGGCGTCGCGGTCGCGCAGACCGTGCGTGACGATGCGAGCGTGCCCAGCGCACCGCTCAACGTGCCGACCAATCCGCAATTCTTCGGCAAGATGGAGCCGAACGTCTACAAGGCGACAGCACGCGTCAACGGCGAGGTGATCACCGCGACCGACGTCGACCAGCGCCTGGCGCTGGTGATGCTCGCCAATCAGGGATCCAATGTTCCCGACGAGGAAAAGCAGCGGCTGCGCGTCCAGGTGCTGCGCAACCTGATCGACGAGACATTGCAGATCCAGGAGGCGAAAGCCGCCGAGGTCGCAGTGAAGAGCGAAGAGGTCAACCAGCGCTATGCGATGGTCGCGCAGAACTTCAAACGCACCCCGCAGCAGATGACCGAATTCCTGAAGGCGAACGGATCTTCGGAACGCTCGATCAAACGGCAGATCGAAGGCGAGCTGGCGTGGAATCGCGTGCTCGGCCGTAAGATCACGCCCTTCGTCAATGTCGCGCAGGAAGAGGTCCAGTCGATCATCGACCGGCTGAACGCCACCAAGGGCACGGCCGAATATCGCATGGGCGAGATTTATCTTTCCGGTTCGCCCGAGACGATGAACGAGACCATGGCGAACGCAAAGCGGATCATGGAGCAGGTCCAGCAGGGTGGCTCCTTCGCGGCCTATGCCCGGCAATTCTCCGAAGCATCGACCGCGGCGGTCGGCGGCGATCTCGGCTGGATCCGCGCCGAGCAGCTTCCCGCAGCGCTTGCCGAAGCATCGCAGCGCATGACCGTCGGACAGGTCGCGGGGCCGATCGCCGTGCCCGGCGGCGTCTCCATTCTGGTGAAGATCGACCAGCGCCAGGTGTTGACCGCCGATCCGCGCGACGCGGTGATGAGCCTGAAACAGGTCGCGATCAGCTTTCCCAAGGGCATGACGCAGGCGCAGGCGACGCCGCAGGTCGAGAAATTCGCGACCGCGACGCGCACCATCAGCGGCTGCGGCACGGTTCAGGCCACCGCGAGCCAATTCGGCGCCGAAGTGGTCGACAATGACCAGGTCAAGATCCGCGACCTGCCGCCCCAGCTTCAGGACGTGCTGCTCAAGCTGCAGATCGGCCAGGCGACACCGCCCTTCGGCTCGCTCGAGGAAGGCGTCCGCGTGCTCGTGCTGTGCGGCCGCGACGATCCCCAGGTTGCCGGCGGCCCGTCGTTCGACGCGATCATGGCGCAGCTCGAGGAAGAGCGGATCAACCGCCGTGCGCGACGCTATCTGCGCGATCTGAGGCGCGACGCGGTCGTCGACTATCAGTGAGGGGCGCCGGCGCGTGACCCCGCTCGCAATCTCGCTCGGCGACCCCGCAGGCATCGGCCCGGAAGTCGCCGCCAAGGCCTGGGCCGAACGGCATAGACATGGGCTGTTTCCGTTTTTCGTCGTGGGCGACGCCCGTTCGGTGAATGCGGTCTGGGACGGCCCGGTCGCGCGGATCAGCGATCCCGCCGAGACCATGGCCGCATTCGACCAGGGCCTTCCCCTGCTCAACATCGAGGATGGCGGGACGATCGTGCCCGGCGTTCCCGATGTCGAGGGTGCGCGCTGTTCGCTCGATTCGCTCGAACTGGCCTCTGGCCTGGCGCGTTCGGGCGCCGCGGGCGCGCTGGTGACCGGGCCGGTCTCGAAATCGCAGCTCTATGCGATCGGCTTCACCCATCCCGGCCAGACCGAGTTCGTCGCCGAGCGCTGCGGCATCTCCAAGGAGAATGCGGTGATGCTGCTCGCGGGCCCGACTCTGAAAGTCGTGCCCATCACCACGCATCTGCCGCTCCGCGCGGTTTCGGACGCGCTGTCGATCGACCTGATCGTGACGCGATCGCTGGCCACCGCCAAGGGACTGACGCGCAATTTCGGTATCGCCAATCCCCGGCTCGCCTTTGCCGGTTTCAATCCCCATGCCGGAGAAAATGGCGCACTGGGGCGTGAGGAGATCGACATGCTGATCCCCGCGATCGAGCAGTTGCGCGAAATGGGGATAGACGCGCTGGGGCCGTTCGCGGCCGATGCGATGTTTCATCCACGCGCGCGCGCCGAATATGACGTGGCGATGTGCCTCTATCACGATCAGGCACTGATCCCGCTCAAGACGCTGCATTTCGACGAAGGCGTCAACATGACGCTCGGCCTGCCCTTTGTCCGGACCTCGCCCGATCACGGCACCGCCTTCGCGCTCGCCGGACAGGACAAGGCGGAGCCCGGCGCGATGATCGCGGCGAGCAGGATGGCCGCGGACGCGAAGCGATGCCGCGAAGCCGTGCCGCAATGACATATCCGGCGTGACGGAGCTGCCGCCGCTCCGCGCGGTGATCGCGCGGTACGGCCTCGACGCGAGCAAGGCGCTGGGCCAGAATTTCCTGCTCGACGAGCAATTGCTCGATCGGATCGCGCGTATCCCCGGCCCGATCGACGGCGAAACCGCCTATGAAGTCGGCCCCGGCCCAGGCGGATTGACGCGCGCGCTGCTGCGCGCCGGCGCCCGCGTGGTTGCGGTCGAACGCGATCGGCGCTGCATTCCCGCACTTGCCGAGCTCGACGCCTGGAAACCCGGGCAGTTGACGGTGATCGAGGGCGACGCGCTCGATATCGACGAGCCGCAGATCGTGCCCGACGCGCATGTCGTCGCCAATCTGCCCTATAATGTCGGCACCGCGCTGCTGGTGCGCTGGCTGACCGCGCCGACATGGGTGCCCTGGTGGAAATCGCTCACGCTAATGTTCCAGAAAGAGGTGGCGGAACGCGTCGTCGCCAAGCCCGATACCGGCGCCTATGGGCGGCTGGCCGTCCTCAGCCAATGGCGTTGCGATGCGCGGCTGGCGATGACCGTCCACCGCTCCGCCTTCACCCCGCCGCCCAAGGTGATGTCCGCCGTCGTCCATCTGACGCCGCGCGAGGCGCCCGCCGGGGTTTCGGTCCGCACGCTGGAGGCGTTGACCGCCGCGGCGTTCGGCCAGCGCCGCAAGATGCTGCGCCAGAGCGTCAAAGGGCTGCCCGGTGCACTCGACGCGCTCGAAGCCGTCGGCATCGAAGCGACGCGGCGTGCCGAGACTCTGAGCGTGGACGAATTCGTCGCCGTTGCGCGGGCGATGCAGCGCTGAGGCGGGCTGCCATCGTCATTCCGACGAAGGTGTATTATTTCTGTTCGGTGTAGCTTGGAAAGCGATGCGTCCCTCTCCTCCCCATCAAATTTTGATGGGGAGGGGGACCACCAGCCGGAGGCTGGTGGTGGAGGGGAAATGCGATGTCGCCACCGCATAAGAACTTCGACCAGCGCTGTCCGGATTTTCCGGCGAACGCGGCGTAGAAGGATGCATCGCAATTCCCCTCCACCACGCCGCTTCGCG
>JASBTC010000136.1 GCA_030148625.1 Sphingobium sp. | reverse complement strand
CCGCCCAGCTCCCTCCAGAGGCGGGCGCGCGCCGGACGATCCTGAAGCTCGATCAGGCGATCCCGGTCGGCGACGGCCGCGCATTGATCGCGCGCCGCCCCGATGTGCGTGAGGCGGAACGGCGGCTGGCGGCGGAGACCGCGCGGATCGGCGTCGCCACCGCCGATCTCTACCCCCGGATCAGCTTCGGCGCGTCGATCGGCGCGACCGGGCCGTCGATCGGCGACCTCTTCACCGGGGGGCCCTTCCGCTGGCTGCTCGGGCCGCTGCTCAACTGGTCCTTCCCCAACCAGGAAGCGAACCGGGCACGGATCGAGCAGGCCGAGGCATCCTCGGCGGCGGCGCTCGCCAATTTCGACGGCGCCGTGCTCAATGCACTGCGCGAAACCGAGACCGCGCTGTCGGCCTATGCCCATGAACTCGATCGGCGGATCGCGCTCAACGACGCTCGCACCCAGGCCGAAACCGCAGCGCGCCTCGCCCGCATCCAGCTGCGCGAAGGCAAGATCGATTCGCTCGCGGTGCTCGATGCCGAACGCTCGCTGGCGCAGACCCAGGCCGACCTCGCTTTGTCCGACGCCCGGATCGCCACGACCCAGGTCGACCTGTTCCGCGCGCTCGGTGGCGGCTGGCAGGTGCAGACGACGGGCGGGTAACGCTTTCGACGCGCCAAGTCACACACATCGTCATGCTGAACTTGTTTCAGCATCCATGCTTCAATCCGCACCATTGTGCCGGTTTCGACATGGACCCTGAAACAAGTTCAGGGTGACGAAACAGGGTGTCAGGGTTTCGCCATCACCAGGCAGGCGGAATAATCGAGCCCCGCCGAAACGCCGTCGGCTTCGCGCGCCTTGACCTCGGCGGCAACGCGCTCGCGCGCCGTGGTCATCGCCGCATCGGCCTCGGCCCCCGATCTACCCTCGGCCCGCAGCGCCTCGCGCGCCTTGTGGTCGAGGATCGACGCGATCGTCGCCAGCTTTCTGGCATCGTCGGACAGGCCGTTGCGGCCATGCTCGTCATCATAGGCAAGCCGCAGCATCGCCGCGCATTGCGGCAGTGTCGGCGCCGGAAGCGCCGGCAAGGCGTCGCGCATCAGCGCCAGACAGGCCGTCACCTCGGTATCCGACAATGTCTTCGCCTTCTGGCGCTCGACGACCGCTGCCAGGATCGCATCGCGGACCTGCTCGCGCGTCTGGCCGCTCTGCTTCATCACCCGTTCGCCGACCACTTGCGCATAGCGCGCGCCATCCTCGCCCACGGCCGGCCAGCGTGTTTCCCCGCGCCCCTGCTCGTAGGTAACGATCGCGAGCGTCGCGACGCAGGCGATATCGCGCTGCTGCGTCGCATCGAGCGATGCGGCGGCCATCAACATGATCCATTCAACCACGCAGCGGCCCCAGCGCCTTCACACGGTAGCAGGGCTTGAGGTCGAAATTCTCAGGCGCGTCGCGCACGGCCCGGCGCTCGGCGGCAATCGCGGCGTCGGCCGCCGCCTGCGGATCGGCCGCGGTGCGCTGCTCGGCGACCACGATCGCACGCAGCGCGGCGGTATCCTGAACGAAACCCGCGGTCATCGCGGGATCGCCGCTCTTCTGTTTCAACTGATCGAGCGTGATCTCGAACAGCGCGGTGCAGCGCGCCGCACTCGGCAAAGCCGATGCGGCGGGTGCGTCCTGCCCGAAGGCAAGCAGCAAGACGGCGAAAACCCAAAAATCCATGCGACGTGCTTGCCACGCCACGCTCCGCTTGAAAACTCCGGACATGACGGCGACAAGCGGGCCGTGTCGCGCTTCACCCCGATTCTCGCGCTCCTCGCCGGGCTCGCCTCCGCCACGGGCTTCGCGCCGTTGGGGCTTTGGCCAGTCACGCTCGCCTGCTTCGCGCTGCTGCTCCACCTCGTCCGGACCGCGCCGACGCTCCGGTCCGCGCTGCTGATCGGCTGGCTGTTCGGCGTCGGGCATTTCACCGTCGGGCTCAACTGGATCGCCCATGCCTTCACGTTCCAGGATGCGATGCCGCATTGGTACGGCTATGGCGCGGTCGTCCTGCTGTCGCTTTATCTCGCCGTCTATCCGGCGATGGCGGCGGGCCTCGCCTGGCGCTGGGGTCGCGACCATGCAGCGGCCTATGTCCTGATCTATGCCGCGGCCTGGATCGTCACCGAATGGCTGCGCGCGACGATGTTCACGGGCTTCGCATGGAATCCGCTGGGCGTGACGCTGCTGCCGCTGCACTATATCGCCCGCTTGGCCAGCCTGACCGGCACCTATGGCCTTTCGGGCGTGGCGATGATGTTTGCGGCGATCGTCTGGCTGCTGGCGACGATGGTCAGACAGCGGAGCGCCCCTCGAATTGGGACAGGCAAACCCGGCGCGACGATGCTCCTCCTCGCCGCGCCGGTCGCCATCGCATTCATCCTTGGCTGGTTTCTGGGGCCCGCCACCGGGCCCGCCGGCCCGTTGATCCGCGTCGTCCAGCCCAATATCGGGCAGGAGACCAAATACGACCCGGCCCAGGACGCCGCCAATTTCCGCAAGCTCGCCACGCTTTCGGGCAGGCCTGGCGCGGAGCCGCGGCTGCTGCTCTGGCCCGAAGCGGCGGTACCCGAATATCTGGACGAGGATGTCTTTGCCCGCGCGCGTATCGCGGCGCTGCTCGGCCCGCGCGATATCCTGCTGCTCGGCGCGACCAAGCGCTATCGCGACAGCAAGGCCGTGGACGGCTATCTGGAAGAGCGCACGATCGGTGGGCGCAATTCCATGTACGCGATGGATTCGGCCGGGCGCCTGCTCCACCGTTACGACAAAGCGCATCTCGTTCCCTATGGCGAATATCTGCCGATGCGGCCGATCCTGTCGGCGATCGGCCTGTCGCGGCTCGTGCCCGGCGATGTCGATTTCTGGCCCGGCCCGGGGCCGCAAAGCTATACGCTGCCGGGCTTCGGCAAGGTGGGCGTGCAGATCTGTTACGAGATCATCTTTTCCGGCCAGGTCGTCGATCGCGCCAACCGCCCCGATTTCCTGTTCAACCCGTCGAACGACGCCTGGTTCGGCAGTTGGGGGCCGCCCCAGCATCTGGCACAGGCGCGGCTGCGCGCGATCGAAGACGGGGTTCCGGTGATCCGATCGACCCCGACGGGCATTTCCGCTGTGGTCGATGCCGATGGCCGCGTGCTCGCAAGCATCCCGCATCATCAATCGGGGTTCATCGAGACCCGCCTGCCCGCGCCGCACGCGCCGACGCTGTTTGCGCGCCTCGGAAACATCCTGCCACTGGCGTTCGCAGTTTTTCTTGGGGCTCTCGGCGTTGCCTTGCGCCGCCGCCGCCGCTAAGGCGATTTCCGCATTTAAAGCTTTCCTTATATCTGCGGGTTTTCAGCCATGCGTTCCAACTACCTCTTCACGTCCGAGTCGGTTTCCGAAGGCCATCCCGACAAGGTTTCCGACCAGATCTCCGACGCGATCGTCGATCTGTTCCTGTCCAAGGATCCCGAAGCGCGCGTGGCATGCGAAACGCTGACCACCACGCAAAAGGTCGTGCTGGCCGGCGAGATCCGCGGCAAGGGCATCATGGACGAGGACGGCAACTGGGCGCCCGGCGTTCCCGAGGAAATCGAACAGACCGTCCGCGAGACCGTGAAGCGCATCGGCTATGCACAGGACGGCTTTCACTGGCAGACGCTCGATTTCTCGAACAACCTGCATCCGCAGTCGGCGCATATCGCGCAGGGCGTCGACGCATCGGGCAACAAGGACGAGGGCGCCGGCGACCAGGGCATCATGTTCGGCTTCGCCTGCGACGAGACGCCCGACCTGATGCCGGCGACGCTTTATTACAGCCACAAGATCCTCGAGCGCATGGCCGCCGACCGCCATTCGGGCGCCGCGCCCTTCCTCGAGCCCGACGCCAAGAGCCAGGTCACGCTGCGCTTCGAGAATGGCGTGCCTGCCGCCGCGACCGCGATCGTCGTCTCCACCCAGCATGCCAAGGGCTATGACGAAGGCGCCAACGAAGCCGAGCTTCACGCCTATGTGAAAAGCGTGGTGGCGGACATCCTGCCCGCCAGGCTGCTGTCCGACGCGACCGAATATCACATCAACCCGACCGGCAGCTTCGAGATCGGCGGACCCGACGGCGATGCCGGCCTGACCGGCCGCAAGATCATCGTCGACACCTATGGCGGCGCCGCCCCCCATGGCGGCGGCGCCTTTTCAGGCAAGGACCCGACCAAGGTCGACCGCTCTGCCGCCTATATCACGCGCTATCTGGCGAAGAACATCGTCGCGGCCGGCCTCGCCACGCGCTGCACCATCCAGCTCGCTTATGCGATCGGCGTCTCCAAGCCGCTGTCGCTCTATGTCGACACGCACGGCACCGGCACGGTGGGCGACGACAGGATCGAGCAGGCGATCATGGCGATCGAGGATCTCGGCGGCCTGACCCCACGCGCCATCCGCACGCATCTCGCCCTCAACAAGCCGATCTACGAGAAGACCGCGGCCTATGGCCATTTCGGCCGCACGCCCGAGGGGGATTTCTTCCCCTGGGAGCGCACCGACCTGGTCGAGAAGCTGAAAGCGGCGGTCTGACAGACATCTGCGCCATGCTAAACTCCCCACCGACTCGTTCGGTGGGGGAATGGCATGCGGCTTTCTTCGATTTTCATCCTTGTCGCGGCGCCTGCCGCAGCCACGCCGGCATCCGCGGCCTATCCGACTGACGGCTGGACGCTGCCGATGAAGGCGGCGACGCTGACTCCCGCCCAGAAAGACGCGATCATGCGCGCCGCGGGCTTCGCCAAGGCCGGACGGCAATGGAAGGGCTGCGACGGCATGTCCGATGCGTCGATCACGGACGACGGCATTGCTGGCGCCGCGATCCGCGATCTCAATGGCGATGGCCGCCCCGAAGTGGTCGTGATGGACGAGGGTAGCGCCTGTTACGGCAATACCGGCTTCCATTTCACCATCGTCACGCCGACGCCGACGGGCTGGAAACGCTGGCATGACGCGGTCGGGATTCCGACTTTCCTGGCGACCAAAGGCGCCGGCGGCTGGGCCGATATCGAGGTCGGCGGCCCCGGCTTCTGTTTTCCTGTGCAACGCTGGAACGGCAGGCAATATACCGTCGTCCGCAATCAATATGAGGGCAAACCCTGCCGGCGGTGATGCCATCAAGTACGGCATGCCGTTGCTGACTCGGCGGCGCTCGGTTAGGGGCCACGCCATGAACGATCCAGCCAGCATCCGCCGCCTCTATGGCCGGGCCAAGGGCCACAAATTGCGTCAGGGCCAGGCGCAGCTCGTCGAGGAATTGCTGCCCGCGCTAAGCGTGCCCGAGACCGGCGACGTCACCGCCACGGGGCTGTTCGGTGACGATCGCCCGCTGCATTTCGAGATCGGCTTCGGATCGGGCGAACATCTCGCCTATCGCGCCGACCTGCTGCCCGATCACGGCTTTATCGGCTGCGAGCCCTTCCTCAACGGCGTGGTCGGCGCGCTGATGCATATCCGCGAGGGGCATCTGCCCAATGTCCGCCTGCATATGGGCGACGCGCTCGACGTGCTGGAGCGGGTACCCGACGGATCGCTGCGCTTCGTCTATCTGCTCCATCCCGACCCCTGGCCCAAGGCGCGCCATGCCAAGCGCCGGATGATGAACCACGGCCCGCTCGACCTGATCGCCGCCAAGCTGCAGCCCGGGGGCGAATTCCGGCTGGGCACCGACGACCCGACCTATTGCCGCTGGTCGATGATGGTGATGAACCAGCGCCGCGATTTCGAATGGCTGGCGACCGAACCCAAGGATTTCCTGGTTCGCCCCGGCGGCTGGCCCGAGACGCGCTACGAAGCCAAGGCGCGCCGCAAGGGGCATGAAGTCTGGTATTTCCGCTACAAGCGGGTCTGACTCGAACGCGGTCAGGGCTTTAATCGGGTCGAGCCCCAGAAGCCGTTCGGTAGCGCGGTCAGATCCTGCAGTCCCGCACGACGGATCGCCAGGTCCGCCTCGCGCTGCGCCGTCATGAGCGCCTGTTGTTCGTTGACGCTCAGCACCTTGCGGTCGCGCATCAGGATGCGGCCGTCGACGAGCACCGTCGAGACATCAGCGCCATTGGCGAAATAGACCATGCGATGGACCGGCATGTTCATCGGCACGAGGTGCGGCTTGAACCAGTCGACCAGGATGATGTCGGCTTTCTTGCCGGGTTCGAGCGAACCGATCTCCTTTTCCATGCCCAGCGCCCGCGCCGCATCGACGGTCGCCATTTCCAGCACCTTGCCGGCGGGCAGCACCGTCGAGTCGCGGAAATGGAAGCGATGATAGCGTGTCGCCTGGAACATGTGACGGAACATGTCGTAGCTGCGATCCGGCGCGACGCCGTCCGACCCGAGCATGACGATGGCACCCGCGTCGATCAGCTCGGTGGTGGGATTGCGTCCGTACATCGAGAAGATCGCGCTGGGATTGTGCGAGATGCGCGTTCCACTCGACGCGATCAGCTTGATTTCCTCATCCGTAAGGCTGGTCGCGTGCGAGAATATCGCATCGGGCCCAAGCAGCCCGAGCACGTCGTTGGCGAATTTGACGGTACCGCGCGTGTGACCGTCCTGCAGGAAGAAGACATGATATCGCTTCGACAGGTCGCGCGCGACGCGCGCCTCATTTTTCACGGCATCGAGTGCCGCCCCTTCGAGCTTGGCGTCCGGGCTGATCGTCGGAAACGCCACCGCCATCCTCACGCGACCGTCAGCCGCACCGTCCCATTTGCGGATCAGCGTCTCGGCAACCTCGATCTGCCGATCGAAGGAGAGCTGAAGATCCTTGTGCGCCTCTCCGTCCCATTCGGTGAACGCGCTGGGATATGGGCCGCGGCGCGGGCCGACGCCGAGGAACCAGCGAACCCCGATGGTCTTGATCGCCCCAAGATAGGCGTCGCCATATTTGGGGTCGTCGACCCGGTACACGTCGGAGCCTCCGCCAAAGACGTTCACCGACGTGGTCACGCCGGACTTCAGCCGCTCCAGCGCGGCGAGCTGCGCATCGGCTCTCCAGAAATCGGGGGTCGAGCCATGGGCGTACATGCGCTCGACGGCATTGTCCCACTGGTCGCTGTCGGCACCCAATGACTTGAACATCGCATGGCCGGCATGGCCATGGCCATCGATCAGCCCCGGCATCACCACTTTGCGGCGCGCATCGATGATCGAGCGCGCACGGAAGCGAATCCGCAACTCGGCCGTCGTCCCGACCGCGACGATCCGGTTTCCGACGATCGCCACCGCGCCGTCCTCGATCACCCGACGGGCGGGGTCCATGGTGATCACCGTCCCGTCGGTGATGAGGATGTCGGCAGCATGCCGATCCGAAGCGACGGCGCGATCATGCCCAAGGGCCGAGCCAAGGGCCATGAACATCAACGCCGCCCTCGCCAGGGCAATCCCGCCGACCGAACGCCGCCGCGGCTCCGATCGCGATCCCGGCCGGCGATTCACCGGGCGTCTCCCGATCGACCCGACCCCACCCATGATCGAACGCATCGACGGTGCCTTCCAGTCATTCAGTCGACCAGTGTCGTCCGCGCAACCGTGGCACGCCGGATCTCCCGGTCGGTGAACGGCGCGCGGTGCCAGCGTTTCTGCGAATAGGCGCGCGTATAGTCGCGATACCAGGGCGATGCGGGATCGGTGGATTGCGACGGCACCTCCAGCGTGTAGGGAACGACGCCCTTGTCGTCGAAGCCGACCACCTGGATATAGCTGTTGCCGTGCACGTTCGCGACCGGCCCCTGTTCGGTGATCTGCGTGCAGACGATGGTGAAATAGCCCTGCGCACCGCAGCCGCCGGCGAGCGGAATCTTCGTACCATCGGCATCGGTCAGATATTGATAGGCCGATCGCGGCGCATCGAGTGCGATGCCGCTGGCCTGGACCACGCGCACCGCGGCGGCGAACGCCTGCTCCACCACGGGCGTGTCGGCGCGCAGTCCGCGCGGCGTGTCGATCGGACGCGCGGGGTCGAAGGGGGTGCTATAGCGCGCCTCCGCCGGAACGTCTTTCAGCTCGTCCCAGAACCGGTCCCAGATATGCGCGCCGACTGAGTCGATATTGCCGCGCCGATCCCAGGCGGCAAGCACCGCACAGGCCTTTCTCACGTCGATATCGGCGCCGGTCGCGGCCAGCTTGATCGTGGTTTTGCGGCAGGGGCCGGCCAGCAGGTCGTCGAGGAACAGCTCGGCGGTCATCACGCGGCTGTTGAGCGTGATCGCCCTCAGGCTTTCGCTGGTCACGCCCTTGCCGGGCAGACCGTCGGTGCCGGCCAGCCGCTGCTGCGCGAGGCGATGCCCCAGCCGGGTGCGCATCGACTGTTCATTGTCGACCGCGCCGATGATCGCGGGATAGCCGGTCAGCGGCACGCCGGGATTGGCGAGCCAATAGCTGTCGTTCATGTTCGCCACATAGTCGCGCCGCTCGATCGACGGCAGCTTCGACACGCCCAGCGTGCCGGGTTGCGGCGTGTCCGCATCATTGTCCCACTCGCATTCGGAGCGCGAACCGTCGAGCGTCGCCTTGGCGACGCTGCAAGCGGCGCGCTTGGCGTCGCTGACATTGGGGATCGCGCCGATATCGGCATACCAGGCGCGATTGTCGTTGCGGCCGACCGCGACGGTATTGACCCAGGGGATCGCCACCTCTTCGCGCTGGATACGAATGAATTCGTCGAGGCTCCCGGCACGATCGAGGCGCAGCCAATTGCGATAGAGCCTCATATTGTCGGCATTGACGTCGCGGATGGTCAGCGCCTCGGTCCCGGTCCAGCCCGTCGCCAGCATCGATCCGTAGTGCGACCGGTAAAGCGTGCGGGTGACGGCGCGGATGCTGCCGTCATCGTCCTTGACCTGCACGGTGACCGGGCGCGCCGTCATCCGCCGAACCTTGCCGTCATAGAGATAGGCCGTCGGATCACCCTCGACGAGCTTGAGCTTGTAGAGCGTGAAGCGGGCCGCGGTGGACACGGTATGGCTCCATGCGACGTCGCGGTTGAAGCCGACCTGGATCACGGGAACGCCGACGATCGACACACCATGGACGTCGATCTTCCCGGGAATCTTGAGATGCACCTGCTGGAACCGGTCGACGCTCTTCCAATACCAATGCGGATTGCCGAGCAGCAGCCCGTGTTTCGTGCCCGTCGCCTCGCTGCCGAAGCCGTACATGTTGCTGCCGAAATCGGGATCGCGATCGGCCGGCAAGGTCCAGGCGATCTGCTGTGCTCCGGGTCGCGTCACAGCGGCAGCGCCCTTGGCGGGCGGCTGGGCGCTGCCGATCGCCTCGATGAAATTGACCGAGCTGGCGGTGAGCGAGAGCACGTAGAGCCGGCGATAGATATCCTCGGCGGTCGCCGCGTTCAGCCATTCGGCACCGCGGCAATCGGCATGGCGACCGGCATGGCCGCCACCGCGCAACTCGCCGACATAGCGGCTGTAGCCCGCCGCATAGCCCGTAATCAGCGCGTCGAGATCGGCCGGCTGCACCGCCCGGAAGCGTGCGATCTGCGCGTCGTCGGCGACGTGACGAAAGAAGAAATCCGATTCGAGATTGACCGGCGTGCCCAATGTGCTGCCCCGGCCGCGGCGGGCCGTGGCGCCGAAATAGCGCGATCTTTCGCCGCGGAAGGTGACGAAGGCGTCCGCAAGAATGCACAGATTGTCCTCGGCGGCGACATAGCCATAGCCATAGCCCAGGCCGCGCCAGTCGGAGGCGGTGATATGGGGTATGCCATAGGTCGTGCGCACGATCGAAACGCCCGCCGGCCGCGCCGATACCGCCTGTGCGGGCAGGCAGGCCATAAAGGCGATCAGGACAGCAGCGAAGGTTCGGCGGATCGCCGATGGGATTTGGCGGTGCATTGCGTGGATAGATCAGACGCTCTTGCGAATGTAAATCCGGGCCCTTCCGAGGGGGTGGCGCTTTTGGAGATTCATGCCGATGGACTATGCGGGCATCGTCACGGACTTCATCCCGCACTCCAGCCGCAGAGCCTTTATGACCATATCCCCAGCCATTGGTACCTCCCGGCTTGCCCGCCACGGGCCGACCATATTCCGCACCTGTCTTGCAATCGCCTTCGCGACGGTTCCGGGCATGGTGTTCGCGCAGACGCAACCCACCGCGCAAACGCTGGCGAACGAGCGCGCTTTCGACATCGCCAGCTTCGACGCCAGGGTCGAAGCGATGATGCGCGAATGGAACCAGCCCGGCCTCGCCATCGCGATCGTCCGCGACGGGCGCATCATCCATGAGCGCGGCTTTGGCGTGCGCAAGGCCGGGGACGACAAGCCGGTCGATGCGCGGACGCTGTTCGGCATCGCATCGCTTACCAAGAGCTTTGCCTCCGCGACCGTGGCGAAGCTGGTCGATGAGGGAAAGCTCGCCTGGGATGCGCCGGTCACCCGCTATCTGCCCTGGTTCCGCATGCCGCGCGACCGCGACACCGACGAAGTGACGCTGCGCGACCTGCTCAGCATGCGCAGCGGCATCGGCAGTTCCGAATACAGCTTCCGCCGCGCCAGCCTCGACCGCGCCGATCATGTCCGGCGGATCCGCTTCCTGCCCCAGATCCATCCGCTGCGCTCGGAATTCCTCTACACGACCGACAGCTACACCGCGCTCGGCCAGGTCGTGTCGACGGTCACCGGCAAGGCCTGGGAAGACTATGCCGCCGACAGTTTCTGGAAGCCGCTCGGCATGACGCGCACCAATGCCGACAGCCTGCGCGCACGCGCGGACGCCAACGCCGCCTCTCCCCATCTCCGCGGAGCCGATCGCTGGCGCCCGATCGAATGGCGCTATGAGGACGAGACCGCGACGCCCGCGGGAGGGGTCAATTCGAGCGCCCACGACATGGCACTCTGGCTGCAATTCCAGCTCGCCGACGGCCGTAGCGGCGCAAGGGCGCTGCTCTCCCCCGCAGCCCTGCATGAGACCCATGTGCCGCAGACGCCTGTGCGCGGCGCGCGGGCGGCGGACGAGTGGGTGACCGTCGCCGGCGACGGCGAAGACCGGATCCGCTTTCGCAGCTATGCCATGGGCTGGTACGCACACGACTATCGCGGGCACACGGTGATCTCGCACTCAGGCGGCATTGACGGCTTTCGCAGCCGGATGGCGTTCCTTCCCGACGACGGCATCGCCGTGATCGCGCTCGCCAATTCGGAAGAGACGATGATGCCGCTGGCCGTCGCGCAAATCGCGATCGACGAGGCGCTTGGTGTCGGTGACCGCGACTGGAGCCGCCGTTTCCGGGCGCAGGCGCTCAAGCAGCGTGCCGAGAGCGACGCGGCGCAGCAGGCCATTGTCCAGGCGCGTGTCGCCGGCACCAGCCCGTCGATGCCGCTCACTGCCTATACCGGCAGCTTCGCCGACAATGGCGCGTTCGGTACGGCTAGGGTGACCGTCGAGAACGGCCATCTCGTCATTGCCGCAGGCCGCGACCGCTACGACCTCGAACATTGGAATTATGATATGTTCAAGGCGCGTCCGCGCTGGCCCTATGAGATGGACTCCCGCAATTTCTTCGTCGATTTCCGGCGCGATCCGAAAGGGCGGATGGACCAGTTCGATTTCTCGACGGGCTATGCGTTCAAGCGCGTCACCGACGCGCCCTGAGGCGTTTGCGTGAAGCGGTACCGCTTTCAGAAAAGCTCTTCCGCGCTTTTTCGATCAAACGCTCAACGCAAAGCCCTGAGTGCCGCCGATCCTTCGGCGCAATCGCGCGCATCGACCACCGACGCGCGCGCGGGCACGGCATAGGGCGGCACGCTGACCGGCATGCCGATGCGGCGCGGGCGGAATGCGTCGGGCGCATAGCCGGCGCAGCGCGTGAACAGGTCGAGCATCCTGGGCGGCGTGTCATACGCCTCGTAGGACAGGCGGAAGGTTCCCCAATGGATGGGCAGGCCGAAGGACGCACCGAGCCCGGAGAACACCTCCACCGCCTCGCGCGGGCCGATATGGCTGCCGGTCTTCATCTGGCCGGGCTCGAAGCGGAAAGCGCCGATGGGCAGGATCGCCAGCCGCACCGGGCCCAGCCGTGCGGCCTCGGCGGGCCATTTCATGTCGCCAGGCCCGGTGTCTCCCGCGAAGAAGATATTGCCGCCGGGCAGGGTGACGGTGAAGCTGGACCAGAGCGCGCGATTGCGGTCGGTGCCCCAGCGGCTGCCCCAATGATGGTTGCGCGTCACGACAACGTCGATGCCGGGCTTCACGGTCAACCGTCCGCCCCAGTCGAGCGCGGTCGCTTCGGCGCCGGTGCTGCGGATCAGCGTGTCGTTGCCCAGGCTCGTCACGATCTTCGGCCGGTCGCGCTCCCAGAGCCGTTTCAACGTCGGCAGATCCATATGATCGTAATGATTGTGGCTGACGACAACGAGATCGATCTTCGGCAGATCCTCGAAGCGGATGCCGGGCGGCGCGATCCGCTTCGGCCCAACCAGGTTGAGCGGGCCCGCCACGTCGCTCCAGACCGGATCAGTCAGGATATTGAGGCCGGCGGTCTGGATCAGCATGGTGGCATGGCCAACCCAGGTCGCGACCATCGCCTCGCCTTCGACCCTTGCGGCGGGGCTCGCCTGCCCGACCGCGATCCCGTCGGGCCAGGCGGGGCGGTCGTCACGCCCCAGCACCCAACGGAACAGGAAACCTCCACGGCTGCCGCCCGTCGGCGGCCGCACCGTATCCTCGCCATCCGGATTGAAGAAGCGCGCGCCATCATAATGATCGCTGACCGGCCCATGATAATAGATGCGGTCGAGGAAAGGCGGCACGATCGTGACCGCCAGGCACAGCGCGATCGTCGTAAACAGGATGATGGTTGCGAGCGCCTTGAGCAGCCTGATCGTCGCGCTTCGCATGTTTTCTCCGGATACCGTGCCGGTCGACGCATAGCCGAGTCGCGTGTGCCCGCAAGCCGCTTCAAAATGTTGACAGGCAACCTTTTGGTTGCTTAATCAAGGTGATGACTGATATTTTCCGGGCGCTGGCGGATGAAAGCCGGCGTGAACTGCTCGATCGACTCGTCACTCGTAACGGCCAGACGCTGACCGCTCTCTGCACCGATCTCGCAATGTCGCGCCAGGCTGTTTCGAAGCATCTCGCCATATTGGAAGCGGCAAACCTGGTCGCCGTCCGCCGCCGCGGCCGCGAGAAGCTTCATTATCTCAACCCCGTTCCGCTCGCACAGATCGTGCGTCGCTGGATCGGCAAGTTCGAGGATGTCCGCTTGCAGACATTGCTCGACGTCGCGGATCATCGCAAGGCGAAGCGGAAACGGGCCGCTCAACCGGGCGCCGGCAGCCCGGGCAGCCCATAAGCCACGCCTCGTCTCAGCGCATCGATCCGCCGAGCGCCAGCATCACGCCGAGAACGACCAGCACGAGCCCGGCAACCTCGCTGCCACGCAGCCTTTCACGCAGATAGAAATGCGCGAAGCCGAGCGTGAAGACCATCTCGACCTGTCCGACGATCCGCACAAGCGCGACCGGCGCGGTGGCGAAGCCGGTGAACCAGCAGGCCGATCCCAGCGCCGAGAGCAGACCGACCTGACCGGAGACCCGCCAGCTCGAAAACACCGCGCGGACCTGGTCGCGCTCACGCCAGAACAGCCAGCCGCCCAGCATCATCGTCTGGAGCGCGACCGTCACGGCCAGCACGATCAATGCGGCGCGGATCGGGTCGCCAGTGGCCACCTCCGCGGTCGAGCGGCGCACCGCGACCGCTGTAAGTGCAAAGAACAGGCCGGAGGCGATGCCATAGCGCGCCGCGGGCTGGCCGAGCGCACGCAGCAATTCGCCGGCGCCCATGCGCTTGCCCCCCGTCGACAGGATCATCACCCCGATCACCCCGGCAACGATTCCCGCCCAGGCCAGGATGTTCAGCCGCTCGCCGAGCAGCAGCAACGACAGCAGCGCGCCCTGCACCGCCTCGGTCTTCGAATAAGCGGTGCCGACAACGAAATTGCGCTGGTCGAATGCCATCAACAGCAAATTGGTCGCGACGATCTGCGCAAATCCGGCCGCTGTGCAGAGCGGCAGGACCATCACCCCGATCGCGGGCATGGGCGCGGGCGCGATCGCGAATTGATAGGTCGCCCACAATGCCACGACAAAGGGCAGTCCGTAGAGATAACGCACCAACCCGGCGGCGTTCACCGACAATGACTGGCTCACCCGCCGCTGCACCGCCGTCCGCCATGCCTGGAACAGCCCGGCGATCAGCGTCGCGGGCAGCCAGATCGGGGAGGTGATCATGGAACGATCCGGTATGACCACGGCATCGCTATTCCCCTCCACCACGCGACTACGTCGCGCGGTCCCCCTCCCCATCTGACGATGGGGAGGAGAAGCGCCTCTCCTCCCTGCGCGCAGCGTGGGGAGGGGGACCGCGACGCGAAGCGGCGTGGTGGAGGGGAAATGCGATGCGTCATTCTGCGCCACATTCGGCAAGGATCATCCGAACGACCGCATCCATATCATCGCGCACCAGATTGGCTGGAATGCGCAGAGTCCGCACGCCCTGTTCTGCGATCCGAGCGTCTCGCGCCATGTCCCGCTGCGGATTGCTTCCCATGTCGTGCGCCATCCCGTCGACCTCGATCGCCAACCGTGCCGATGCACAATAGAAATCGAGACTGAAGGTGCCGATTGGATGCTGGCGACGGAATTTCAGCCCGTGCGGCCGGGTTCGCAGAGATGTCCAGAGCATGGCTTCGGGTGGGGTCAGTGCGCGCCGCAATCTACGGGCGTCTTCTACGCTCTTGCGCGGTGCCGGCATCCTATTTCCCCTCCACCACGCCGCTTCGCGCCGCGGTCCCCCTCCCCACGCTACGCGCAGGGAGGAGAATCTGGATCAAACCCCCTCGAGCAGCTTCTCCTTGCGGATCTTCTCCTGCCAGACGAGCGGGGCGAGGTGGTGGACGCTTTGGCCCTCGGCGTCGACCGCGACTGTCACCGGCATGTCCTGCACCTCGAACTCGTAGATCGCCTCCATGCCGAGATCGTGGAAACCGACGACCTCAGATCCCTTGATCGCCTTGGCGACCAGATAGGCGGCGCCGCCGACCGCCATCAGATAGGCGGACTTGTGTTCGCGGATCGCGTCGATCGCCATCGGGCCGCGCTCGGCCTTGCCGACCATTGCTAGCAGCCCCTGTTCGAGCATCATGCGCGTGAACTTGTCCATGCGCGTGGCGGTCGTCGGGCCGGCGGGGCCGACAATCTCCTCACCCACCGGATCGACGGGACCGACATAATAGATGACGCGGCCGGCGAATTCGACGGGCAGCGGCTCGCCCTTGGCCAGCATGTCCTGGATACGCTTGTGCGCGGCGTCGCGGCCGGTGAGCATCTTGCCGTTGAGCAGCAGCCGGTCGCCATGTTTCCAGCTCTGGACCACCTCGGGCGTCAGCGTGTCGAGATCGACGCGGATCGCTTCCTTGCTCGGCGTCCAGTTCACATCGGGCCATTCGGACAGCTTGGGCGGCTCCAGATAGGCCGGACCCGATCCGTCGAGCGTGAAATGGGCATGGCGGGTCGCCGCGCAATTGGGGATCATCGCGATCGGCTTCGATGCGGCATGTGTCGGCCAGTCCATGATCTTGACGTCGAGGATGGTTGAAAGCCCGCCCAGCCCCTGCGCACCGATGCCGAGCGCATTGACCTTGTCGTAGATCTCGATGCGCAGTTCCTCAAGCTTGTTCTGCGGCCCGCGCGCCTTGAGCTGGCTCATGTCGATCGCGCCCATCAGCGATTCCTTGGCGAGCAGCACCGCCTTTTCAGCCGTGCCGCCGATGCCGATGCCCAGCATGCCCGGCGGGCACCAGCCGGCGCCCATCTGTGGCACCATCTCCAGCACCCAGTCGACGATCGAGTCGGACGGGTTGAGCATCTTGAACTTGGACTTGTTCTCGCTGCCGCCGCCCTGGGCCGCGACATCGACCGAAAACTGTCTGCCGGGCACCATCTCGACATGGAGGACCGAGGGCGTGTTATCCTTGGTGTTCACCCGGCCAAAGGCGGGATCGGCCAGGATCGAGGCGCGCAGCGGATTTTCCGGATTGCGATAGGCGCGGCGCACACCCTCATCGATCACCTGCTGGAGCGACTTGTCCGATTCCAGCCGGCAATCCTGGCCCCATTTGACGAACACGGTGACGATGCCGGTATCCTGGCAGATCGGGCGATGCCCCTCCGCGCACATACGGCTGTTCGTCAGGATCTGCGCGATCGCGTCCTTCGCCGCGGGCGAAGCCTCCGCCTCATAGGCGGCACCAAGCGCGCGGATATAATCCATCGGGTGATAGTAGGAGATGAACTGGAGCGCGTCGGCCACGCTCTCGATCAGGTCGGCTTCCTTGATGACGGTCATTCGGTCTTTCCCTGCGGGCGGAGTCGCGTCCCCTTATCGCGCTCCGCCGCAGGTGGAAATGGCCCGGTTGCACATCGCGCCGGCGACGCGCCTTATACGCGATCTCGAAGATGCTGACGCATCCTCGATCGGTTCGTTCAAGCGCCGCGCGGGCTGATATCGGTTCTCGACGAGTCATGCTCAATCGAGACCCGATATTAATCGCGGTCGGGCGCCCCCAGCGGGAAATAGGATCGATAGGGCCGCCCCTCGTCGATGGCGCGCGCGAAGCTCGGCCGTTCGATCAGCCGCTGGCGATAGGCATGAACGTTCGCGAATTCCTCCGGGATCGCATAGGTCCAGTCGGCATAGAAGAGCTGCGGCGCCGCCGCACAATCGGCCAGGCCGAAATCGCCCGCCGCCCATTCGCGGCCATCCATATAACCGTCGAGCCAGCGATAGGCCTTGTCCAACATGGCCTGCGCTTCGGTCACGCCATGCGCATCGCGAGTGGCTTCGTCGCGCAGCGAATTGAAGACGATCTTCTGCTGCGGGGTGGCGATATAATTGTCGAAGAAACGATCCATCATGCGCACCGAGATCGCCGCATCGCGATCCTCGGGGATGAACCGCGTCGGTCCGGGGTAATGGACATCGAGATATTCGACGATCATCGTCGCCTCCGGCACGACGCGATCGCCCTCGCGCAGCACGGGGAAGCGACCGAGCGGCCAGATCCGCGCCAGTTCCCCGCCCACGCCCTCATCCTCGAGCATGCGGTAGGTGAAGGGAATATCATTCTCGAACAGCGCGATCAGCGCCTTCTGACAATAGGAGGAGAAAGGATGCGAGAAGAGTTCGAGCGCCATGATGCCACCTGCCTTTCCGTGCCCATGATATGACCCGCAGGCGGCTAGGCTGACTGCTTGCATTTTGCAAGCAGATTATCCGGCAGCCGATCAGGAACGGCGCGATCGTGGATTTTTTTCGCACGCAGCTGAAAGAAGACGGCACCAGCCGGCGACTAATCGGGAAACGATCGATCCGGGAGGAGACCATCATGATCAGAAATCCCCGTCTGCGCCGCACCCTCATCATTGCTGCCGGCGCCATCGTCGTTTCCGCCTGGGCCGCGGTGGCGACGACGCTGTTGCTGTTCGAACCGAGTTTCGCCTTCCGCACCGGGATCGTGGTGGCCGCAGCGCTGCTGACCGAAGTCATATTCTGGATCGGTGCCGCATATCTGGGGATCACCATGTTCGACCGGCTCCGCATCTGGCGCCGCAAACCGCGCACGGGGGGAGACTGACGGCGGGACAACGGCGGATCGATCGCCGCCGCTTTGGATCCCCGATCCGCTTTGCCGCTTTACTCTTGTCTCTGTGAGGATATGATTTTCCGATCAGAGAATAAGGGTGGGGATGGATAGTGGGGAAGCTGAAGCGCGTTCTGATTCTGGCGGCACGCTATGTGCTCCTGCCCCTGGCGGTCGTCCTCGTCATCGCCATCGCGACATCGCTCTTCATCCGGTCAGTGGCGCGCGAGAATAATTATGCCATGGGCCGCATCGTGTCGCCGCGCGGCATCGACCAGAAAAACTATGTCCGGCTGAACGGCGCACGCCAATGGGTGACGATCCGCGGCCAGGACCGCAACAACCCGGTGCTGCTCTATCTCCATGGCGGGCCGGGCGGCACGATCAGCGGCATGTCCTATTCGTTCCAGCGCCCCTGGGAGGAATATTTCACCGTGGTCCAGTGGGACCAGCGCGGCTTCGGCCGTTCCGCGATCGACGGCCAGGCGCTGCACGGCACGGTCACGCGCGCGCAGCTCGTCGACGACACCATCGCGCTGATCGAGCATCTGCGCCGCAAATTCCATCAGCAGCGGATCATCCTGGTCGGCCATAGCTGGGGTTCGCTGCTCGGCGCGGAAGTGGCCCGGCGGCGTCCCGACCTGCTCCACGCCTATGTCGGCTTCGGCCAGGTGACGGGTTGGGAGCGCAATTTCGTCGAGACACGGGAGGCGCTTCGCCGCATCGCGCAACGGCGCGGCGATTCGGCGCTGGCCGCGGAAGTTGCGGCGATGGGCGATCCGCCGCCCGGCCAGGACGTCGAGGCGCTGGCAACGTGGATGGGCAAGATCCAGCGCCCCGTCGTACCGCTTGGCGGATCGATCCATCACGCGCGCGGCGGCGGCGATATCGCGCGCTGGACGCTCCTGACGGCGCTCAACTCTCCGGACCTGGATTTGAGCGACATCTTCGCAATGCTGGGCGGTTCCGACGAGTGGAGCGTGCCATTGATCCGTTCGGCGGCCGGCTGGGATTTCCGCCGCAATCTGGGCACCCGCTTTGCGGTGCCGATGATCTTCGTATCGGGTCGCTACGACCTGCAGGCGCCGACCGAGGCCGCCGTCGCGCTGTCCGCCGAGATATGCTCTCCCTATACCGAGATGGTGGTGATCGACGACGCGGCCCATTATCTGGTGAACGAACAGCCCGGTCGCCTGCTTGGCGCGCTGCGTGACAAGGCCCTGCCCTTTGCCCAGGGCCATATGCCTGCCGGCGGACGCCGCTGCGACGACGCGCCGAAGGTTCGATGACGGATCGATGACGGATTGATGACCATTCGGTCCGGTTCGGCCCGATCTCATCGAAATATTTTTGTTCCGCGTTCGTTCCCTTGCCTTTTCAGAAGCCAAGGGAAGTCCGCGCGTCGCGCCCCGGCCTCGTTTCGTCGCTGCCACGAACCGAGTCATAAGAGCGACGAACCGAGTCTTCGAACCGTCATTTACCGTCTTGCATCGCCTGCCGGATGCGGCACTATTGATGGTGTGAATCCAGGGGGCTGGGCACAAGCACTGGTAGAACCGCCAACGCGACCCCATATCGCGACAGACGGTTTCGCTGTGTAAAAGCGACGGAAACGAGCGAATTTCGCGTGCCGCTGCCCCTGGAAAGATGCTATTCTGGGGGCTTGCCCCCGAGTCGAACGGATCGGGAACGGGAGCGCGTATATCATGGACTTCAGAGATACCCGGGAAGAGAGCAGCAGCGACGTGCCAACAACCGTAACCGAAGCACCGACCAAGTCCGCCAAGACGGAGAGCAAGGCTGCCGACGGCAAGAGCGCCGCGATCGACAGCAAGACGGTGATGCCGCAGCCTTTCCCTGTCGAGGTCGATCATGCGCGCGACGCACTGTTGACCGATTTCGGCAAGGAAACGCTAAAGGACCGTTATCTCCTGCCCGGCGAAAGCTATCAGGATCTCTTCGTCCGCGTCGCCAGCGCCTATGCCGACGACGCCGCGCATGCCCAGCGCGTCTACGACTATATCTCCAGATTGTGGTTCATGCCCGCAACGCCCGTGCTGTCCAACGGCGGCACCGGACGCGGCCTGCCGATTTCCTGCTATCTCAACTCGGTGGACGACAGCCTGAACGGCATCGTCAACACCTGGAACGAGAATGTCTGGCTGGCCAGCCGCGGCGGCGGCATCGGCACCTATTGGGGCAGCGTGCGCGGCATCGGCGAGCCCGTCGGCCTGAACGGCAAGACCAGCGGCATCATTCCCTTCGTGCGCGTGATGGATTCGCTGACCCTCGCCATCTCGCAGGGCTCGCTGCGCCGCGGATCGGCCGCGGTCTATCTCGACGTCTCGCATCCCGAGATCGAGGAGTTCCTCGAAATCCGGAAGCCCTCGGGCGATTTCAACCGCAAGGCGCTCAACCTCCACCACGGCGTGCTGATCACCGACGAGTTCATGGAAGCCGTCCGCGACGGCACCGAGTTCAACCTGCGCAGCCCCAAGGACCAGAGCGTCCGCGGCAGCGTCGACGCG
>JASBTC010000201.1 GCA_030148625.1 Sphingobium sp. | reverse complement strand
CGGCGAGTCCCTTGGCGACCGCCGCATCCCCGGCGATTTCGTTCGGCGCCATCAGGAGCCGTTTCGCCGCAATGGGGCCGACGCGCTGCTGAAGGCTCCACATGATACCGAGATCGCCGACCAGCCCGAGACGGGCAAAGGCGGTGACCAGTCGCGCATTTTCGGCGACGACCAGGTGATCGCAGGCCAGCGCGATCGAAAGGCCGCCGCCCGCCGCGATCCCCTCGACAGCGGCGACGATCGGTTTGGGGCCGGCCGCGATCGCACGGATCAGGCCGTGCACCTCCTTCATATTCTCGCGCGTGGCATTGATCGATGGAGGCGGCATATTCGGATCGACGCGCGAAAGGTCCGCGCCCGAACAGAAATGCGCGCCTTCGCCGGCGAGGATGATCGCCCGGCAGCCATCGTCCCTGGACATGGCGACGAGATGGCTGGTGAGCGATCGCCGCATTTCGGGGGTGAAGGCGTTGCGTCGTGCGGGATTGGACAGCGTCAGCACGGCGATCGCGCCATCGCGGACGAGCGTGACGGAAGGTTCGATGTCCGTCATGGCCTCAACCTGCCTTCAGCACGCGCAGCGCATTGTCGCGCAGGAATTTGGGCCAGACTTCGTCGCGCAGGGGCACGCCGGGCAGTTCGCCGAAGCTGCGCTCCAACGACAGGCCGGAGGGGTAGTAACCGGCATAGATCACCTTGTCGGCGCCGCGCGTATTGGCATAGTCGATGATGGCCTTGGGGAAATATTTCGGCGCAAAGGCGCTCGTCGAATAATAGAGATTGGGCCATTTCAGCAGCAGCTTCACCGCCATGTCCACCCAGGGTTCGGCACCGTGGCGCATCACGAATTTGAGGTCTGGGAAGAACCAGCAGACCTCGTCGATCAGCTCGACATGCTGCGGGGCAAAGGGCATGCGCGGCCCCGGAACGCCGGCATTGACGAAGATCGGCAGGTCGAGCTCGACGCATTTGGCGTAGAGCGGATAGGCGCGCTTGTCGTTGATCGGCACGCCGCATCCGCAGGGAAAGAAGCTCGCCGCCGCAATGCCGTGCGTCTCGTACATTTCGGTCAGTCGCGCGAGTTCGGGCATGCCGCCGGCCGGATCGATCATGACATGGCCGAGAAAACGGTCGCGGTGCCGGGTGATCGCTTCGATCGTGACGGGATCGCTGACTCCGATCAGCGCCTTGTCGATTCCGAACCGGTCCATTTCGCGCAGCGTGTCGCCGATCGCGTCGGGCCCGCGCTCGACCTGCGGCGGATCCTTGAACAGGAAGCCCGCAGGATGGACGAAGCGCTGGTTGCGGCTGTCGTCGTCGCGCAGCCGGTCGCCGAACTGGTTCGACCAGTCGCGACTGGCATAGGGCAGATCGAGCATCGTATCGATCACGCCGATATTGGTGGGCATCGCCATCGCATCACTCCCGGAAACGGTCGCGCCGCTCCATCGTGACGGTGGGGCGCCGGAAACACCCTGATCCAGCGTGATAAAAGCGCATAATCGATTCTACAGAGGATGATCCTCAGCAAATTTTGATGGTGAAAGCGCGCAACCCCTCATAGCCTGACCCATCATCACAGATCGGCCGCCCGCGACGCAGGACGAAAAGGCCGGCGGCACGGGAGAAGACCTATTCGTATCACGCTCAGGCAACTCGCCGTTTTCGAAGCCATTGCGCGGTGCGGCAGCATCGCCAAGGCGGCGGACGAGATCGCGTTGAGCCAGTCGGCGGCGAGCATGGCGTTGCGCGACCTGGAAGCGCATCTGGGCGTCGATCTGTTCGCGCGCGAGGGCAAAAGGCTGTTGCTGTCCGATTATGGCCGGCAGGTGCAGGCGCGAGCTTCGTCGCTGCTCCGCCAGGCGCAGGAACTCGAGAAGCTTGCCGCCGGCGACGAACTGGTCGGGCGATTGCGGCTGGGCTCCACGCCCGCATTGGCGCATTCGGTGCTGTCCGCGGCATGCGGCCGCTTCACGCTCGAGCATCCCGGTGTCGTCATCGATCTCAGCGTTGCCGCGTCGATCGACGTCATCGCCAGGGTGCATCGCATGTCGCTCGACATCGGCTTTATCGGTTCGCCGACCAACCGGATCGATCTCGACACCCGCGACTGGATCGACGATCGCCTCGCGATGTTCTGCGCGCCGAGCCATCCGTGCGCGCAGCGTGTCGGCGAGAGCCTCACGCAATTCCTCGCGGAGGACTGGGCGCTCGAAAAGGCGATGTCGAGCGAACGGATCTCGCTCACCATGGAGGCGCTCAAGCATCTGAGCTCGATCCGCATCGTCTTCGAATCCGACAGCATCGATGCGGTCAAGGCCGCGGTGACGGCGGGGGGGATGATCGGCTGCCTCTCGCGCCGTACGCTGACCGGAGAATTCGCGCGCGGAGAACTGATCGATCTCGAAGTCTCGGATCTCGACATACCCCGCCGCGCCACGATCATCTGGAAGAAGGACAGCTATCAGGGGCGGCTGCAGAGCACATTTCTCGATTTTATCGGGGAGATCGAAGGATGAGCCTGCCGCCAAAGCCGCTGGCAGGCATCAGGATCATCGATCTCAGCCGCGTGCTTGCCGGTCCCTGGGCGACGCAGACGCTTGGCGATCTGGGCGCCGAGGTGATCAAGATTGAGCGGCCCGCGCGTGGCGACGACAGCCGCAGCTTCGGCCCTCCCTTTCTGGAGGGGAAGGATGGCGGCTGGACCGGCGCCTCGGCGATGTTCCTGGCCGCCAATCGCGGCAAGCGCTCGATGACGCTCGATCTGGCGCGTGAGGAAGGGCGCGCCGTGTTGCGCGACCTGGTCGGCACCGCCGATGTCCTGGTCGAGAATTTCAAGGTCGGCGCGCTTTCGCGGATGGGGCTCGACGCCGCGACGTTGCGCGCCTCCAATCCCGGACTGATCATCTGCTCGATCACCGGATACGGCCAGACCGGGCCCTATGCGCCGCGCGGCGGTTACGACCCAGTGATCCAGGGGCTGTGCGGCCTGATGAGCGTGACCGGAAACCCGCCCGAGATGCCGGGCGGTGGGCCGATGAAGACGGGCCCCAGCCTGGTCGACATCATCACCGGCCTCTACGCCGCCATCGCGATCCAGTCCGCGCTGATCGAGCGGGGCAAGGACGGGCCGGGCGTGGATCTCGACCTGTCCCTGCTCGATTGCGGCGTCGCGGTGATGGCGCAGCAGGCGATGCACTACACGCTGACCGGCACGCCGCCGCGGCCGATCGGCACCGGGGCCAATGGCGGGGTTCCGGGCGGCGGCTATCTCTGCGCCGATGGTCATATCATGATCGCACCGGGCAATGACGAAGGCTATGCGCGGATGTGCGGGGCGATCGGGCGGCCCGATCTGGCGACCGATCCGCGTTTTCGGACCAATCGGGACAGGCTGGCGCACCGCGCGGCCCTGCTCGGCATATTGGAACCACTCTTCATGAGCTGGACAGTCGCCGATCTCCATGCCGCACTGCTGGCGGCGGATGTGCCGTCTGGGCCGGTCAACGATCTGGCCCAAGTCGAGGCCGATCCGCAGGTCGTCGCGCGGGGGATGTTCGTCGATCTGATGGGGCAGGGCGGGCGGGCGGTGCCGCAAGTGGCCGGGCCGGTCGTCTATGACGGATCGAGAGCGACGGCCGCCGCGCCGCCGCCGGCACTCGGGCAGGACACCGACACGCTGCTCGCGGAACTCGGCCGTGTTCCGGCCGAGCGGGATGCGCTGAAGGCGGCGGGGATCATCTGACCCGGCCTTTTGGCGCCGCTAGTTTGATTCATCCGAGTCTAAGCATTCCCCGAGATTGTCATTCCCGCGAAAGCGGGAATCCCGCTTCTTCTTCTTTCTGATGCTTCACGGAATAGTGGGATTCCCGCTTTCGCGGGAATGACAAGATGAGTTGATCGAACTGGATCAAGCTCTAGCAGGGTCTTGAAACGCCTCCTCTCCGCGTCTCCGTGCCTCCGCGTGAGCCCGTCAGGCCGCAGTGAAGGGGTAGAGGGTGACGGCGGCGTCCGGATGCGGCTGGAGAACGACCTTGACCGGCATGCCGATCGCAATCGCAGCGGGTTCGACCTCGATCAGGTTGGTCAGCATCAGCGGCCCCTCGTCCAATTCGACGACCGCAACGACATAGGGCGCGGAAAATGCGGGCGTCGGCGGCCGGTGGACGATGGTGAAGCTGTAGAGGCGTCCGTGCCCGCTCGTCGCGCGCCATGTAAAATGCGGCGAATGGCAGGTCCGGCACAATATCTGCGGCGTCCAGCGCCATGCGCCGCAATCGTCACAGCATTGCAGCCGCAATTCGCCGGCACGCGTTCCTTCCCAAAAGGGTGCCGACAGCGGCGTCGGATGCGGCATCGGGATGGTCGGCGCCATGATCAATCCTTCGCCAGCAGTACGAAACCGTGCCGGCCGTCGGTCATCGGCGCGCAGCCCACTGCCAGCCTGGGATCGGCCACCTTGCGGCACAGGGCCGGGTCATGGGTGTGAATGCCCTCGCGCCATCCCGGGCACAGGTCGGGGGTGTCGCCGCGGAATTGGCGGACGATCTCGATCGGCTTGAAATTATAGGGCACGCCATTGTGACTATAGGCGAGATTGCCGCCGTCGAGCGATCCGGGATGGGCCCCGTCGATCCGCATGGCTTCCGGCGCATAGGCGCCGCCCTCTCCGGGGGCGCAAAAACCCAATGTTTCGAGCTGGATGATTGGCCCATGTGCGAAATGATCGTAACACATGACGATGTCGACATCGTCATGCCGGACCCCGGCGCGCGCAAAACCCTCGATCATGCGCGGGCGGCTCTGCATCATGCCGAGCGACGGCGCCTCGAAATAGCTGTTGGACCGGGTCTCGAACGCACCGCCGAGCACCCAGACCGGCGCCTGGCGGCAGTCGCGCGCGCGTTCGGCCGAGGTGACGACGATGCATGAGGCGCCGTCGTTGACGAGCGAGCACATTGGCTGGGTGAAGGGATCGGCGATCATCCGTGCGGCGAGGATCGCTTCGGCGTCGAGCGCGGGTCGGTCGAAGGCGACGGCTTCGGGATTGAGGCGGCCATGGCGATGCGCGATCGCGGCGACGGCGGCCATCTGTTCGCGGGTCGTGCCGAATTCGTGCATATGGCGCCGGGCGATCAGCGCGAACTGCGCCGGTGTCATCGATCCCGTCCATTCGGTGAATTCATAGGTCGGCCGGGTATAGGTCGCCATCTCCGCGCCCGCCATTTGCGAACTGCCGGCCGGGATCACCACGACCTCGGCCAGCCCGGCGCGGATGGCGGCGCCCGCAAGCAGCACCGCCGGCGCGCCCGATGTCTCGGCGACCAGCGTCATGGGCTGGCCGAACTGATAGGCGATATTGGCGTCGCTCACGCCCTGGCCGTTGCCGGCCGGAAAGCCGAAACCGATATAACCGTCGACATCGCCGATGGTGAGGCCGGCATCGTCCAGCGCCAGGCCGATCGATTCCATCAGCAGCGCGATCGTCGTCCGGCCCGACTTGCGGACCTGCTCGGTGACACCGATGCCGACGATCGCGATATCGCGCGCACCGTTCATCCGGCGACGACCAGCGA
>JASBTC010000127.1 GCA_030148625.1 Sphingobium sp. | reverse complement strand
ACGTCGATCAACGGCGTCGTGTTCATTTCCATCATCGGCTCGCCGTCGTCGCGGCCACCGCTCATTGCCATGTCAAACTACTCCTGATCTCAGAGACGCTGGGCCACGAAGCTGCCTGCCGGCGGCTCCGAGATGAAACCGACGCGTGCGAAACCGGCCATCTGCATCGTGAAGATCGTACCGCCGATGCAGCGATACGGCGTATTCACGTCACCGCGGATGTGCGCTTCCGGCATGTCTTCAGCCGTGAAGTTCGCCAGGCCGCCCTTCTTGTCGATCTCCGCCTTGAGCTTCGCGACCGCGCGGTCGAGCAGCTCCTGGGCATTGACGCGCGTCAGGTTCCAATAAACCTCGCACTCGCCGTTCGAACTCGCCCTGACCGAGAGCGAGACGTTCTCGGGCTTGGTCGTCGTCGGATCGTGGCGCACTTCAGGAAGCTTCACGTCGATCGTCTGAATCACGACGGGAACGGCGATCAGGAAGATGATGAGGAGCACCAGCATGACGTCCACGAGAGGCGTCGTGTTGATGTCGGACATCGGGGTTTCGTCGCCACCCGCGTCGCCTACGCTCATTGCCATTGTATTAGGATCCTATCCTGCTGAATTCGGGGCGCCCTTGCGAGCGCCCTCAAATGGCGGCGGCGACACTCCCGAAGGAGTATCGCCGCTGTCCGTTCAGGCCTTGGGCGCACCAGCCGTGGTCGTGCCGACGCCGGGCTTCGGAGCCGCAGCCGGCGGGGCAACCTTCGCGGCACCGCGAGTCGCAACCGCGGGCTTCACGGCGCCGTTCGAAGCCATGTAGCCGAGCACGTCGTTCGCGAAGGCCGAGAGGTCTTCGGCGATCGACTTGTTACGACGCTGCAGCCAGTTGTACGCGAGCACCGCGGGAACCGCGACGACCAGGCCGAGCGCGGTCATGATGAGCGCTTCACCGACCGGACCGGCGACGACGTCGATCGACGCCTGACCCGACGCACCGATCTTCACGAGCGCGCGGTAGATGCCGACCACGGTGCCGAACAGACCGATGAACGGTGCGGTCGCGCCGACGGTGGCGAGGAAGGCCAGGCCGCCGTTGAGCTTCGAGTTGATCGCAGCCTGGCTGCGGCTCAGCGAGCCGTGCAGCCAGTCATGCGCCTCGACGGGATCGGTCAGCTTGCCGTGCTGGTCCTGCGCGGTCAGGCCGTCGTCGACGATCTGCTTGTAGGCCGAATTCTTCTCCAGCTTCGCCGCACCTTCGCGCAGGCTGGGATTGCCCCAGAAGCTCGAACGCACGCGCTTCGACTGATTGATGATCTTCTGCTGATCGAACAGCTTGGTGAACATGATGTAGAAGGAGAAGATCGACATCGCGACGAGGATGAGGAACACCGCCCATGCAATGGCACCGCCCTGTTCGAGCGCGGCCCAAAGACCATAGGGATTCTCACCGGCATGCGCGGCGGCTCCGTTGGCGGCTCCGGCCGCGGCTGCAATCTGGATCAACATTCGGCTTATTCCTCTTCAAAATCTGAAATTGTTCAGGGATATTTTTTACGTATTCGTGAAACTCAATCTTCCGGCAGCACCCACCGGACCCGGCGCGACGATTTGGAACGGATAGGGTTTCCGGCCTGATCGACAGCGGGGGTGTAGCGAGCGCGACGGGTGAGCGATGCGCAGGCAGCGCGATCGAGATCGGAATTACCGCTCGACGACGTGACGGTGCAATTCTCGACGCGGCCTTCAGTATTGATATCCCACGAGATTCCCGTGGTACCCTGGGCGCCTGCACGGATCGCCGAAGGCGGATAATCGTCATTGGTGATCCAGCGTGCCGGGTCACCCTTCGCGCCGGCAGCCTTGCTGACGACGGGTGGTGGCGGCGGCGGCGGCGGTGCGGCGACCGGCGTCGGCGGCGACGGCGGAGGCGGACGATTGACCGTCACGATCTGCGGCGGCGGCGCGACGTTCGTCTGAACGATCGGCGGCGGCGTCACGACCGGCGGCGGCTCGATCTGCTTCTCGGGCGGCGGCGGCGGCGGCTCTTCCTCTGGTGGTGGGGGTTCGTCTTCGACGTCGAAGACGTTCAAATCCTCAGCCGCTTTCTTGACCACATTATAGGCCAATCCAGTGACGAAGGCATAGCCGAGCACCGCATGCAGCAAGACGACGATAACTATCGCCACCATGCGGCTCGAACTCATCGATTGATCAGCGTAAGCCATTCAGAAACGACACTCCCTCATATTCCTCGGTTCGCAGAGGCTTCGGTCGATGGACGCACCAAGGCAAAGGCGCCAGGAGAACGTCAACGATCCGGTCCCGCCACGATTTTATGTCCTAAGGCAGAACGCGAGTCTCTATCGCTCCGTGCTTTTTGACGCAATTGCTTTGTTTCGTCGGCAACGCTCCGCATCTCTGGAGAGTTGCATGCCCCGTTAATCCGATTTTTGCCACAAGTCCGATGTCACGTTACGGAGAGTTTATGACGTTTGAAAGACTGGCCTTTCCGCTGTTTGCGGCCCTCGCCCTGGCCCCCGCGAACCTCGCCGCACAGACCCCGTCCGCGCCCTCCGCCGCCCCCTCGGGTTATGCCGCCACGGCATACACCTATGCCGATTTGGCCGATCTTTCGGTCAATGCGCCCGTTGTCATCGACGCTCAGATCAAGTCGGCGATTCGCATCGAGCAGGGTGCACCTGCCAATATGGCCCGTTTCTATGTCGAAGCGACCGTTCGCACGCTGATTCGCGGGCCCGCCGGCAGCCCGGCACTAATCACCTATGTCACCGACGTGCCGCTCGACGCGCGCGGGCGCCCGCCCAAGCTCAAGAAGATGCGAGTCCTGCTGCTCGCGCGTCCCGTCACGGGCAAACCCGGCGCGCTCCAGCTCCTCGCCCCACACGCCCAGATCCCGTGGAGTCAACCGGTGGACACCCAGCTCCGCGCCATCCTGGCGGAACTGACCGCCGCCGGCGCGCCGCCCAGGATCACCGGTATTCGCAGCGCCTTTCATGTGCCCGGCACCGTCCAGGGCGAGGGCGAAACCCAGATCTTCATCCAGACCGAGTCCGGCAACCCGGTGTCCTTCTCGATTCTGCGCCGGCCCGGGGAGATTGCGCGCTGGTCGGTCGCGCTGGGTGAGATCGTCGACGAAGCCGCCGGCCCGCCCAAGCCGGGCACCCTGCTCTGGTACAGGCTCGCTTGCTCGCTACCGCCGCAATTGCCCGAGCGCGCGATCGATCCCGGCGATCCGGCCAATGCGGATCGCGCGCGCGAGGATTATCGCGTGGTGCGCGACGGCCTGGGCGCCTGCGAACGCAAGCATCCGGCGATCAAGGTTCGATGAGTCATGCTCATCGAACCTTGATAAAGCCCGCGCGGCGCCTGAGCGTGCCGAGGTGCGGATACGTCAGCATCCCTGCACCTTGCCGTCAGGCCTCGTCGCGCCCCAGATAGAGGAAATCGCGACCGAAACTGCGCAGATGCGCGCCGCCGTCGACGAAGATCGTCTGTCCGGTGACCGCACCGGCGCCCGCGAGATAGACGACGGCATCCGCCACATCCTCGGGATCGGGAAGCATGCCCAGCGGCATCTCGCGCTCCAGCCGGACCATCTGCGCCGGCAGATAATCCTCGGTGGGCAGCGTGAGGCCGGGCGCGACCGCGCAAACCCGCGCCTGCGGCGCCAGCGCACGCGCCAGCATGTCGGTCGCGCCGGCCAGCGCGAGCTTGGACAGCGTATAGCTTGCCTGGTCGCCGGCCGGATGGGCAATCCGCTGATCGAGGATATTGACGATGACCGCCGGCTGTCCGCTCACCGCGCGCGCCGCCACGTCGCGCGCGAGCAGCACCGGCGCGGCGCTGTTGATCGTGAAATGCGCGAGCAATGTGTCGGCGGTCATATCCTCCGGCCCATCGAGCCCGAACATCGACGCATTGTTGACGAGCAGGGTCGGCGGCTGGCCGAAATGCGTGGCCACGCGCTCGACCAAGCCTGCCACCTGCTCCGCATCGGACAGGTCGGCGGCGAAACCGTCCCAGATCGCGCCCCATTGGGTCAGTCGCGCCCGCAGCGCGGGATCGGGTTCGGGATGCTCGCGCGAATGCAGCGCCAGCGCCCAGCCCGCCTCAGCGAGCCGGCCCGCGATCGCGGCGCCCAGCCTGTGGCAGCCGCCGGTGATCAGCGCGAGCTTCACCGCCTGCTCATCGCCGGTGCCTGACCAGCGAAATGCCGATCGATTCGCCGGCCTCGGCGATCGCGATCTTGACGATCTCCACCTCGACACGGGCGATGCGGCTGTCCTGCACCATCAGCGTCTCGACGATATGGTCGGCGATCGCCTCGACCAGCGTGAAATGCTGTCCTTCGGGCAGGGCCGAGGTCACCGCATGCTTCAGGTCCATGTAGTTTTTCGATGCGGACAAGGGCGTGTCAGGCGCGAAGCGGTCATGACAGTCGATATCGACGCGGACCGAGATCCGCAGCGGCTGGGGAAGATGCGTTTCCTCCGAATAGATACCGGTGAGCACCGGCACTTCGAGATCAAGCACGCGCAACTGAAGACGATCGTCCATCGAGACCCTGTTCCAAGGCTGTTTCGGCCTCCGTATCACGGCTGGCGCGCGATTCACGCTTTTCTTGCGCGGTGGAAACGCTAAATGCCCGCGACCACCGGCCCGAGGGCCTCCAGGAAAGGATCAGGGTGTCGCATCCCGCCGAGATCGACGCCGCGAACGCAAACGCGGCGGACGCGATCGATATCGTCCCAATCGCCCATGTCGCGGAAGCGGCGGTCGAGGCATTGCTCGATCACGCCTTCGGCACGGATCGCCATGGGCGTACCGCCTATCGGCTGCGCGCGGGCACACGCGCCATCCCGGCGTTGAGCTTCGCGGCATTGGACGGCGCAGGCGCGTTGCTCGGTACGATCCAGAGCTGGCCGGTGCGGATCGGCGACGCGGCCTTGGTGATGGTGGGCCCGGTCGCGGTGGAACCCGCGGTGCAGCGCGGCGGAATCGGCCGCGCGCTGATGCAGGCGATGCTCGACGCAGCCGATGCCGGCGGATGGCCGCCGCTGATGATGATCGGCGATCCCGAATATTACGGGCGCTTCTTCGGCTTCAATGCGGACGCGACCGGCGGCTGGATCGTGGACGGCCCGGTCGAGCGCCATCGCTTGCTGGCCCGCGTGCGGGCCGGGCAGACCATGCCGGAGGCGGGCGAGATCCTGCCGGCCGCCGAATAGTCCGCAGCGATCCGCCGCAGACGCGCATGACATTGCGTCCGCCTGCGTCACGCCCTACGTCCGCGCCATGCCTTCGATCGAACCGCCCGCCGACCTGACCGGCCTTTCGCTTGCGGAGATCGCGCAACTCGCCGAAGCCCGCCGCCTGCCGCCCGTCGAAAAATGGAATCCCACCCATTGCGGCGACAGCGAGATGCGGATCGCGCGCGACGGCACCTGGTATCATCAGGGATCGCCGATCGGCCGCGCGGCGATGGTGCGCCTGTTCTCGACGATCCTGCGCCGCGAGCCCGATGGCGGCTATGTGCTGGTCACCCCCGCCGAGAAGCTCGACATCGCGGTCGAGGACGCCCCTTTCGTCGCGGTCGAGGTGAAGGCGGAGGGTGATGCGCTTGCCTTCCGGCTCAACACCGGCGACGTGATTCTGGCCGGGGCGGAGCATCCGCTGCGCGTCGCGACACGAGCCGATGGCCCCCATCTCTACCTGCACGTTCGCGGCGGGCTCGAAGCGCTCCTCGCGCGTCCGGTCTGGTACGAACTCGCCAACCTCGCCCTCGATCACGACCCGCCCGGCCTTTGGAGCCAGGGGATTTTTTTCGCGATCGGAGAGACGGAATGATACTGGCCGACAGACTGCGCCGCGCGCTCGAGGCCGGGCACAAGGGATCGCCGATCCTGCTGGCGGGCGACAATCGCGACGCCGTGCTGGGCGATCAGGACATATGGGTCCCGGCCGCCGTGCTGGTCGCGGTCACCGACCGCAGCGACCCCGGCGTGATCCTGACCCAGCGGACCGAGACGCTGCGCAAGCATGCCGGACAGATCGCCTTTCCCGGCGGGCGGATCGACACCGGGGATTCGGGCGCGATCGAAGCCGCGCTGCGCGAGGCCGAGGAGGAGATCGCGCTGCCGCCATCGGCCGTCACCATCATCGGCGAGACCGATCCCTATCGCACGATCACCGGTTTCCAGGTGACGCCCGTGGTCGGCGTGGTGCCGCCCGATCTCGCGCTGCGCGCCAATGACGCGGAGGTCGCCGCCGTGTTCGAAGTGCCTTTGTCCTTCCTGCTCGAACCCACCAATCATCTCGAACAGGCGGTGGAATGGCAGGGGCGCGAACGGCATTATTACGAGATCACCTATGGCGAGCGCCGCATCTGGGGCGCGACCGCGGCTATGATCGTCAATCTGGCACGCAGGCTGTCATGGACGGTGTGACGCTGCCCGCCGCCGCGTGGCGCGAACGCGACGGGCTCGATACGCTGCTCGCGGCGCTCGGCGCCGGCGAGGATCTGGCGCGCTATGTCGGCGGCGCGGTGCGCGATACGATCATGGGAATCGCGGTCAACGACATCGACATCGCCACGCCGCTCCAGCCCGAAGAGGCGATGCGGCGGCTGAAACATGCCGGCATCAAGGTGGTTCCCACCGGCATCGCCCATGGCACGGTGACCGCGGTGCTTCCCGACGGACCGATCGAGGTCACCACGCTACGCCGCGACGTCTCCACCGACGGCAGGCGCGCCACCGTCGCCTTTTCGGGCGACTGGCGCGAGGATGCGGCCCGGCGCGACTTCACGATCAACGCGCTTTATGCCGATCCGCTGAGCGGCGCGGTGTTCGATTATTTCGGGGGGCTGGCCGATCTGGAGGCGGGCCGCGTCCGCTTCATCGGCGACGCGCTGACCCGGATCGCCGAGGATCATCTGCGCATCCTGCGTTTCTTCCGCTTCCACGCGCGGTTCGGCCGCGGCGCCCCCGATGCGGAGGCCCTTTCCGCCTGCACGGCACGCGCGCGCGACCTGATGGCGCTCTCGCGTGAGCGGATCGCGGACGAGCTGACCAAGCTGCTCGCGCTGGCCGACCCCTTCCCCACCGTCGCGCTGATGCTCGACAACGGCATATTGGCGCCCGCGCTGCCGGAGATCGACGAGAATGGGCTGGATCGGCTCCGCGCGTTGCTCGCGCGCGAGCAGGACACCGGCACGGCCCCCGATCCGCTGCGCCGCCTTGCCGCCTTGCTGCCGCCGGACGCCGCCGCCGCGGACGGGGTGGCGGCACGGCTCAAGCTCTCGAACGCGCAGCGCAAGCGCATTGCCGCAGCACTCGCGCCCGAGCCGGACAATCCGGTCGAGGCGCTGTATCGGCTCGGCCATCAGGGCGCGCTCGACCGGCTGCTGCTCAGGACCGATGCCGCGGCGCGATGGGCCGAGATCCGCGATCGCGAGCGGCCGATATTCCCGCTGCGCGGCGGCACTTTGGTCGCGCGCGGACTCACCGCCGGCCCGCGCGTGGCGCAGGCGATGCAGGCGATCGAGCGCCGCTGGATCGAAGAGGGTTTTCCGGGGGAGGACCGCGTCGGCGAACTCGCCGATGCCGAAGTGGCTCAGCTGTTGCGCGCGACCAGATAATCATAGGCCTGATCCGTATCGAGCGGATCGGAATAATAATAACCCTGGCCCGTCGCGCAGCCGAGCGCGGCCAGGGTGCGCGACAGCTCGAAGGATTCGATGCCCTCCGCCGTCGTCTTCATCCCCAGCGCATCGGCAAGCGACAGCACCGCGCGGACGATGGCGATCTTGTTCTTGTCGAGCAGCATGCCGGTGATGAAGCTGCGGTCGATCTTCAATATGTCGATCGGCAGCCGCTGGAGATAGGCGAGGCTCGAATAGCCCGTGCCAAAATCATCCATGGCGATGGTGGTATCGAGCGCCTTCAGCCCGTCGAGCACACGCACCGCGCGTTCCGGATCGGCGATGATCGCACTTTCGGTGAGTTCCAGCGTCAGGCGATTGCCCGCGATGCCGGTCGCCGCCAGCACCTCCGCCACGGCCGAACACATGTCGTCGCGCGCGATCTGGATCGCCGACAGGTTGACGCTCATGCGCACCGGCAATGGCGATCCCGCGCGCCTGTCCCATTCGGCCAACGTCCGCGCGGCATTCGCCAGCGCCCAGCGACCGAGCGGAACGATCAGCCCCGATTCCTCGGCGACCGGAATGAAATCCTGCGGGCCGATCGTGCCGTGTTCGGGATGCTCCCAGCGCGCCAGCGCCTCAAATCCCGAAACCTGTTCCGATGAAAGGTCGATAAGCGGCTGAAAAGCGAGATGAAGCTGGCCGCCTTCCACCGCGCGACGCAGCTCCGTTTCCATGCTGAAGCGATGACGCGCCAGATGGAATGCGGTGGGCTGGTAGATTTCGATCTTGCCCGTCTCCTTCGCGCGCTTCAGCGCGAACTGGGCGTGGCGGACCAGCTTCTCCACGTCGCTCTGTTCGTCGAGCATCAGCGCGCAACCCACGCTGCAATCGACCCGGATTTCAAGATCGGTGAGCCGGAAGGGCGATGCCAGCGCCTCCTTGATCCGCCGTCCGACATGAAGCGCGTCGCCCGGTCCGTCGACAAGCCGGATGAGCATGCCGAATTCGTCACCGCCCGTACGCGCCAGGCGGTCGCCGGCGCGCATCGCCTTGAGCAACCGGCGTGCGACGGTGATGATCAGTTCGTCGCCGGCAATGGTGCCGATGCATTCGTTGATCCGGCTGAACCGGACCAGATCGATCACGAGCACCGCGAAATGCCCTTCCTCGTCCGCCGCCTGCTCGAGCAATTCGGTGAAACCGGCACGATTCGGCAGGCCGGTCAGACTGTCGGACAGCATCTCGCGACGAAGATTCTGCTCGGTGCGCACCTGCGCGGTCTGATCGAGCAGAAAGACCATGCAACGTCTTTTGTCGTCGGGCGCATCGACCAGTTGCGTCATCTTGACCGTGAAATGCCGCTGCTCGATCGGGCTGCCGTCATTCCACGAGAACTCGTCGCTCGCCTCGCCGCTCGCCAGAAACGCCCTGATGCGGACGCCCAGGCCATTGCGTTCGAGGATCTGCCCATTCTCTTCGTCGAGGGGCGAGATCGGGGTCTCGTACCGCTTGAAGATCGGGTTGCTGCATTCGACGAAGGGTCTGCCCGCTTTGCTGATCGCGACGAGCGCCGCAGCAATCGGCAATGTGTCGAGAAGTTGTTGACGCGCCTCGAAAAACTGGTGGAGCGGCGTATTGCCCATGCGCAGGCCAAGCGGTAGCTGCGCCGGAATTCCGGCTTGCGGCTCGAGGCGTTTATCGCCCCTGATTCTGGACACCACACGCATGCGGGTTTGAACTAACCCGGATCAGGTAAATTCTTCGTGAAACGAGGTTAATGGCCGCGATGGCTGAACCCCTGTTTCAGAAAGCCCGAACGGGGGTTTCCACCGGCAATGCCCGCGTCCTCAAACGAAGCGATTGTTACGCGGAAAGCCGGTCGGCGGCATTCGCCCGGCGGCACCACGCGCGACACGCCATGGCGTCAGATCGGTCTCGGTCCGGGTACGCCCGGTTTCACCGCCCATCGTCCAGCTCAATCCCTCTTCGAAGCGGAAGGCGATCACGTCCGAAAGGCCGCCGTCGCGATATTTCTGGATGGTGACGCCCTGACCCCGGCCCATCTCCGGAAGCTCGTTCAGCGGGAACACCACCAGCTTGCGATTGTCGCCGATGGCGGCGACATAATCGGCATCCCCGGGGACCGGCCGCACCACCTTCAGCTTCGCGCCCGGACGGACATTGACGAGCTGCTTGCCCTTGCGCGTCTCCGCCACCGCTTCGGCGGTCGCGGCGACGAAACCGCGGCCGTCCGACGATGCGACGAGCAGCTTGGCCGATGCGGAGGCCGGCATCAGCGCGACGATGCCGGCATCGGCCTCCATGTCGATCATCAGCCGCACCGGTTCGCCGAAGCCGCGTCCGCCGGGCAGTTTATCGCCCCCCAGCGTATAGAAACGCCCGGTATCGGCCGCGAGCAGGATCTTGTCGGTGGTCTGCGCATGAAAGGAGAAAGCCGGCCCGTCGCCTTCCTTGAATTTGACGGCATCGGCGGAAGCGAGGTCGATATGTCCGCGCATCGCACGGATCCAGCCGCGCTGCGACATGATCACCGTGATCGGCTCGCGCTCGATCATCGCCTCCAGCGGAATCTCGCGCGCGGGCGCCGCTTCCTTGATCGTCGTGCGGCGGGCACCCAACAGCGTCTCCGGCCCATAACGGTCACGCAGCACGCCCAGATCGCGCTTGAGCCGGGTGCGCTGGCGTGCCGGACTCTCGATCAGCGCGACCAGCCCTTCACGCTCCTTGGCAAGGTCGTCACGCTCCTTGCGGATCTCCATCTCTTCCAGCCTGCGCAATGAACGCAGCCGCATGTTGAGGATCGCCTCGGCCTGACGGTCGGTCAGCCCGAATTCGGCCATCATCACCGCCTTGGGTTCATCCTCGGTGCGGATGATCTCGATCACGCGATCGAGATTGAGATAGGCGACAAGATAGCCGTCGAGCAGTTCGACCCGATCGTCGATCTTGGCCAGCCGATGCTGCGAACGACGGATGAGCACTTCGATCTGATGTCGAAGCCAGGACGTCAGGACGTCCTTCAGCCCCATCACGCGCGGTGTCCGGTTCGCATCGAGCACGTTGAGGTTGAGCGAGATCCGCGACTCGAGATCGGTCAGCCGGAACAGGCTTTCCATCAGCATCTCGGGTTCGACGGTGCGGCTGCGCGGTTCGAGCACCAGCCGGATCTTCTCGTCCGATTCGTCGCGGACATCGGCCAGGATCGGCAGCTTCTTATCGTTGATCAACGCTGCGATCTGCTCGATCAGCTTGGATTTCTGGACGCCATAGGGAATCTCGGTGACCACCGCGACCCAGGTGCCCCTGCCCTCGTCCTGCTTCTCCCAGCGCGAACGGACACGAAAGCCGCCCCGCCCGGTCGCATAGGCCTCCGCGATCATGGCGGCGCTGTCGATCACGATGCCCCCGGTCGGAAAATCGGGGCCCTTCACATGCTCGAGCAATTGCGCCGTCTCGGCCGCTGGCTGGTCGATCAGCAGCATCGCCGCGTCGATCAGCTCGGCCGCATTGTGCGGCGGAATGCTCGTCGCCATGCCCACCGCTATCCCGCTCGCGCCGTTGGCGAGCAGGTTGGGGAACAGGCCGGGGAACAGTTCGGGCTCGTGATCCTCGCCATTATAGGTGGGGCGATAGTCGACCGTACCTTCGTCGAGCCCGGCCATCAGGTCGATCGCGACCTGGGTCAGCCGGGCTTCGGTATAGCGATAGGCCGCGGCGTTATCGCCATCGATATTGCCGAAATTGCCCTGACCGTCGACCAGCGGATAGCGGAGCGCGAAATCCTGCGCGAGGCGAACCATCGCATCGTAGACGCTGGCATCGCCATGCGGGTGGTATTTGCCGATCACGTCGCCGACCACGCGGGCCGACTTCTTGAACGCGCTGCTGGGATCGAGCTTCAACTGCCGCATCGCCCACAGCAGGCGGCGGTGGACCGGCTTCAGCCCGTCGCGCAGATCCGGCAGCGACCGTGCGGTGATCGTCGAGAGCGCATAGACGAGATAGCGTTCGGAAAGGGCGGAATCGAAAGGCGCATCGACGATC
>JASBTC010000122.1 GCA_030148625.1 Sphingobium sp. | reverse complement strand
CGACGCTGATGACCTATCTCACCGCGTCGAAGGGCTTCAAGAGCGGTGGTTTCAACGACGCGCTGGGCGACGCCAACGGCATCGCATTCGGACCCGAATCGCTCTGGAACTACGAGGCCGGATTGAAGGCCGAATTGTTGGACCGCCGCCTCTCGATCAACGCGGCCGTCTATGCGATGCGCTGGAACGACATCCAGATCACCACGCAGAATCCCGCGACCACCTTCTTCAATCCGATCATCCTCAACGCCGGCCGCGCCCATAGCCGGGGCGTCGAGATCGAAGTCGATGCGCGTATCAGCGATCGGCTGCGGCTGGGCGGCAATATCGCGGTGCAGGACGCGAAATATGAGGAAGGGCTGCTTCCGGACGGGCAACCGCTGCGCTTCATTCCCTTCGCCCCGGCCTATACCGGCGACATCCATGCGGAATATACGGTCCCGACGGGCATCGGCCCGCTGACGGTCCAGGCGGAATATCAGCTTCGTGGCCGCAGCTATCTGACCACCAACAACGATCCCGACGGCCGCGTCGGCGCCTATGGGCTGCTCAACCTGCGGATGACGCTGGCGTCCGGCAATGACCGCTGGCGCGTCTCGTTGTTCGGCAAGAATGTGACCGACAAGACCTATATGACCAGGCTCTTCGACCTTTATGACAACACACTCAACGGCCAGAAACTGATCACACTGGGCGAACCGCGCACCTATGGCGTGGAATATCGGGTGAACTTCTGATCGATGGCGCAAGTGCCTGTCGTGACAGCGGGCACCGCACTCAACTCAATAGCAATGCGCCGATTCCACCTTCGTCCGTCATTCCGGCGGAAGCCGGAATCTCACTTCTCCTTATAACGGCGGCGAACAGGAAGTGAGATTCCGGCTTTCGCCGGAATGACGTGAGCAAGTGAGCGGATCAGCACACCCTGCTCAACCCAGCCGCCGCCGAAGCGCCGCCTTGTCGATCTTGCCGATCGGAAGCAGCGGCAGCACGCGCTCGATCTCGATGCGCTTGGGAAGTTTGTAGTTGGCGAGGCGCGCGCGGCACCAGGCATAGAGATCGGCGGGGTCGACGGGCGCGCCGAGCGTGACGAAGGCGATGCCGACCTCCTGCCATATCGGATCCGGCATGGCGACCACGGCTGCGGCCTCGACCGCGCGGTGCGATTCGAGCACCGCCTCCACTTCGCGCGGATAGACGTTGTAGCCGCCGGACTTGTACATCTCCTTGATGCGCCCGACGATCCGATAGCATCCGTCGGGCCGCAGCACCGCCAGGTCGCCGGTGCGGAAATAGCCGTCGTCGGTGAATGCTTCGGCCGTCGCATCGGCCCTGCGCCAATATCCCAGGAAATTCAGCGCCGATCGCGCCTGGACCTCACCGACCTCACCCTGCCCGACCGGCGCGCCGTCCGCGCCGCACAGCCTGATCTCGACGCCCGGAAACGCCGGGCCGACGGAATTGGCAAGCCGTTCCAGGTCGCGCGTCGGCGCTATGGCGGTGATCGCGCTGGTGGTTTCGGTCATCCCGTAATTGGTCGCGAGCGCCGGCCCCAGTGCCGCCAGGCGCGCGATCACATCCCCACTCATCGCCGCCCCGCCCCATATGATCAGCTCGACCGCCGAAAGATCGTGATCCGCAAAGTCGGGAAGATCGAGAATCATCGGAAAGGTGCTCGGCACCGAACCCCATAATGTCACCCGTTCCCGCGCCATGAGTCTCAGGCATTCGGCCGGATCGAATTTTTCCATGAAGATCGTCGTACCGCCGGCGACGAGGCAGGGCAGGCTGCAGTCGACGACGGAACCGACATGGTTGATCGGAAAATAATTGATCACCCGAAGCGACGGGAATGGCCAAAGGTCGTTCTGCGCAAGGCTGAACTGGGTCAGGCCAGCATGATGCAGCAGCGCGCCCTTCGGCGCACCCGTCGATCCCGACGTGTAGACGATCAGGCACGGATCGCGGCCGCCACAGCCGGCGCGCGCGGTGTCCAGCCTGTCCTTCCCGATACCGTCGCCGGACTGCAGGAACGCCGCCATCGGCTCGATCCCCGGCGGACCGTCGACACTGTCGTGGAGGATGATACGCCCAAGCGAGGGGCAGGTGGCCGCGAGCGCCGCCAGTTCGGTGTCGTAACAGCGATCGCCGATATGCCTTCGGCCCAAGAGGATGGCCGGCTCCGAATCCGTGAGGACATGCGACAGTTCCTCGAGCCGGTAGCGCGGGTTGAGCCCCACCCAGATCGCGCCGATCGAGGCGGTCGCCAGAAAATCGACCAGATAGGCCGGATGCGGCGGCTGGAGCGTGGCAACGCGATCGCCCTTGCCGATGCCGGCGGCGAGCAGCGCGCATGCCAGCCGGTCCACGGCGGCCGACAGCTCGGCATAGGTCCAGGCGCGGTCGTCCAGCTTGAGCGCGACCGCATCCGGCCGCAGCCTCGCGTGCCAGCCGGCATAATCGCTGATCCGGGGCAGCGGTGGTGGCAGGTCGGTCATGACTGTCCCGCCAGTCGCAGCAAGGGAATCGAAAGCATGCCGAGCGCCGCGGTCGCCAGCATGACGAACCCCGCCAGTCCGCCCGCATAATCCCGTTGGACCATCGCGAGCGCGAGCGCCGTGGCGAGCGGCCCCAGGGCAAGGCCGATCTTCTCCGCAGCGGTCCACATGCCCGTCAGCGTCCCTTCCGCCGCGGTTCCCGCGGCCGCACGGGCATGGATCAGGTGCGCCACCATCGTATAGGGGAGAACCTGCAGCCCCGCGAATGCCGGCCCCGCCAGCGCGAACCCGGCCAGCATCATCGGCCAATGATGGTATCTCGCCGCGAGTGCCACGATCGCGGCGGCGAGGATATAAGCGAGGATCGATACGGTCAGCGCAGGAGCCTCGCCCCAACGGCGGCCGGCCCATGCAAGCACGGGCGCGGTCAGGCTGGTGGCGACCAGCATGATTCCGAGCGCGACGCCGATATCCGCCTCGTTCCGCGAAAGCGCGTGAACGACAAGATAAGGCGCCGAGGCCGACATGATTCCGGCGGCCGCGAGCATGAGGATATAGGCGATCACCAGCCATCGGAACGCGCGGTCGCGGACGGCGGCCTGCATTTGGCGCCATAGTGCTCCGCGCTCGACCGTCGCCGTCGCCACGGGCCCGTCGCGGCCGCTCAGGACGAACAGGGGCGCGAGCATCGATATCGCGCACGTCGCGCCCAGCCAAAGCGCCATGACGGCATAGCCGGTCCGCCCGCCGCCGGCCGCGGCGACGAGCATGGGCGCAAGCGAGGCCCCCGCGAGCACGCCGATCATGGCCGCGGCCATGCGCCAGCCCACAAGGCGCGACCGATCCGACGCGGTCCTGGCGAATTCGGCCGGGAGCGCGACATAGGGAACCGCAAAAAGGGCATAGAAGGTCACGAGCGCGAGATAGCTCAGCCCCACCCAGAGCGAGAGGCCCGCCGGCGCCATCGGCGGCGGCGCGAACAGCAGGGCGAACGCGATGCCGGTCCCGGCCGCACCAGCTACGAGAAAGGGCCGCCGCCGCCCGAAGCGGCTCACCGTGCGGTCGGACCATCCCCCGACGAACGGATCCCAGAACAGGGTCCATAATTTGGGGACAAAGACGATCAGCGCCGCGGTGGCCGCGGGAATCCCGACGATCTCGGTACAGAAATAAAGGAGCAGCACGGTCGGCACCGTCGAGAAAGCGCCCGTGCCGAAGGATCCGATCGCGTACAAGCCCGTTTCGCGGCCGTTGAACACTCCGCGCGACGTCACGTTCAGTCCTTTTCGGGCGGAACGGCGATCGACAGCCACTCGGCGATCAGCGCCGGGCGCTCGCCACCCTCGATCTCGATCCGGCAGGCGAAGGTGGTGAGGCAGCGATCCTGTTCGTCGGCGACTTTCTCGCTCACCTGGAAATGTCCGCGCACCCGATCGCCGGCCCGGACAGGTGCGATGAAGCGCACGCGGTTGAAACCATAGTTGAGGAAATGCCCCGGCTCGCGCCGCTCCGCCTGCGGGTCGGTGCCGACCGCTTCGTGCAGCATATGGGTCAGCAGCGCGAGCGTGAGGAAGCCGAAAGCGATCGGCCCGCCATAAGGACCGTTCGACCGCGCCCATTCGGGATCGATGTGCATCGGATCGGGGTCTTTTGTGATGACGCCGAACTGGCTAATCATGCTCTGGGTGACCTCGATCCACTCCGAGGGACCAAGCTGGTCGCCGGGTTGCAGCGAGGCGCTTGGCTGAGTGACGGCTGTGTGAGTCATTGATTTCCCATCAGGGGTTGCATTTTTTGAGATTGGCCTCATTTATAACCAACGTCAATCGGCAAGAATGCTCGCATCCCATTTTTTCAAGATGAATCCATGAATCTATCTTATATCGAGCACCTCGAAGCCACATATCGCAACGACCCTCCTAAGCAAAAGGGGTTGAGAACGCGTGATCGCATCAAGATTGCGACTGCAAAAGTTCTTGAGAAGAAGGGTTATCATGCGATGCGTGTCTCGGATGTTACCGAGACCGCCGAAATGGCCGAGGGTTCTTTTTACGTTTACTTCAAGGACAAGACCGACGCCGCGGTCACTGTCCTTACGGACCTGCTGGAAAACTTCTTCAATCTCGAAACGCCGCGCGACGGCGATCGGACGGCCTATGATTCGATCCGGCTGACCAACCGTCGCTGGATCTCGGTATGCCGCGCCAATGCCGGACTCATGCGCTGCATCCTCCAGGTCGGGGACGAGACGCCGGAATTCGCCCGGCTCAGCCAGGACGCCAACCGGGTCTGGTATCAGCGCGTCGCCGAGGGCGTGCGCCGTCGTCGCGGCACCGGTCCCGGCGTCCCCATGCTCGCCGCCTATCTGCTCGGCGGCATGATGGACGAACTGGTGCGCAAGCTGATCGTCTATCCCGATCCCAGCCTGCTCGAACTGCTGACGGAGATGGGCGCCGACGACGATGTCGTCGCCGACGCCAGCAGCCTGATCTGGCTGCGCATCTTCTATCCCGACGAGCCGGCGCCGGACGGCCTTGCCGAACCCGTCGCAGCCCTCGCCGCATGGCTCGCTCCATAAGGACATTCAGGGAATCGCCACCGCTTCGAAGACCGAGCCGTAGGACGACATGAAAACCCTGCGCTGCCGGCCGGCACCTTCGAACCGGAAGCGCTGCTCGTCGTCGTAACGCGACACGAATTCGCCTCTGCCCTGATAGCGCAGCGGAATCCCGGGACCGCTCTCGCCGCCTTTGACGAATCCGACCTGCAGCCCGCCGTCCTTGACGGCGAAGCGCATCGCATCGACCGCAAAGCGTATCTCGCCAAGCGCGTAACTGCCGGAGAAGCGCGCAGCATCGGCTGCGGAAAGCGGCGCATCGACGATGACGGGCTGGGGCAATCCCAGCACCACGCGCGCGATCTTCTGTTCGAGCGAAACGATCGAGATGCCGCCATATTGGATGTTGGAAAGCAGCACGATCGTGACGTCGTCGTCGGGATAATAGGCATATTGCGCGCTGAAGCCGAAAATGTCGCCGGGATGCCCGATCTTCCGGTGTCCTTCGAAATCGGCGATGGCGAGGCAGCCGAGCGAATAGGGAAGCAACGTGCCGCTCTTCAACCGGTCGCGCTGAAGGATGAGCCCGCGAACCGCCTTTGTAGTCGGCCCGTCGCCAAACACGCCGCGGCGATATCGGAGCATGTCGTCGACGGTCGAGAGCACCGCCCCCGCCGAAAAGGCGACCAGCGGATCGTAGCGCTGCGCATTTTCGAGCCCATTGCGGCCAAGCCTGTAGCCATGCGCCCGGCCCGGCTGCAGCCGGGCCCAGCCGGTGATCGAACTGTTCGCCATTCCGAACGGCGCGAAGACATTGTCCTGCAGATAGCGGTCATAGCCGAGACCCGACACTTTCTCGATGATCAGGCCGAGCAGGTAGATGCCCGAATTGCTGTAGCTCCAGCGCGTCCCGGGCTCGAATTGAAGCGGCTGTTTCGCGAACCAGCCTACGACCTGTTGCCGGGTAATCGGATCCTGGCTCGTGCGCGGAAAGCCCGGCACATCGAGATAGCCGACCAGCCCCGCACTATGATCCGCGAGATTGCGGATCCGCAGCGCGGCGACCGGCGCCGGCAGGCCGTCGATATATTGGCCCGCCACGTCGTCGAGAGCGATCTTGCCCTGTGCGACGAGCTGCATGATCGCAAGGCCGGTCATGGTCTTGGTGACCGATCCGATCGGGAACACCGCCTCCGGCGTCGCCGCGACCCTGTTCTCCACGTCGATATAGCCGAAACCCTGGCGATAGAGTGTCCGATCGCCCTTCTGGACCGCGACGACAATGCCGGGAAACGGGCCCTGCTCCATCGCATGTTGAACGATCCCGGCAATCGGGTCGCTCGCGGACGCCGCCTGCCCGCGAGCGGCGATGGCGCCGGAAAAAGCCAGCGCGCCCGACAGGCCGAACAAGCCACGCCGGGAAAGCGCGTTCACGTGCGAAGCGCCCGGCGAACCGGTATCTACCGTGGCTGCGGGATCGGTCGGTTTCATACGCTTGTCCTCGGCAATCCGGCGCATGCTCGCGCCGAAGGGGCTGGTCGACATCATCGTCTCTTGCAAATTTATAAACTTGAGGTCAATCTCAATTATACGGCACGCGCATTCGACGCACCACGACATATCCGGAGACTGACATGCGGCGATTGGGATGGATGAGGGGACAGGCAGGCGTGAGCGGCACGCTCGCCCGGTGCGCGCTATTAACCTCCCTGCTGCTCGCGGGGAGCGTCGGCGGCACGGGGACGGCCGCGCCCCCGCCCCTCGCACAGCCGGCCGCCGCCACGGCGCGCCCTGCCGGCTGGAGCGACCGTTCCTATTATCTTGCAATGCCCGACGGGGTGCGTGTCGCCGTCAGTCTCTGGTTTCCCGGTGGCCGTGCCGAGGGGAAGCACCCCGTGCTGCTCGTCCAGACCCGCTATGGCCGCGCGGGAACCTTCATCCACGGCGAAGGCGGCAAATATCGCGCGCTGGTGGACCAGGGCTATGTCGTCGCGATCGTCGACACGCGCGGCTCGACCGCATCCTTCGGCGACCGGATGGTCGAGATCGGTCCCGACGAGATCCGCGACATGGATGTGATCATCAGGCACCTGAAGACCCGACCGTGGTCGAACGGACAGATATTCGCGCAGGGCGTCTCCTACATGGCGGACACCGCCGATCTGGCGACCGGATCGCCCGCGGGGCTGACCGGCGCGGTCATCCGGGCGAGCGATTTCGATGCGTATCTCCACCTCTTCGCGCCCGGCGGGGTCGCCAACGACATGATGATGCGCCTGTGGGGCGGCGACACGCTGCTGCGCGACTATGGCAAGTCGCTCGACCCGAAAGAGGGATTCGATTGCGGCGCGCGCGTCGAGGATTGCGCGCGCCTCTGGCCCCGCCTCCAGCCGGTCGACGCGGATTCAGATCATGCGCTGCTGCGCCAGGCGATCGCATCGCGGCGCCACTGGAAACCCGACGATTATCGCCGCGCGGAATTTCGCGACGACAAGGGCGAGAACGGCTTCACCATGTTCTCGTCGAGCCCGGCTTCCCGGCTGGCGGACATCGCACGCAGGCGCGTGCCGGTCCAATATTGGGCAAGCTGGATGGATGCCGGCACCGCGGAGGGCACGCTCGCGCGCTATCGGTCACTTCCGGACGTGCCGATGGAGGTATGGATCACCGCCAACACCCATGGCGGCAACCGCCTGACCGATCCCTTCTTTCCCGACACGACCCCGCCGCTTCCGTCGTTCGAGGATCAATGGACCAGAATCTCGGCGTTCATCGCCAATGTCCGGGCCGGCAAGCCAGTGGTGCGCGCGATCCATTATTATGTGCTGGGCGCGGGCATATTCCGGACCACGGCCCAATGGCCACCGGCGGACGTGAAGCGCACCCAATTCCGCCTGGGCGCGGGCGGTTCGCTGTCCGGCGGACGCTCCGGCCCCGACGGTGCGGACCGCTACGGCGTGGATTTTTCCGCGACCACCGGAACCGCCACGCGCTGGACCACGCAGATCGGCGCCCCGGCCGCCTATGGCGACCGGCGCGAAGCCGATCGCAAGCTGCTGACCTATAGCTCGGAACCGTTCCCGCGGGCCATGGAGCTGGTCGGCACCCCCGCCGTGACACTGTTCGTCGAAACCGCCACCGCCGATCCGGCCTTCTTCGCCTATCTCGAAGACGTCGCGCCCGATGGCCGGGTGACCTATCTCACCGAAGGTCTGTTCCGCGCGGTCCATCGCAAGCCGGCGCGTGCGGATCGGCTTCCCTATTCCCAGCCGGAACCCGCCAAGAGCTTCGCCCGTGCCGATGCCATGCCGATGGTGCCGGGCAAGGTCGCCGAGGTCAGCTTCCCGACCTTCCCGGTCGCGGCGCGGATCAAGGCCGGACATCGGCTGCGCCTCAGCCTTGCCGGCGCGGATGCCGGCACGTTCCGGCGCTATTCCGAAGCCAGGGCCGAAAGCTGGCAGGTGCAGCGGAGCGAACTTTACCCCAGCAGCCTGTCGGTCGACCTGCGGCCCTGGCGTGATTAGGCGGGGCGCGGATCAGAAGATCACACCCTTCTCACATCGTCACCCTGAACTTGTTTCAGGGTCCATGTTGCAAACCGATGCGATGGCGCAGGTTGCAGCATGGATGCTGAAACAAGTTCAGCATGACGACGGTGTGTCCAGCGAGATCAATATCGACATTCAACGCTTCCGCCGCAGGATCAGATCACCCCCGCCAGTCTTGCGCAGCGACGCGGCGTCGCCCGCCAGCGTGAAATAGCGTCCTTCGCTCCACGATCCGGCGAGATGGCCGAACCATGGCGAGAGCGGATTGCCCGAAATGCCGGGCGCGATCATGAACAGGCTGCGCTCGGGTGCGGCGAGATCGATGATCTGGCGGTAGCGCGGGCCATAGACATCGGTCCACGGATCGTCGCTCCACAGCTTGCCTTCCCCGGCATTGACCGTGAAGGCGTCGCCACCCGCCGGCACGCGCGGCGTGACCAGCCGCCCGATCAGCGGCAGACCGGCGAAGATGTCGTGACGAAAGGTCGCCCGGTGGACGCGGCCCCAGTGCCACGCGGCCATGTCGCTTCCCTGTTCGCGTCCGAGATCCGCGATCGCCTCGTCCAGCGCCGACGCCGCAAGCGCGGTACAATCGCCGCACCAGGGGCTGCCGGGCCGCAGCAGCCGATCGAGGCGCGGGCGCTTGTCTGCGAGCCAGGTCTCGGCAAGCGGTCCCAGCGCGGGCCGGAGCAGCTTGCGGCCGAGCGCGCGCTGCCATGCGGCCCAGATCAGCGGTTCGGGGCGATCGGCGGCCATCGCGCCGTTCCAGGCAAGGAGCATGGTCCGCGCGCGGACCGCGTCGCGGCCCGGCCGCATTGCCAGAAGAATGGGGCGGAGCGCCTCAACCTGCGCAGAGACGATATCGGTCTGGAGCGCGACCTGGCTCCTGACATCGGCCCTGGCCGTCCGCGCGAGCACCGCGCCGATCCGCGCCGCGCGCCAGCCGGGTTCGAAGCTCGCGCTGTCGAGCGATCCGCCCCTGCCCGCGACCAGGCGGTTATTGGCGTTGGCGATGAAGCCAGCGTCCGGCATATGCTCGGCAGGCCACGCATCGGGCGCGATGAAGCCCTGCCAATCGAAGCGTGCGTCCCAGCCGGGAACTGGAAGGAAGCCATCTCCGCGGCGCAGCGGCAAATGGCCCGCCGAAAGCATCGCAACCGTGCCGGCGCGATCGGCATAGGCGAAATTGTGCTGCAGCCCGAAATCGCGCGCCGCCGTCCGGAATCCCGCCCAGTCGCGCGCTTCCGCCATAGCCAGGAACGCCTTGACGAGCGGGTTGCCGTCGGGGAAATCGAGACCGGCCAGCGCGATGACATGGCCCGGGCCGATCTGGTCGCCGAGCAAAGCCGCGGCATCCTTGTCGAGATCGGAAATCACCATGCCGTGGCGGGTATATCTGAGCATGACCTGCTTCGGCGCCGCGCCGCGCACCGGGATGAGGACGCGGCGCATGCCGAACCGCGCCGAGCCCGATGGCGTGAGATAGCGTTGCGGATCGGCCGGATCGACGCGCTCGACGAACAGATCGGTCTGGTCCGCCATCATGTCGGTGACGCCCCAGGCGATATCGGGATTGCGTCCGCTGGCGATCACCGGCGATCCCGGTCGCGACGCACCGACCAGCTCAAACCCCGGCCATATCATTCGGACCGGATAATAGTCGGCGGGCGCGCCGAGCGGGCCGTGCGGATCGTTGGCAAGCATCGGCTTGCCGCTCGCCGTGCGCGCGCCGGCGATCGCCCAACTGTTCGAGGCGGGAAGCGCGCGGCCGAAAGGCAAAGCGGGGATCGCCGCCGTCGCCTTGCCGGAGAAGCGGATCGCGCCACAAGTCTCGGCGCGGCTGCCATTGTCGGCGGCCACGCCTGCATAGGTGACGGGGCCCTGATCGTCCGGCGAGGCGTAAAGATCGCGGATCCGGCCACAGCCGATCCGCGCGACGAGGCGCGCACGCATGAGTTCGTCGCGCCAGTCCCCGAAGCCGAGCGCGGCGAGCCCGCCCAGCCGGTTCACATCGCTTTCGCTCCAATGCTCCGGCTTGATGCCGAGCAGCAGGAATTCGGGCGGCAGCGGCCCCTTGCGCGTATCGATCGCCTTGTTGATCCCGGCGACATAGGCGCGGATCGCGGCTTTGGTGCCGATATCGTTGCGGGCATCGGTGCGCGCCGCGACGCGATCGAGATCGAGCGCGGCGACCAGCATGTCGGTCGCGAGCCCATCGGCGCCCACTGCCTCGGCGAGACGCCCCCTGCCCGCGCGGCGAGCCATTTCGAGCTGCCACAGCCGATCCTGCGCATGGACATAGCCCAGCCCGAAAAAAGCGTCGGCGCGCGAGCGCGCGAAGATATGCGGCACCGCCTGGCGATCGCGCACGATCTCCACATCCGCGCCGATGCCGTCGAGCGCGATCGTGCCGGAATAGGTAGGAAGCGAGCCACGCAACCAGACATATCCGCCACCGATCGCGACGGCCGCCAATGCGGCAAGGCCGCCCATGCCATAAAGCGCATAGCGCCCGGCACGGCGCAACCAGCTCATCGACGGCGTTCCGCGCACCGGCCATGTCCCGCCACCGGCCCGGTCGAAGCATCGGAGTCACAAGTCATGATTTGCGTGGTGAGACGGGTGCCTGATCGCAAGAAGAGCATCCATATATGATATTGATCTCAGTTTTATTTATCAGACTCCAGCGGCTTTACAAGAGCGCGAATGGCCAGCTTGGCAGGGCGATCATGCCGGGCAGTGGGGCGGCGATGCCGATGTCGGCGACAATCGTATCGGGAGGATGTCTGTCCGGAATGTCGAAAGGAGGATTGGCCATCATGGTCCGCACGATCATGAGACTGCGCCGCGGGAAACGCGTCCGATCGAGCAAACAGTTGCCCTGACCCTGCCCGTTCCGCTAGTGCCCTCGCCCACCGAACACTCAGCAGATCCAGGTTCCGATGGCAGGCCATAGCAAATTCAAGAACATCATGCACCGCAAGGGCGCGCAGGATAAGAAGCGCGCGGCGTCCTTCTCCAAGCTGAGCCGCGAGCTCACCGTGGCGGCGAAGATGGGCATGCCCGATCCGGACATGAACCCGCGCCTGCGCCTCGCGATCAACGCCGCGCGCGCGCAATCCATGCCCAAGGACAATATCCAGCGCGCGATCGACAAGGCGAGCCAGGCGGGCGGCGAGGATTATGAAGAGATCCGCTATGAGGGCTTCGGCCCGGGCGGCGTCTCGCTGATCGTCGAGGCGCTGTCGGACAATCGCAATCGCACCGCGACCAATGTCCGTACCGCATTCTCGAAGAATGGCGGCAATCTGGGCGCCAGCGGATCGGTGAGCCATGGTTTCGACCGGATGGGGCTGATCGAATATCCCGAAAAGGCGGGCGATGCGGAGAAGGTGTTCGAAGCCGCGCTGGAGGCAGGCGCCGAAGACGTCGTCTCCGACGAGGGCCATGAGATCTGGACCGCGCAGGATATGCTGCACGAAGTCGCCAAGGCCCTCGAATCGGTGCTGGGCGAACCCGAAAGCGCCAAGCTTGCATGGCGTCCACAGACCAAGGTCGTCGTCGATGCCGACACCGCGGGCAGTCTGCTCAAGCTGATCGACGTGCTCGACGACGACGACGACGTCCAGACCGTCTGGGGCAATTACGAAGTGCCCGACGAGGTGATGGAAAAGCTTGGCTGATCTGCCTTCAGCGCCGCCCCGTTCCGGGGGCGGGTTTTCGATGGTCCTGCTCGGCCTCGATCCCGGGCTGGCCATCACCGGCTGGGGTGTCATCGCCGCGGAGGGCAACCGACTGAGCCATATCGCCAATGGCCAGATCAAGACCGATCGCGCGGCCCCCTTGCCCGAGCGGCTGCTCGCGCTCGATGCCGCGCTGACCGATCTCATCCTCCGGCACCGTCCCGACGGCGCGGCGGTCGAGGAGGTGTTCGTCAACGTCAATCCGCAATCGACGCTCAAACTGGGCCAGGCGCGCGGCATCTGCCTGCTCGCGGCGGCGCGTTCGGGCTGTGTGGTCGGCGAATATGCCGCAAGGCTGGTGAAGAAGGCGATCGTCGGAACCGGTGCGGCGGAAAAGGCGCAGGTCCATGCCATGGTCGCCCGCCTGCTGCCCGGCGCGAAGATCGCCGGCGCCGACGCCGCCGACGCACTGGCCGTCGCCATCACCCATGCCCATCATATGGCCAGCGCGCGGCGGATGACGGGTCGGCGCGGATTTTAACGATTTCTCATCGCACTGCCCGCATGGTCGATCGCGGGGGCCCTGGAATGACGAGAATCCATCGATGATTAGCGAAAAACCGCTTGGCGCGGCGGCTGAACGGCGATTGCGCCATCGCCACTTTCGCACGCCCGACGGATCCTTGTGCCTGCTGTCGAGCGACGGCCGTTCGGCGGCCATCGTCACTCCGCGCCAGTGGGACGCGATCGTCGAGGATTTCACCGAGACGATGCGCCCCGTCAACCAACAGTTGCGCGTGGGACTCAATCTCACCTTGCCGATTTTCATTCTGACCGTGGTCTTCATGCCTGCCCCCAGCACGATCCCACTGCTCGGCGCGCTGCGCGGGCAGGCGGGGCTCATCGTCGCCGCACTGTTCGTCATGTGGTGGCCGTTGCTGATGATCGCGCGTCACGCATGGGTTGTAAGGCGCCTGAACAGGCGGATCGATACGCAGCTTGCGGGCCTGCCCAGCACGCCCGTACCTACCGGACGCCCCATCATCTTTCAGACGATCGAGATCGCCGCGCTCATCCTTGTCGGCCCGGGCCTTGCCATCAGCGTCATCGGCAGCCTGTTGCCCCATATTTTCGATGGCACGCCCTTGATGGGCAGCAGCGTCGGCCTTTTTGAAGCGATCGGCCTGTTGCTGCTCGCCGCCCTAGTGGGACGCAGGGTCTGGCCGACAGCGCCAGCCCGGCGGAAGAAGCGTGCTGAAACAGCGGAATGGGCGGCGGCAGAACCAGATATGCCAGCGGCCAAGCGCCGCTGCGATCCGCTGGCACGAGCGCGCAACGCAGAGTCCTGATCGACGGGCCCGTCCATGGCAGTCGCGCGGAGGACATGGCGCGCGTCACTAAAATCCGATGGATTCCAGCTTTCGCTGGAATGACGGAACCGGGTCGGGTTAAGCAGCTCATATGATTGCACAGCTCCGCGGACAGCTCATCAGCGCCAGCATCGACCATGCCGTGATCGACGTCGCCGGCGTCGGCTATCTCGTCGGTGCATCGTCGCGGACGCTCACGGCGCTCGGGCCGACCGGCGGAACCGTGACCATCCATACCGAAATGCTCGTCGCCGAGGATTCGATTCGGTTGATGGGCTTCGCCACGGCCGACGAGCGCGACTGGTTCCGCCTGCTCACGAGCGTCCAGGGCGTCGGCGCGCGCGTCGCACTCGCCATCCTCTCGACGCTCGACCCCGCCGAATTGTCGCAGGCGGTCGCGCGCGGCGACAAGGCGATGGTCGCGCGCGCCAATGGCGTCGGGCCCAAGCTGGCGCAACGCATCGTCATGGAATTGAAGGACAAGGCCGGCGGCATCGCAGTCGGCTTTTCCGGAAGTGTCAGCGCGGCACCCGGCGGCGCTGCCGCCGATGCGGTTTCGGCGCTGCTCAATCTCGGTTTCAAACCCGCCGAAGCCGGCAATGCCGTTGCGGCGGCCGAGGACGAACTCGGCGACGGCGCCAGCCTCGACGCGCTGGTGCGCCTCGCACTCAAAAAGGCGGCGCGCTGAGGTTCGATCCGCGCGGAGACCTTTGCACAACATACACTTCGTCATTCCGGCGAAAACCGGAATCTCACTTCTTCTTTTGCCGGTGATCAGAAAACCGAGATTCCGGCTTTCGCCGGAATGACGGGGCGGTGGGCTTACCCGCCCCAGACATCTCCAAACAATCGCAGGAGATTGCCGCCCAGCACCTTGTCGATCCGGGCCGCGGTCCAGCCCCGCGCCTTGAGGTCGGCCGCAATGTTTTCCATCCGGTCGACATCGTTATAGCCTTCGACCAGGTTCATCACATCGGCCGCCTCACCGGGCGCCGCGATGCCGCGTTTGGCGCGATCCTCGTAGAATTCGCGCTGCGCCTTGCGCGCCGCATCGTCGACGACGAAGCCCGTCAGCGGACCGTCGGTACCGATGCTCACATGATCCTCACCCGCCACCTTCACCGCATGATCGAGATGGCGGAGCAAATCCTCGCGACCCGGCTGCCCCTTTGGCCGCAGGAACGGCATCAGATAGATGCCGACGACGCCGCCCTTGTCGGCCACCGCGCGCATCTCGCGATCGAAGGTGTTGCGCGGGAAATCGACGAGGTCGCGACAACCGGTGTGCGTGATCGCGGGCGGTGCCTTGCTCGCCGCGATCCCTTCCGCGATCGTCCGCTGGCTGGAATGGCTGAGATCGAGCAGCAGCCGATTGGCATTGACCTCCGCAATCACCTGCCGGCCGAAATCCGAGATGCCGCCATTGCCGGGCTCGAGACAGCCGTCACCCGCCAGATTGCGCTTGTTGTAGGTGAGTTGCTGGATACGCAGACCAAGCGTCTTGAACAGCGCGACGCGCGAAACATCGCCTTCAAGCGCGGTCGTGTCCTGGAAATTATAGATCATGCCCAGTCGCCGGCTCGCCTTTGCCGCGCGCAGATCCGCCGCACTGTCGATCTTCACCAGCAATGCGGAATTTTCGGCGATCAGCCGGTCCATGTCGGCGATTTCCTTGACCGCCTTCAGAAAGCGTTCGGGGCCATTGCCGACTTCGCCCATCGTCTGGCTGAGTGCGGTCAGCTTGCCGCCGCGGATCGCGTCGACAAGTGCCTTGGTCGGCACCGACCGGCCATCCTTCTCTTCGAAACCGCTCAGCCCCGACATGCCGTCGATGAGAATACCCGCATCCGCCGGCGCGGCGAAACCCGGACCACCAAGAGCAAGCGTCGCCGCGGCAGCGCCGGTCCCGAGCATGAAGTGACGACGGTCCATGGCAATCCCCCCGATTTTCGAATCGGAATATAGTAGCATCGGCCCACGGTTGCTCAAGCGATGCAGAGATGGGGTTCGACAGCGCCCGGGCTTGCGCTATGGCTGGCGCGTGGAACAGCCCCAGCGCATCATTTCCGGCGATCGCCGTCCCGAGGACGTGGATGCCGCGCTACGCCCCAAATCCCTGGATGAGTTCGTCGGGCAAAAGGCCGCGCGCGAGAATCTGCGCGTGTTCATCTCGGCGGCGCGCGCACGCGGCGATGCACTCGACCATGTCCTGTTCTTCGGCCCGCCGGGACTGGGCAAGACCACGCTCGCCCAGATCATCGCGCGCGAACTCGGCGTAGGATTCCGCGCCACATCGGGCCCGGTCATCGCCAAATCGGGCGATCTCGCGGCGCTGCTGACCAATTTGGAGGACGGCGACGTCCTGTTCATCGACGAGATCCACCGGCTCAATCCGGCGGTCGAGGAAGTGCTCTATCCGGCGATGGAGGATCGCGCGCTCGATCTGATGATCGGCGAGGGACCATCGGCGCGCTCGGTCAGGATCGACCTGCCCAAATTCACGCTGGTCGGCGCCACCACGCGCCAAGGCCTGCTCACCACGCCGCTGCGCGACCGTTTCGGCATCCCCGTCCGCCTCAATTTCTACACCGTGGACGAGCTGGAGCGCGTCGTGACCCGCGCCGCCGGACTGCTCGACCTCGCCATTGCCGAGGACGGCGCGCACGAGATCGCCAAGCGCGCGCGCGGCACGCCGCGCATCGCCGGCCGGCTGCTGCGCCGCGTCCGCGATTTCGCCAATGTCGCGGGCACCGCCACCGTCGATGCCAGAGCGGCCGATGCCGCGCTCAACCGGCTCGAGGTCGACCAGCTCGGCCTCGACGCGATGGATCGCCGCTATCTGATGATGATCGCCGACATCTATCGCGGCGGACCGGTGGGCGTGGAAACGCTCGCCGCCGGCCTTTCGGAGCCGCGCGACACGATCGAGGAAGTCATCGAGCCTTATCTGATCCAGCTCGGCCTGATCGCCCGCACCGCGCGCGGCCGTTGCCTGAATTCGCGCGGCTGGAAGCATCTCGGGCTCAATCCACCCGCCGAGACCGGGCAGGATGGGCTGTTCGACGTGAAGTGAGGCGGGTAGCGAACCCGCTCCCTGCCCATCGAACGCGTCACCCCAGCGCAGGCTGGGGTCTTCCAACCAGTTCGCGCCTTCTCCTGTGGCAGATCCCAGCCTGCGCTCGGATGACGTGTGGGGTTGGTATCCACAGCCAACACACCTCAAGCTAGGACCAATCGTTACGCCCGCGAGGCGAAAGGGGTTGAACGCTTTCCCCCAGCCGCTAGACCCTGCCGCCATGGCGGCACAGCAACCCGACCTGCCCTATCAAGGGCGCCTCGTCGGCAAAGCGCATCGTTTCGCGGTGCGCGTCTATTTCGAGGACACCGATTTTTCAGGCGTGGTCTATCACGCCAATTATCTGCGCTACATGGAACGCGCGCGGTCGGACATGCTCGCGCGTGCCGGCATCGACCAGCGCAGCGCGCATGACGAGGGGCTGGGCGTCTATGCCGTGACCGAGCTCAGCATCAAATATCGAGCACCGGCGAAACTCGATGACGCGCTCCTCGTTATAAGCGAAGTGAAGGAAATCCGCGCGGCATCGTGCCGCATTCATCAGAGAGTCATGCGCGGGGATGAGATTGTGGCGGACGCGGATGTCGTCGCAGCCTTCCTGTCCCCTTCCGGACGGCCCAGGCGGCAGCCGCAAACCTGGGTAGACGCGTTCCAGCGGCTGTTGTGAGGATCCCGAAACCGCGATGAATGCCATATTGAATACCGACGCCGCGACCCTCTCCCCGGTCGCGCTCTTCGTCCAGGCCGACTGGGTGGTGAAATTCGTCATGATCGGATTGCTGCTCGCCAGCATCTGGACCTGGACGATCATCATCGGCTTCGCCGCCCGGCTGCGGAAAACCGCGCGCGCCTCCGAGAAATTCGAGCGTGAATTCTGGAAGGCCGAGGATGTCGACACGCTATACAAGATCCACAGCAGCTCGGATCTGCCCAGTGCCAAGGTATTCGCCGCGGGCGTATCCGAATGGCGCCGCTCGACGAGCCGCAAGGCGATCGACCGCGAAGGCACGCGCGCGCGTCTCGCGACCGCAATGGGCGCCGCGATCGCGGCCGAGATCGATACGCTGTCCGATCGGCTCAACATCCTGGCGACAGTCGGCGCGGTTGCGCCGTTCGTCGGCCTGTTCGGCACCGTCTGGGGCATCATGCGCAGCTTCACCGCGATCGCGGCGGAGCAGAACAGCTCGCTCGCGGTCGTGGCGCCCGGTATCGCGGAGGCGCTGTTCGCCACCGCGCTCGGCCTGTTCGCCGCGATCCCGGCGGTCATCGCCTTCAACCGCTTCGGCCACGGCATCAACCGCTTCGAGGCCCGGCTCAACCGCTTCGCCGACGGCTTCCACTCGACGCTGAGCCGCGAACTCGAGACCGAGCGCTGATGGCGATGGGTCCCCTTCCCTCCCAGCGCAGCCGCGGACGGCGCGCGCCGATGGCGGAGATCAACGTCACGCCGCTGGTCGACGTGATGCTGGTGCTGCTCATCATCTTCATGGTCACCGCCCCCCTGCTCGTCACCGGCGTGCCGGTGAACCTGCCCGACAGCCGCGCCGGCGCGCTCGACCAGGACAAGCAGCCGCTGCAGATCTCGCTCGACGGCGACGGCAAGATCTTCGTCGACGATACCGAGGTTCAGGAAGCCGAGCTGGCGACGATCCTGACCGCCAAGGCGCCCGCCGAGGGTGCGGAGGGGCCGCAGGTGTTCCTGCGCGCCGACCGTGCGCTCGATTACGGCCATGTCATGCGCGTGATGGGCGAGCTCAACCGCGCCGGGCTGAACAAGGTGTCGCTGGTCACCACCGGCGCCGAACAGGCGCAGTGATGGATCGCGCCGAACAGACGGGCCTTGGCGTCGCCGTTGTCGGCCATGTCGTGCTGTTCGGCCTGCTTTCGGTCGGCTTTCTCGCGACGCCCAACCCGCTCGACCTGAAGCAGAAGCCGATCGAAGTGACGCTGGCCGACGAAGTCGCGCTCGAAAGCATGGCGCCGGTGGCGAGCCAGGAAGAACCCGCGGCGAAACTGGCCGAAGAGGAAGGCCCGGTCGAGCCGACGCCGCCACCCACACCCGTGCCGACGCCAGCCCCGGCGCCACAGCCCGTGCCGCGCCCGGCACCGACGCCTCCGGCGCCCGCGCCAAAGCCGGTGCCGAAGCCGGTTCCCGCCAAGCCGGCACCACCGAAGCCCGCGCCGCCAAAACCGGCGCCAGCCAAACCCGCTCCGGCGAAGCCCGCACCCGTCAAGCCGCAGCCGGCGGCGAAGCCACAGGCCAAGCCGGCACGCCCGACCGGACGGCTCGCCGGCCTGGTCGACGGGCTGACCGACAAACCGACGCAGAGCCGCGTCACCACGCCGCCCGCGGCGGTTGCGGGGCCAGCGGTACAGGCATCGCTTGCCGGCGAGATTCGCCGTCAGCTCAAGCCGCACTGGCGCGCGCCCACCGGCGCGGACGCCGAGCAGCTTCGCACGATCGTCGAGGTTCGCCTGTCGAGCGATGGTGAAATCATGGGTGAACCAAGGGTGATCGGCCAGACCGGCGTCACCGACAGCAATCGCAGCCAGGCCGATCTTCACAAGGAACGCGCGATCAAGGCGGTGAAACTCGCCGCGCCGTTCAAACTTCCGCCCGAATTTTATGACGCCTGGAAAGTCATCAAGCCGGCGTTCGACAAGAGGCTAGGACAATGAAGACCCTGAAAAATACCCTTATATCGCTGTTCGCCATTGCGGCGGCCGGCCCGGCCGTCGCGCAGGTGGCACCGCCGCCCGTCGGCGCCCAGCCCGCGCAGAGCGAAGGGCTCAGCGTCGATGTCACCGACGAGAGCGGCGACGATCTGATCATCGCCGTCCCCGCACTGCCGACGCCGCAATCAATCGGCACGCCCGCCGGCAGCACCGATACGCTCGGCCGCCAGGTCGCGGACGTGATCGTGGCCGATCTCCGCAATTCCGGCCTGTTCCGCCCCAAGGGACCGGGCGCCGTGCGCGACATCCAGTTTCCCGAAGTGACCGCACCCCAATTCCCCTATTGGCGGGGCAGCGACGCGCAGGCGCTGGTCCAGGGTTTCGTCCGCGCCAATGGCGACGGCAAGCTGACGGTAGGCTGCTATCTCTACGATGTGGCGCTCGGCAGCGAACTGACGCGCAAGGGGTTCGAGGTCGCCCCCGGCGACTGGCGCCGCGCCGCGCACAAATGCGCCGACGCCATCTATGCCCGGCTGTCGGGCGAAAGCCCGTTCTTCGACAGCCGCATCGCCTATATCGCGGAAACCGGCCCCAAGGGGAATCGGCGCAAGCAGCTCGCGCTCATGGATTCGGACGGGGCGAACCACCGCTTCATCACCAATGGCCAGTCGATCGCGCTTACCCCGCGTTTTTCGCCCGATTACAAACAGATCGTCTATCTGAGCTATCTCAACAACCGGCCGCGCATCTTCATCTACGATCTCGGCAGCGGCACGCAGCGGCTGGTGACGGAGGGGCAGAATTCGATGTTCGCCCCGCGCTTCTCGCCTGACGGCAAGACCATCCTCTATTCGATGGCGGTCAACGGCAATACCGACATCTACTCGATCCCCGCCGCCCGGGGCACGCCGCGCCGACTGACCAACACGCCGGGCATCGATATCGGCGGCAGCTTCTCGCCCGACGGCACCAAGATCGTGTTCGAGAGCGACCGTTCGGGCGGCCAGCAAATCTATGTGATGAACGCCGATGGCAGCGACCAGCGCCGCATCAGCTTTGGCGGCGGGCGCCACGCGACACCGGAATGGAGCCCGCGCGGAGACCTGATCGCCTTCACCAAGCTGGCGGGCAATTTCCGCATTGGCGTGATGTCTCCCAATGGCGACGGCGAACGGCTGCTCACCAATAGCTGGCAGGACGAGGCGCCGACCTGGTCGCCCAACGGCCGCGTCATCCAGTTCTTCCGCTCGACCCAGGGGCGCTCCGGCACCTCCAGCGTGTGGCAGGTGGACCTCACCGGCCGCAACGAGCGGAAGATTCCCACCCCGGTCAATGGATCCGATCCGGCCTGGGGACCGTTGTTGCCCTGAAACGAGTGATTCCCCTATCGTAACGATCCGCCGCGCTGGCGGGCAACAGGGTGGGCATCATTGTCTGACGTGAAGAAGGAGATCGAAATGGCCCGTCTGGGTACGAAGTTCGCACTGGCCGCCAGCCTCGCGCTGATGGCGGCGGCGTGCGCGAAGAAACCGCCGGCGGATATGGGTCCGCCCCCCGGTGAAGCCCAACCCACGCAGCCCGGCGACAATAGCGGCGTCACCGAGGCGCCGGTGCCTGGCTCGCAGGCCGATTTCCTGGCGAAGGTGTCGTCGGACCGCGTGTTCTTCGATCTCGACCAGTTCGACGTCGATGCGGAGGATCGCGCGACGCTCGACAGCCAGGCCGCCTGGCTCAAGCAATATCCGCGCGTGCGCGTGACGATCGAGGGTCATGCCGACGAACGCGGCACCCGCGAATACAACCTCGCGCTCGGCGAGCGCCGCGCCAATGCCGCCAAGAATTATCTCGCGAGCCTCGGCATCGATTCGGGCCGTCTCTCGACGATCAGCTTCGGCAAGGAACGCCCCGACGCCCTCGGCTCGGACGAAGCCTCCTGGGCCCGCAACCGCCGCGCGGTGACCGTCACGGTGCAGTAAGCGGGGCCGGCGAACCGCCGGTTCCGAAACCGAAAAGCCCTTCCCCGCCCCGCGCGGGGGAGGGCTTTTTCTTTGTCCCAACCGAATCCGCTTGCCTCCTCCGCTCAATCGATATTATTGTGATATCATAATTACGGAGAACAAGATGACACAGGGTTTGCATTCGGCCGCGCTCAACGCCACTGCCGAACGGACGGCCAGCACGTTCAGCGGCTATCTGATGCTGCTCGTCCTGCTGGCGGTGACGGCGTCCGGCTTCTACACCTTCTCGCTGCTGGTCGGGAGCGAGCAGCCGCCGGTGGTGCCGGTATTGTTTTTTGTCGGCACCGTGCTGCTGTTCTGCTTCGTCGCGATCGGCTTCTATATGATCCAGCCCAACCAGGCGGCGGCGATCCTGTTGTTCGGCGACTATCAGGGGACCGACCGGACCACCGGGCTGCGCTGGCGCTGGCCATGGCTGACCCGCACCAAGATCTCGGTGCGTGTCCACAATATCACCTCGGAAAAACTCAAGGTGAACGATCTGCGCGGCAATCCGATCGAGATCGCATCCAATGTGGTGTGGCGGGTGACCGATACCGCGCAGGCGCTGTTCGACGTCGACGATTACAAGCAGTTCGTCCATATCCAGATCGAAAGCGCGGTGCGCGCGATCGGATCGCGCTATCCCTATGACGATATCGAGCACAAGGAAGTGACGCTGCGGTCCAATGCCGACGAGGTCAGCAACGAATTGCGCGTCGAACTGCAGGAACGTGTGGCGCTCGCCGGCGTGACCGTCGACGAATGCCGGCTGACCCACCTCGCTTATGCACAGGAGATCGCCCAGGCGATGCTCCGCCGCCAGCAGGCCGAAGCGGTGATCGCCGCACGCTCCCGGCTGGTGGAAGGCGCCGTTTCGATGGTGCAGCTCGCGCTCGAGCAGCTTTCCGAAAAGAATGTCGTCGAGCTGGATGACGAACGCCGCGCGGCGATGGTCTCCAATCTGATGGTGGTGCTTTGTTCGGAGCGGGACACCCAGCCGGTCGTCAACACGGGCTCGCTGTACCAGTAAGAACCGGGACCGATGACCGCGCCACCCAAAAAGCCGTTCGCGCTTCGCATCGAGCCCGCGCTCCATGCGGCGCTCGAACGCTCGGCCGCGACCGATCTGCGGAGCGTGAATGCGCAGATCGAGGTGCTGCTGCGCGAGGCGCTGGCACGGCGTGGCGTAAAGCTGGCCGCGCCCGAGCAGCGCGCGCGCGGACGGCCGCCGAAGGAGCCCGGCGATGCGAAGGACTGATCCACCGCGCCCGACGGTGCGCCCGGGCTATTGGTTCGTGCGCAAGCGCTGGGGGATCGGTGGCAAGCCGGCGAGCTGGCAGGGCTGGCTGGCCACCGCGATCTTTGTCGGCCTGTTGCTGCTGGCGGTGAATTTCCTGGCGGGCGACGTAGCGAAGGGCGCGGCGGCGTTCGCGCTGATCGCGATCTTTTTGACGATCAGCTGGATCAAGACCGACGGCGGATGGCGATGGGGCGACGGAGAATGAACCGCGCATCCAGCCTCGCGCAATGATTCCATGATGGAAGGACCAATGACCGACCCCAATCTCCTCCTCGCTTTTTCGGGTGTCACCGGGATCGCGATCCTGACCTTTGGCGGCTTGCGTGGCTGGCGCGGCTGGCTGGAACTCAAGCGCGCCGAGCTCGAGCGGCAAGGCGGCGAAGCCATGCCATCGGCGGGATCGCGCATCGAGATCGCGAACCTCAAGGAACGCATCCGCAAGCTGGAAGCGATCGCGGCGGGCGTGGATTTGTAAAAGTCCAAAAGGCAGGTTCCCCGCCGCGCAAATCCCCCTATATGGGCGGCCATGACCGATCCAAGCGCCCTGGCCGATATTTACGAAGAATATGAATTTCTGGACGCGGACGACCGCTATCGTCTGCTGATCGATCTGGGCCGGGCGCTCGAACCCATGCCCGACGCGCTCAAGACCGATGCGACGCTGGTGCGTGGCTGTTCGGCGGCAGTGTGGGTCTATCCCACCGTGCTGGACGATGGGAGGCTGCATTTCCTGGCCGACAGCAACGCCGCGATCACCAAGGGGATCATCGCGCTGGTGCTGCTGACCGTGCAGGACAAAAGTCCCGCCACGATCGGCGCTGCGGACATAGAGGGGGCGCTGGCCCCGTTCGACCTCAAAAATCAGCTGAGTTCCAACCGGACCCAGGGCATCCCCAACATGATCGCCCTGATCCGCGACACAGCGGCGCGGTACAGCGCTTAAAAGGGAAACCTGCATCAAGTTGCGGCGTTGAATGTCCCGACAAGGAGATTCAGTCATGCGCCATTTCATCGCTATCGCAGCCATCGGGCTGCTCGCGGCCTGTTCGTCGGGCGACAAGGGGCCGACCCAGCGCGACACGATCGGCCAGACGTGGAAATATGAGGCCGGGTCGGGCGGCAAGCCCAAGCTGGCCTATATTGGCAGCACCAATGCGGTGCCGACGAT
>JASBTC010000120.1 GCA_030148625.1 Sphingobium sp. | reverse complement strand
GGGAGTTCTCCGCTTCGCTGGGCCTGGTCCCGCGCCAGAACTCATCGGGCGGCAAGGACAAGCTGGGGCAGATCTCGAAGATGGGAGATCGCTACCTCAGAAAGCTGCTCGTGGTCGGCGCGACATCGGTGGTGCGGCGAGCGCGCACCGCCGATACCACCGCGGCCAACTGGGTACGCAACCTGCTCGAGCGTAAGCCGGCCCGGCTGGTTACCGTCGCCATGGCCAACAAGACCGCCCGGATCGTCTGGGCTGTACTGGCGCGAGGCGAGACCTATCGCTCGGCCGTCGCCGTCTGAGAACAATCGCGGCGCACATGCGCGGCCGCGTCGAACTGTAAAGGGGGCCCGTTGAAGTGATGATGACGATCTGAACGCGGCCGCAACGGCCGGGACACCCCGGGGTGCTGTCGGAGCTTCGAGCTCGATAGACTGAATGGGACCCGGCCAGCGGACAGCATCAGGGCCAGCGGCCATCATATGCCGCACCAGTAGGCCGGGCAGATGACCGCACCCTGCCAGATCCGATCATCAACTCAATTTACCCCTTGCAGCGCAGGGGCCATCCACAGATGACAGCACCTCAGCCGCTATTTCGGCAGCACCCATTTGATTGTGCGGCTGGATCGCGATTCGATCGGCATACCATATTGGTCTATCGTCGGCGTATAACGCGCGCGCCGCATGATCGTATCGCTGCTCGCGGCATCCAGATCCGCATTGCCGCTGGACTGGACGACCTTGCAATCAGTGGCGAAGCCAAGAACCGTGATCTTCCACTCGACACGTACACTGCCCTCCGCTCCCGCACGGATCGCAGCGACGGGATAATCCTCCGAGCCCAGCCAACGTGCAGGCGGCGGCGGTTGCAGCGCCTCATCCGCTTCCTGTGCCGCAACCGGCGGTGCCACGATCAGGGCGGCGAAAAGAAGATGTTTGGTGCGTCGGTGCATCAATTCTTTAAACACCGAATTTCGGCCTATCGTCAAATCGTTACGCTTCAAGACCGCCGCCGCCATTCCATATCGCTGTCCGTCGTCCGAGCACAAATTCCCACGCGCAGCAGGATCACGGATGCGAGCACTCAGTTCGTCAACGCGATGCCAAACCCACAGCCGGTGAGACGCGAGGCATTGCATCTCCTTGGCGAAGTCGCCGAGCGCCTGGGCAAAGATCTGCCGATATTGCCTGATGTCCAACCATGTACATGTGATCGCGATGTCATCCGATGAGGACGAACTGCGCACCTTCGCTGACATGCATCGACGCTTACCGGCTTCATCAATGCCCGGAACCGCCGGACCGGTCCTTTATGACAAGGCCATTCCGGCGCCATGGTGATGGACGAAGAGCATCTGGCACGTGCAGTGCGCCTGCCTATCACCGAACCCAACCACGCGCCCGCCGGAGTCAGCCGTGCACGAGCGCCAGGGCCGCCGCGAGCGGCCGTTCGTCCACCCAGGACGAAAGATCGAAATCGGCGTCGAGGAAACCGTGGACGAGCAGGAATTTCTTCTGCTGCTCGAACAGCTCCAGCCGGTCAGCATCGAGCGTCGGGTGCAGGGTGCGGTGGAAATCCTCGCCATAGGCGCTGATCACCGATTCGACGCTGCCGCGCGTCTCCGACTGGAGAAAGCCGCGCAGTTCGTCGACATTGTCCGCCGCCCAGTCGGCGGCGCGCAGCGTCGCGGCGAGGAAACGGACGAGATGATCGAAATGATTGTCGATCAGATCCTGGTGAACGGTGATCGGCCGCGGCGTGCCGTTATTAACGCGGAACCGGGGGTCGGGAAGCCTGTCGAGATCGATGCCAACGACGACACCCGCTTCACGCGCACCGTCGAGCGCCGCCGCGCCCTTGACGTAGACGGCGTCGACCCGTCCGTCGGCAAGCGCATCGATCGCCCAGATCCGGTCGAGCCTGTCGCGGCCCGGCTGGCTGTCGCGCCCGCTCCCGCCGATATTGCGGATCGTGCCCGGCACCTCGACGAAATCGACATCGTCGAAAGTCAGGCCAACCGAGGCCAGCGCACCCTTGTATCCGTGGAGCGACATGCCGCGCGTGATGCTCGTCCCGCGGACATGGCTGGGAATCTCATGCGCGGTCCAGGCCGGAAGCGCGAGCCGCTTGCCCTTGAGATCCGCGGCGCTCGATATGCCCGACTCCGGCCGGACAAGGATGACCTGGCTTTCCTCGATCCAGGTCAGCCCGACGAGACGCGTCGGCTCTCCCTGCGCGCGCGCCGCGATCGACAGCATGTTGCCGCCTTCGCGGATGAGCGTCGGCAGGCGATGGTCATAATGATGCCGGCCCAATTCGGGCCCCGATTCCTGAAGCGTGCGCACCGGAATCCCTTCGGCGGCGAATTCATCCTGCAACCATCCGAGCTTGTACGCGATCCCCGTCGCGGTCGGCACGGGGCAGCGGGTGAACCAGATTTCCGACGGCGCCGATTGCGGGGATGGAGCGAGTTGCGTGGCCATGGGATCAATTCCTCTCGTTCAGCAGGCCCGAACAGGCCCTGCGTCCCTTTCCGCAAAGGCCATGCCAGTTCAGATCCCGCGCGAATCCGCGGTTCGCAATGGGCGCGAACGCCGTGAGGCTGCACAGATCTGCGCATCGCTGTTGATATCTGCGTGGCGCGCGTGCGCGTCAGATCAGATCGAAATTCTTGAGGTGAGTCCGGATCACGTTGCGGGTCACACCGAGCGCCGCCGCCGTCCGGATCTGGTTTCCGTCGCTTGCGCCATGCGCCGTGCGCACCGTCGCGGCGACGAGGCGATCCAGGAGGTCGGCCTGCTCTTCCTTCAAAAAGGCCGCGACCAGCGGCACCAGCCGGTCTTCCAGGCTCTTGCCGGCGGCATCATGCGACGGCGCGCTGTCCCATGATATGGCCGATGCCAGCCCAAGATCGGGAACCTCGATCAGGCCGTCGCGGCTGGTGAGCGTCGCGCGATGGATGGTATTTTCGAGCTCGCGGATATTGCCCGGCCAGGAATAGGCGAACAGCGCCTCCTCGGCGGTCGGGCTGAGGTCCAGCCGCTCGGCCTTGATGCGATCGCCATAGATTTCGAGGAAATGCCGCGCGAGCGGAAGGATGTCGGCCCGCCGTTCGCGCAAAGGGAGCAAGGGCAGCGACACGACCTGGAGCCGATAGAAAAGATCCTCGCGAAACCGGCCGGCGGCGACGGCCTTGCCAAGATCGATATTGGTGGCGGCGATCAGCCGGATGTCGAGCGGCACGGCCTGGCGCGAGCCGAGCCGGACGACCTCGCGCTCCTGAAGCACGCGCAGCAGCTTGACCTGAAGCGCGAGCGGCAGATCGCCGATCTCGTCGAGAAAGAGCGTGCCGCCATTGGCGGCCTCGAACCATCCGGCCCGCATGCCCGCGGCCCCGGTAAAGGCGCCCTTCTCATGCCCGAACAGTTCGGATTCGATCAGCGTCTCGGAAAAGGCGCCGCAGTTGATCGCGACGAAGGGTTGATGCGCGCGCTTGCTGAGGCGATGGACATAGCGCGCGACCAGCTCCTTGCCCGTGCCGGTCTCGCCGGTAACCAGGATCGTCGCATCGCTCGGCGCCGTCCGTTCGATCAGCGGTATCAGCGCACGCGAGCGCGGATCGGAAAAGACGAAGGCACGGGCGCGGATCGTCAGCGAGTTGGCGCCGTCGCGATCGAGCGACAGCACGCGTGGCGCGCCTGGCCAGCCCTCGCCCGTCCCTTTCATGCCCGTGTCCCTGTCGGGCGCATCGTTCGGCGCTGTTGCCGTCATATCGCCTCCGAAGCCTTGGATTCGGAATAGCAGATTCTTCTCAATCACTTTAGTAGAAAAAGCTTGGCAAGGGCAAAGCTGGCTTGTCGGCCGGGGTGCGCATTCCGTTTATTCGTCATTCCGGCGAAAGCCGGAATGACGTGATAGGTCAGCGGCGGCAGCCCATTACGCCACCTTGCGCGCGGTCCTGAGAGCGAGCGCGGCGTCGAGGGGGCGGCGGTCGACCCAGGCATCGATATCGACCGCATGTTCGAGAAAGCCGTGGAGACGGAGAAACTCCTCCTGGATCCGCAGCAGGTCGACCCGTTCGGCCGAGATGTCGGGGTGAAGCGAGCGGTGGAAATCGTTGCGATAGGCCTCGGCCACGCCCGCGGGCCCGGCCAATGTCTCGCGTTCGAGGATCGGCTTGAGCTCGGCGAGGTGCGTCGCCGCCCAATCGGCGGCGCGCAGCGTCTGGTACAGAAAGCGGACGACCAGATCGAAATGCGCCTCGATCAGATATTCGTCGACCACGATCGGCCTTGGCGTGCCATTGTTGATCCGCGCGAACCGGCTTGGATAGACGTCGAGATCGACGCCGACGACCAGGCCCAGGCGCTGCGCGGCCTCCGCCGCCGCCGCGCCCTTGACATAGACCGCGTCGACCCGGCCGTCCGCCAGCCGGTCCAGCCCCGCCCAGATCCGTTGCATGCCCTCGGGTATCTCGAAATCGACCCGTGGGGCGGGCACGTCGATGAAGCGCACGTCGCGCAGGTCGAGCCCGGCGAGCGCCAGCGCGTTCTTGATGCCGTGCAGCGACATGCCGCGCACGATGCTGTTGCCGCGCGTGTCCGCATAGGCGGGAAGTGCGACGCGCAGCCCCTTCAGGTCCCTGGGTTCGAAGATCTGCGACCCTGGCCGGACCATGATCGCCTGTCGCTCGTCGATCCAGGTCAGCCCGATGACCCGGGTCGGCGCACCGAGCGCGCGTGCGGCGAGCGCCTGGATATTGCCGCCTTCGCGAAACACCGCTTTCGATTGATGTGCGCCGTCGGGACGCACGATCCGCATCCGATCCTCGCGTTCCCACGCCACATCGATACCGTCGCGCGCGAATTCCTCGGTGAGCCATCCCAGCGACCAGGCGACACCCGACGCGGCGGGCACCGGACAGCGTGTGATCCAGATCCGCTCCAGCGGCTCTCCACCGCGCTCCGCCTTCGCCATGCTCTCCGATCCTTTCCGCGCGGTTCGCCGTCCGAATGGGTTCGTCGGCGCACCTTGAGTGTTTCGCCGCCCGCCGCTTATGGCTTGTCGGTATAGTCGAGCGCCGGCGCGCGGTCTCCGAGCAG
>JASBTC010000113.1 GCA_030148625.1 Sphingobium sp. | reverse complement strand
TCGCCCCATTGGCGGACGGTGAACAGGCCGAGATTGATCGCGGCGGTCCAGTATTTCTTGTCGGTCAGGTTGCGACCCCAGACCGAGAATTCGAACTCGGTGCCGCGGCCGAGATCGATGCCGCCCAGCGTCACGCGTCCGTCGAGCAGACCATAGGCGATGCGCCTGGTCAGCGGATCGGGCGCGATATTGCTGTGCTGCGCGCCGCGCCACGAATAGTTGAGGCTGGGGGTCAGGTCGACATCGCCCATCGGGATGCGCCACTGGCCGCCGATCTGGAAATTATGCTTGGGCACGAGCGGGACGACATAGGTGTCGGTCACGTCCTGTCCGTTGGGCAGGATGAATTCGTCGTATTTGGCGTCGACATAGCCATAGCCGAAATTGATCGTGACATTGTCGAGCGGGCGCACCTGCCCTTCGAGTTCGAAGCCGGTATAGCTCGCCTTACCCGCATTGATGATGTTGGTGGTGATGAGCGCGGGCACGAACACGCCGGCCTGAAAATCCTTGTAGATGCTGTGATAGACCGCCGCGTTCAGGCTCAGCCTGCCGCCCGCGAAGATGCCCTTGGCACCGAGTTCGAACGAGGTCAGCTTTTCGGGATCGAAGGGCGTGTTGAATGCCGAATTGTTCGCCGCGGTATCGTTGAACCCGCCGCTCTTGAAGCCGGTCGCGAAGCGCGCATAGACGTTGAAATCCTGCTGGATCGCAAAGGAGATGCTTGCTTCGGGCGTCAGCCGCGACCAGGATTTCTCGTTCTCGAGCGGGATCAGGTCGTAGGGCCCCGGTCCGTTGCCGCTGGGCAGCACGCCCGATGCGGGACCGCCGCTGCGCGTGACCGGATTGCCGTTCGCGTCGCGCTGGAACACCCCCGATAGCGGGTTGGCCGGATTGGCGGCGTAGGTGTTGTAGGCGAAGAAGAGATTGCGGACGCGCTTGGTCTCCTTGGTCCAGCGCAACCCGGCGGTGACGTCCAGCCGATTGTCGAGCGCCGACGGGCTCCAGGTGAACTGGCCATAGCCCGCGATCGACTTGTTGCGTGCACCGCGATCGCTGAGATCATAGCGGTTCTTGACGCCGAGCTGCACCGACCAGCGCGGATTGTACACGCCATAGCTGTCGCGCATGAAGAAGGCGCCGAGCGTGTAGCGGAAATCGTCGCTCGTCCCGATCACCTGCAATTCCTGGGTGAACTGGCGATAGTCATTGTCGAGCGTGAAGCGCAGCAGATCGGATGCGGTGCCGTCGAAATCGCTGTTGCTGCGCGTCTTGAGATTGCGCCAGGCGGTGATCGATTTCAGCGTCACTTCGCCGAGCGGCGTCGCGCCGGCATCATATTCCACGGTCACGGCGTGGCCACGGACGTTGAAATTGCTGCGCCCGGTGGCGTCGGTCGCGATGCTGTCGGGCCGATCGGTGTGGATCGAATTGGCGATCAGCGGATAGAGCGCCTTCAGCGACCCGGTGGGCGAGATCAGGCCAGGCGCGCTGATCGCCAGCATGACGCCGGTGCCCTTGCTGTCGGTGATATCATAGGCATAGCCGATCGACAGGTTGCTCGTCGGTTCCCAGAGGATGTCGGCGCGTGCGGCGACCTGTTCCTGCTCGCCGAAATCGCCATGCGCGGGCCCGGTATTCTTGTAGAAACCGCCAAACTGCCGGCCCGAGACGCCGAACTTCATCTTGATCGCGCCGAGCCCGCTTTCGATGGTGGGCACGTTCACCGTCAGTTTCTGCGTGTAGAGCCCGTCCTCGCCCATCCCGAGCACGAGCTGGCCGCCGAATTCGCCGCTGGGTTTGCGCGTGACGAGATTGATCGCGCCGCCGATCGTGTTCTTGCCGTACAGCGTGCCCTGCGGCCCGCGCAGCACCTCGACGCGCTGGAGATCGACGGTGTCGAACGCGGCGCCCGTCGATTTCGAGACGGGAACGCCGTCGATATAGATGCCGACGGGCTGGTCGCGGCCGAGGCTGGTATCGCCCGCCGGCGCGAGGCCGCGGATCGAGATCAGCGGGCTCCACGAATTGCCGACGGTCTCGTTGATCTGGATATTGGGAATGACGGTGCCGATGGCGGTGACGGTCGACGCGCCCGCATTCTCCAGCCGCTGCTCGCCGATCGCCGAAACCGAGATCGGGACGTCGACCAGCCTTTCCTCGCGGCGCTGGGCGGTGACGACGATTTCATCGTTGATCGGGGTGGCGCTTTCGGCGGATTCGGCCTGGGCGAAAGCCGGCCCGGCGCAAAGAATGGCAGTGGCGGTGTTCATCAGCATGATCAATCGAACGCGACGATTCATAATCCCTCCTTGTGACCGTCGGTCGGGATCGATGTCGCGCCGGCCGATGGCCGACATTACCCTCCCCCCGGAAATGCTGCGATTTTCGCAGTCAGAACATGATGTTATTCCCGAAACGCGTGCAGATTGCGTTCGAAAACGGCACGACCATCCTTGCCGATGCACCGATCATCAACAAGGTCATGGCCAAGATCAGACTGTTTCCAGAGGGCTTTCAAAGGTCCTGCGCAGGAGGCGAGGCAATCCTCTGAAGCCGAGCGCGGCATAACGGGCAGTGTTATGAGTTGATCGAGCCCAGTGGGCTGATGTGCATGCGTCGGGCAGAATGGCCAGGGCAGGCTGTGATCCGATGGAAGCAGCCCGCCTGCCCGAGGCATTTGTTTTACGACGATTGGACGTTCGATAATTCCATCGAATGTCCAATCGCTCCAGAACTACGCGTTACGAGCCCACCCGCGCATATTTGAGGTCGCGCGCGCGACCGGCGTTGAGCAGCAATTTGTCGGGCCGCCCCGCCGCATCGCGAGTGAAGACCAGTTCCAGCCCCATGTCCGGCGCCCAGAACCGGTCCGGTGCGGTCTGGACCAGCTTCATTTCGGGCAAGGGGCCGGCCTTCAGCATCAGCCCGTCGGCCTGGCGGATCGTGAAAGGCATGGGCACTTCGGTGCTGCTATATTCGCCGGCATAGGCGGCGGCCTGGGCGGCGGTGAGGTCGGTCTTCTCCACCCGTTCGAACCGGCGTTCGGGGCCGTCCTCGGAAACCAGCCGGAACGCCTTGCCATCGGCATCGAAGGCGAGACGCGCACCGTCGGGATTGGCCGGGAAGGCGAAGGTGCCCGGGGAAAGCTGGGCGAGCGGCCGTTCGGGGCGGAGCGTGACGAACTTGCCGTCCTTCAGCGCGAGTTCGAGATAGGAGCCCGTCGCGTCGCGATAGGTGCCGGCGAAGGGCCGCGCCGCCTCTCCGGGGGCAGTGGCATTGAGTATGGTTGCGGGCTTCAGCTTGCCCTCCAGGAAGACGTTCGCCACCTTGCCCGCCAGCTCGTCGGACCGGGCCGTGCCGTTGTTGCACGAAATGACGATGCCCAGCCTCTCGCTCGGGATCCACCAGGTCATGGTGCGATAGCCGCCCAGCGCGCCGCCATGGTGGACGATCGGCAGGCCGCGATATTTGCCGGGCGAAAGCCCCATGCCATAGCCGGTCGCCTTGCCGTCCTTCAGCCGCGCGGAGACGCGCATCAGCGCCACCGATTTCGCGCCGACCTTGCCGCTGTCCATATTCGCGATCCAGCGCAGCATGTCGCCGGCGGTGGAATAGAGCCCGCCATCGCCGACCACGTCGAGATTGGAATTGGAAAGCGTCCAGCCGGTGGCGCTTTTCACATAGCCATTGGCCTTTTCGGGCACAGGCTGGTTGTGATCATGCTGGAAGCGCGTCTGCGTCATGCCGAGCGGCGTGAAGATCCGCGCCCGCGCGAAATCGTCGAGCCTTTGCCCGGATACGCGCTGGACGATCATCGACAGCGCGACATAGCCGCTATTGCTGTAGAGATGATCGGTATCGGGCGCGAAATCCAGCCCCTGCTGCCGGCCGAGCAGGTCGATCAGATCCTTTTCGGTATAGACATGGTCGTCCGGGATGCCGCTGAGCGCGCCCAGCGTGAAGAAATCGCGCAGCCCGCTATTGTGGGTGAGGAGCTGGCGGACGGTTACCGCGTCCGCATAGGCGGGCAACTCAGGCAGGATCGAACGCACCCGATCGTCGAGGCCGAGCTTGCCGTCCTCCACCAGCAGCAGCACGGCCATCGCCGTCACCTGCTTGGACACCGAGGCCATATAGACGCTGGAGGTGGGTGTCAGCGCGCGTTTCGCCTCCAGATCGGCAACGCCATAGCCGCGCGTCAGCAAGGTGCGGCCATTCTGCTCCACCCCGACGGTGCAGCCCGGAGAGGCGGCGCCATATTCGGCAAACACCGCATCCACCTTCGCCTGTTTCGCCGCATCGGGCGTGGCGGCAGCGACAGCGATCGAGGGCACGGCGACACAGACGATGGACGCGGACAAAAGACGCTTGAACATGAAGATTCCCCCTCCGAGGTGGCGGACATGTCTCATGAAGGGGCGGGGCCGGGCAAGGTGCGGATATCATGGTTGGATATAACCGGCGGATATAATGGCCGGGCTCATGCGATCGTGACGCAGACGCTGCGCGATCGCGAAGATCCGGCCGATCTCGTCGGCCGCTTTGGCGGGCATCTTCGTCACAGCCGCCAGTCCAATGCAAACGACCAGAGCGTTTCCACGATGAGCGGAAACGCTCTGGTCTTTCGCGGCCGCATTTTCCGAGCCGTTGACTGTAAACGGTCAACTCGAAAATGCTCCAGCCGTGCCTTTCAATCGATCAATTGCACAATCTGTTGATTGCCCCTCCGGGAAAGGCAATGGAACGTGGAGCAAAAGGCTGATCGCACCCCGCGGTCGGCCGAAATGGCCGTTTATGAAAACCGATGAAGAACCCGATCCGGTCATAACCAACCCCGTCCTGCTGCAGCGGGGCGAGCCCCTGGCGCAGACCTTGCGGACAATTCGGGTGACCGGCGTCCTGGCCAGCAACATCGCGATCGGTTCGGGAAACTGGGCCGCATCGATTCCCCATCCGAGCGATTGCATCATCCTTTACGTCGTGACGCAAGGCCATTGCGTCGGGGGTACGCTTCAACCCCGCCGGCTCGTCGAATTGAGTGAGGGCGATGCGTTGCTGCTGCCTGCCGCCGGACGATGCCTGATGGCGAAGGATGCGAGCATCCCGCCGGTTCCGCTGGAGGAATTGCTCCGGGAGGAACTGGGCGGTCTCGACGGGGTCGAGGCGAAATGGAAATCTCTGTTCGTATCGCCTTTCCGCCATCCACGGGCCAGCTCCCGGAATATCTCGGTTGCCTTCACCGCGCTGCGCATGTTTTTCGATCACGATTCCCCTTCGACGCTGCTCGACGGATTGCCGGCGGTCATCCACCTTCCCCGCTTCGCGCAACGCAACGAAGCCTTTGTCGACGCGATGCTGACTCATATCGCCGCGCATGGCGGCGAAGGGCTGTCGGGTCAGATGACCGCCACGCGCCTTGCCGAGGCCCTTCTCGTCAAGGTTCTTTCGGAAGCGCTGAGCGCGACGGGCGATGAACGCCCGGGTTTCTACCGGGGGCTCAAGGATCCCTATCTTTCGAAGATCGTCGGCGCGGTCCAGAACGATCCCCGTGGCGACTGGACGCTGGCAAGGATGTCGAGTTCGGCGGGCCTGTCCCGATCGGCCTTGGCGGAGCGCTTCAAGTCGGTGATGGGGATGGCGCCGGCCCAGTTCGTCACCGCGGTGCGCATGGCCCGCGCGACCGAGCTTCTGCAATATGGCACCGCCACGATCGCCAGCATCGCCTATCGGACGGGCTACGGCTCCGAAGCGGCCTTCAGCCGCGCATTCCGCAAATGGAGCGGCACACCGCCGGGCGCGCTTCGGCGCATGACCGCGGCCGCCGAAAAAGGCGAGGTGCTGGATGTTTAGTCAAGAAACACGGTCATCCGGCTACAGATTGCGAAGTCGATAAGTCTATCATTCCCTCAATGCAGCGGCGGCATTTCGATCGCTCGCAAAGGCGCCGGATCCGGTGCCGCCGTGACTGCATGTCGCATCCAAGGATCTTGATCCAACAAAGATCCGCATAATGATGTGGAGGGGATTTTGGGTAGATTATCGAAGCTCGGCGCGGCGGCCATCGCGCTTCCGGCGCTGTTCGCCGGCGGTGGCGCATGGGCTCAGTCGGACACGGGCGAAGCCGCGGATTCGATTGCCGACATCGTGGTGACGGCGACGCGCACCGGCGCATCGCAGGCGCAAAAGACGCCGATTGCCATCTCGGTCTTTTCCGCCGATCAGCTGACGGCCTCGCGGATCGACAACGTCAAGGATCTGGTCGCCTTCACGCCCAATCTGAATGTCGGTCAGGCCTCTGCCAGTGCGCAGATCTACATTCGCGGCATCGGCAGCAACAATGTCTTCAACGGGTCCGACCCCGACGTCACGGTGCAGTCCGACGGCGTCTATATCGCGCGCGCCTTTGGCCAGTTCGCCGACTTCGTCGATATCGACCGCATCGAGGTGCTCCGCGGTCCGCAAGGCACGCTCTATGGCCGCAACGCGGTCGGCGGCACCATCAACATCATCTCGCGCAAACCCGGCGACGCGTTCCGCGGCGAAGTCCAGGCGAGTGCCGGAAATTACGGCCTGTTGCAGGCCAAGGCCTATTTCAGCGGCCCGCTCGTCCCGGGCAGGATCCAGGCGAGCATCTCGGGCAATTACGTCACCCACAACGATTATGTGAAGAATATCGTGCCGGGCGTTAAGGGCCTCGGCAACGCCAATCGCGGCGGCCTGCGCGGCCAGTTGCGCTTCACGCCGTCGGATCGGCTGGAGGTCATCGTGGGCGGCGACTGGAATCGCGGCACCGAGCGTGGCGGCGCCTATACCCAGCTTCTCGCCGCGACGCCGCTCGCGCCTTTGGCCTCGTCGCTGGTCGGCAATTATCGCAAGATGGCGGTCGACGATCCCCTGACGATGACGACCAGGATCTGGGGCGTTTCGTCGGAGATCAATTATGCGCTCAGCGATATCGTGAGCCTGAAATCGATCACGGCCTATCGCCGCAGTTTCTATGTCGCCGACGGCGATTCCGACGGGACGGAGCAGCCGATCAATTTCGCCTTTCAGTCGGACCTGTCCAAGCAGTTCACCCAGGAATTCAACGTCAATATCTCGACCGACAGGTTCAAGGCGGTCATGGGTGCCTATTATTTCCGCGAACATCAGCTCAGCACGCTGATCAACAACACGCCGCCAAGCGTCGGGACCGCCGCGAACCGGGCCAATCGCACGACCACCTTTCCCGATGCCCGGGCCCGGTCGCAGGCGCTGTTCGTCCAGGGCAGTTTCGATATCACCGATACGTTGAGCGCGACGGCGGGCATCCGCTACACCGACGACCGCAAGCATCTCGACCAGAATCTCGACCGCGTGTCGCTGAACCCGGCCACGCCGGGGGCGCCGACGCCGGGATTTCCGTTCATTGCGAGCATAACCCGCAAATTCAACGCATGGACGCCGAAATTCGGTCTCGACTGGCAGGCTTTGCCCAACGTCTTTGCCTATGGATCGGTCACGCGCGGCTACAAGAGCGGCGGCACCAATTTTGCGGCGACGGGCCTGCTCGGCCTGAGCTTCGAGCCCGAAAGCCTATGGAGCTATGAGGCCGGCGTGAAAACCGACTGGTTCGACCGGCGACTGCGCCTGAACGTCACCGGCTTCATCTACGACTATAAGGATTTGCAGGTTCAGTCGCTGCTGGCGCCCGGCGTCGTCGCGATCGGCAATGCCACCAGCGCCAAGGTCAAGGGGATCGAAATCGAAACGGTCGCGAAGCCGGTGGCCGGCCTGAGTTTCACGCTGAATTATGCGTTGCTCGACAGCCGCTACAAGAGCTTTACCGACTCCTCGGTTCCCTCGGCGCTCATTCCCTATCTCACTGCGTCGCCGCTCTACAATCCCGTCGCGCGGACCTATGATGCGACCGGAAACCGGCTGACCGCGGCACCGCATTCGTCGATTTCCGGCAGTGCCCAATATGAGCATCCGGTGGGCGATGGCTCGGTCTTCATCCGCGGGGAATATTACCGCCAGAGTCGCGCCCATTACGATCCGTCGAACGCGGCGATCATGAGCCAGAAGCCCTATGATCTGATCAATGCCTCGATCGGCTATGTCGACCCGGATGGCTGGAGCCTGAGGCTGATCGGGAAGAATCTTTCCGATACCAATTATCTGATCACCATCGCCGGCAACCGTGTCGTCCCTGCCGGCCTGGCCGGTACGCCGCGCACCTTTGCGGTTCAGTTCGCCAAAAGCTGGTGATTCCGGGACGCGGGCGGCAGGTCGGGAAAATGCCCCTGTCGCCCGTTTTCCGCCCATCTTCATCATGTTGACCGACGGAGGCAAGATTGGCCAGCTTGGCGCGTGACGTAAATTACACCGACTTGATCGTCGAGGCGCTGGAGCGCTTTCCGGACCGCGAGGCTTTCGTTTTCGGTGCCCGGCGAGTCACCTATCGCGAAACCTCACGCCGCGTCAGCCGCTTCATGCATGTGCTGGCGGCGCGGGGCATCGTCCCCGGCAGCGCGGTCGCGGTGCTGAGTTCCAACATACCCGAAGTCTGGATGGTCCAGGCCGCAATCTATCTCTTGGGCGCGCGCTTCAGCGGCCTGCATCCCCTCGGCGCGATCGACGATTATACGTATATCTGCGGGCATGCGGGCGTCGAAACATTGATCGTCCACCCCGATTATATGGCGCGCGCGCAGGCGCTGGCGGCGCACGTGCCGTCGATCCGCCTTATCGTCTCGCTGGGGCCGTCCGACGGCGCCGAAGATCTGATCGCCTTGTCCGAGGCCGCGGCCGAGCCCCGGTTGCGCCGGCGCAGGCTGGCCGCCGATGACGTGCATTGGATCGCCTATACCGGCGGCACGACCGGCCGTTCGAAGGGCGTCGAGATTCCGGACCGCGCCCTGGTTCAGCAGGTCCAGACGGTCATTACGTCGCTCGGCCTGCCGGAAAACCCGCGTTTTCTTGCAGTGGCGCCGATATCGCATGCCGGGATCCTTCCCATATTGCCGACGCTTCTGCGCGGCGGCACGGTCATCCTGCAAAATGGCTTCGATCCCGAGCAATGGCTGTCGGCGGTTCAGACGGAGCGCGTGAACTGGAGCTTCATCGTCCCGACCATGCTTTACGCGCTTCTCGATAGCGGCAGGCCCGAGCGGTTCGACCTGGGTGCGCTGGAGACGCTGATGTACGGATCCTCGCCGATGTCGCCGACGCGCATCGCGGAAGCGCACGAGATGCTGGGCCCGGTGCTCCTGCAGGCCTATGGGCAGACCGAATGCGTGTCCTTCGCGACGACGCTGCGCAAGGACGAGCATGATCCGCTCGGCAATCCCGATCTGCTCCGATCGTGCGGACGCGCGGTGATCGGCATGCGCGTCGAGATCCTCGATGCGCATGATCAGCCGCTGCAGACCGGCGAGGTCGGCGAAATCTGCGTCCGCGGAGCGGGCGTCATGCGCGGCTACCATAAAATGCCGCAGGAGACGTCGGAGGCCTTTAGCGGGGACTGGCTGCATACCGGCGATCTGGCGATGAAGGACGAACGGGGATTTCTGTACATCGTCGATCGCAAGAAGGACATGATCGTGACCGGCGGTTTCAATGTCTATCCAAAGGAAATCGAAGACGTCATCTCGACCCTGCCGGAGATATCGATGGTCGCGGTGATCGGCGTGCCCGACGACAAATGGGGCGAGGCCGTGAAAGCCGTCGTGGTTGCCCGCCCGGGCGCGCAGATCGACGGCCGGGCGATCATGGACATGGTGCGGCTGCGCAAGGGCGCGCATCAAACGCCCAAGAGCGTCGACATCGTCGAGACATTGCCGGTCACATCGGTCGGCAAGGTGGACAAGAAGGTCATTCGAGCCGGCTATTGGAAGGGGCGGGACCGAATGGTCAACTAGGCCGCCCTGACGCCTTGCGAGCAAGCAAATTCACCGATGCGAAGGTCGAAACATATGAAGGCATTGTTGATGATCATGGCCGGCGCGCTGCTGCTTCCCGGCGCGGCGATGGCCGGAAAGGCACCGCCATCGCCGGTCGTCATCGGCCAGCTCGTGTCGCGCACGGGCAACAATCCGGGCGGGCTCGACAATGAACAGGGGGCCGCTCTTGCCGCAGCGCAGATCAACGAGCGTGGCGGGGTGCTGGGTGGGCGGCAGATCGCGTTGCGCCTGGAGGACGACCGCACCCAACCGCAAGGTGCGATCGATGCCTTTGCGCGGCTGAAGGCGCAAAATGTCGCCGCCGTCGTCGGCAGTTCCTTTTCCAATGCGAGCCTCGCCGCCATTCCTTCGGTGGAGGAAGCACGGATTCCCTATGTGTCGACGGGGGCGGCAGAGGCGCAGATCAGGCCGGTTCGCCCCTATGTCTTCATCACGCCGCTGACGGGCCGGCTCGTTGGCGAGCAGTTGCTGCGCTACATGAAGGCGGTGGGCTATACGCGTATCGCCGTCGTGTACGACGCCGACAGCCTGTTCGGCCGGACCGGCTGGGCGATGCAGAAGGAAAAGCTCGAACGATACGGCATCGAACTGCTCGAGGCGCAGTCGGTTCATGTCGATACGACGGATTTTTCGGCGGTCATGGCGCGCATCGACGCCGCCCGCCCGCAAGCGGTCATGGGCTGGCTGACCGGTCCGCCGGCGATCGCCTTCGCACGGGCCTATGCCAAGGCACCGCGCCGCCTTCCGCTGTTGATGCCCCACGGCGTCGCCGGCCCGGCTTTCGTGAACGCGGTTGGCCCGGGCGCCGACGGGATCATTGTGGCGGCCCCGATCGCAACCGTCGCGGCGGACCTGCCGGATGGGCCCGTCAAGGCGATGGCCACCGACATGGTCGCTTCGTTCACGCGGGCCTACGGACATGCACCCTCGCAATTCGCGCTCGACGGTTATGTCGCGGTCAGGCTGATCGCGGCCGCCATCGACAAGGCTGGAAGCAGCGATCCGCGCGCCATCAGGGACGCGTTGGAAGCGATTTCGGTCGAGACGCCACAGGGACGATATCGCTTCACCGAGGCCGATCATTCGGGGCTTTCGATCGACGACGTCGCGATCGCGCAAATCGTGGCGGGACAATTTCGCCTGACCGCGTGGTCGGCACGCGAAATGGCGGTCGACAAAGGAAAGGACAGATGACCATGGGCAATTCCGCTACGGCGACGCGAACCTTCCTTCTCGTCCATGGCGCGTGGCGCGGCGGCTGGTGCTATGCCCGTGTGGCCGGGCTGTTGCGCGCCCAGGGGCATCGGGTCTTCACGCCGACGCTGACGGGGCTCGGCGAACGCGCGCATCTGGCCGGCGCGATGACCGTCACCGTCCAGACGCATGTCGACGATCTCGTCAATCTCATTCGCTGGGAAGAGCTTCGCGATGTCGTCCTGGTCGGCCATTCCTATGCCGGCATGCTGATCACGGCCGTCGCCGACGCGATCCCCGACCGCATAAGCGCGCTGGTCTATCTCGATGCCATCATCCCCGAGTCCGGCAAGTCGGTGCTCGACCTCAACGGCAACGCGCAGATCGTCGCCGCGCTGCTGCGCGGCACCGCCGACGCCGGCGGGTGCCTGGTGCCGCCGCTACCCTCTTCGATGCTCAACACGAACGCTGCCGATATCCCGCTCGTCGATCGGCTCGCGACGCCGCAGCCATTCGCGACATTTTGCGAAGCCGTTCGTCTGACGGGCGCTCATGAGCAGGTCGCGCACCGGGTCTATGTCCGGGCGACGGGATGGGGCGGTTATGATCAGCTCGGCTTCGATGCCTATGCACGGATCGAGCATGACGATCGCTGGACCAGGATCGACCTGCCTTTTGGCCACGAGCTGATGCTCGACGCGCCGGCGGCCGTTGCGGACGCGCTGTCGAACGTCTGATCTCATATTGTCGGAGAATGCGCGATGGGCGGCCCCATAGATTATGTGAAGGAAGGTCATGTCGCGACCATCCGGATGAATCGCCCGGAGGCGATGAACGCGATCAATCTCGACATGATCGAGCGGTTCGATGCGGTGCTGACCGAGGCCGCGGCCGACCATGACGTGCGCGTGCTGATCCTGACGGGTGTCGGCAACGCATTCTGTGTCGGCGCGGACATCAAGCAGCTGAAATGCTGGGAAGTCGATCCATCGCTGCGCGAACGCTTTTACGCCCTGGCGCCGGCCATGTTCCGGAAACTGGAAGAATTCCCCAGCCCCGTGATCGCCGCGGTCAATGGGGTCGCGGTCGCGGGCGGGTTCGAGCTTTGCTGCTATGCCGATATCGTGATTGCCGCCGAGGGCGTGAAAATGGGCGACGGTCACGCCAATTTCGTCGGCTTCGGTCCCGTCTCCGCCGTGCTGGCCCCCTATCTGATGTCGCGGAAAAAAGCGGCCGAACTCTTGTTCACCGGTGACGTGTGGACGGCGAGGGAATTGGCCGATGCGGGTTTTGTGAACCATGTCGTGCCGGCCGAACAGCTCGCCGGGACCGTTCGTAAAATGGCCGAAAAGATCGCTTCCAAGCAACCGATCGCGCTCGCCGCCGCCAAATCGCTGATGCGCCGGGCAGGGTCGATCGACAATGGTCTGTTGCTGTCTCACGCATTCGAGAGCGCGCAGCGGATCTTCACGACACGGGATTTCGCGGAAGGCCTCAAAGCCTTTGAGGAGAAAAGATCACCCCGATTTGAAGGGCGCTAGATGTGAGACCGGCAGGTTGGTCACCCGATGCCAGGCCCCGACGGAGCGCGTTTCCATGAAAATCATTTCCTATGGTCCCAAGCATGCGGAACAGCCCGGCATCTATCTTGAGGATGAGACTATCGCGCCGCTGGCGTCCATTCTCACCGGTCTTGGGTTTCCGGTTCTCGATACAAACAGCTTTCTGGGCCTGCTCGATTATCTCCAGCCGCTGGTCGAAGGCGCCATTGCTGCGGGCGCCGAACGCTTTCCGGCAAACAGCGTACGGGTCGGCGCGCCCGTTCCGTGCCCTGAAAAGATCATCGTGGTCGGCGGGAATTATCAGTCGCATCTCGATGAGGCCACGGGGCGCAAAAATACCCCGTCGCCATCCGAGCCGCTGCTGATCTTCAAGCCTTCCAATAGCGTCATCGGACCGCGCGACGCGGTGATATGCCCGGCCGACAGCGAACAGCTCGACTATGAAACCGAGATTGTTGTCGTCATCGGCCGCGGCGGGCGCGACATTCCGCGCGAAAAGGCGTTGGACCATGTCGCCGGATATATGATCGGAAACGACGTCACCGCGCGCGACATGGCGCTCAAGGATGTCGCGTTGAGCCCGCTCTTCTCGCAGGTCACGCGCGCCAAGGGCATTCGCACCAGTTCGCCCCTCGGGCCGTGGCTCGTCACCAGGGACGAGATACCCGACCCGCACGCACTGCGGCTGCAATGCTGGGTCAATGGCAAGCTGCGGCAGGACGGGATGAGTTCCGAGATGATCATCGACATCCCAGGGCTCATCGAGAATTTCAGCAAGCTGCTCGACCTGAGCCCGGGTGACGCGATCTTCACCGGCACGACTACGGGATGCGGCGCATTCCGGAAGCCGCCGGAATTCCTGCGCCACGGCGATACGGTTCGGATGTCGATCACGGGGCTCGGAATCATGGAAACGCCGATCGTCGATGCCGCAAGGGCCTGACAAGTCACCGCCAACGCTTCGCTGTCGATATCGGGCTGTTGTCAAACTGGCGCGAACCGCGGTGAACGCTCGCCGCACCAACGGAGAAAGCCGAAACGGGCTGTTCTTGCGCGAGCGAAAGGGAAATAATCCCTTTGCCCTCAAGTGATTATGTGGCGGAGAGGGTGGGATTCGAACCCACGGTACCGTTACCGGCACGCCGCATTTCGAGTGCGGTGCTTTCGACCTCTCAGCCACCTCTCCGCAGAGGAACGGGGCACCCGGACAGGTGCGGCCGGTCGAACGAGGGGCGGGCCTTAGCGCAGGCATTCGGATCTGACAAGCGCCGGGTTGCGCCCGCCGAAAACCACCCTAGATTGGAATCATGACAGTACCCAGTTCCACCCCGGCCGCGGCCAGGCCGCCCGCAGTGATGCCGCCCGTCAGCCATGCGCGTTTTTCGATCGGCGATGTGGTCAAGCACCGGCTGTTCGATTTCCGCGGGGTGATCTTCGATATCGATCCGGTCTTCGCCAATACCGACGAATGGTATGAGGCGATTCCCGAGGACGTCCGCCCGCGCAAGGACCAGCCTTTCTACCACCTGCTCGCCGAGAATGCGGAGAGCAGCTATATCGCCTATGTCAGCCAGCAGAATCTGGTGACCGACGAAAGCGAGGAGCCGGTGGATCACCCAGCGATCGCGGGCATTTTCGACGGTTATGCCGATGGGCGGTATCGCCTCCGCCGGGAACACCGCCACTAAAATCATCGCGCATGTGCAACCATGGTTGACCCCCGGTGGAAACCGGGGGCATGAGCCCATCCATGCCTTTCGAAACGCTCCTGCTGTTCGGCGCGACCGGCGATCTCGCGCGGCGCATGTTGCTGCCTTCGCTTTATGCGCTCCACGCCGACGGACTGGTGGCGGATCATCTGCGCATCGTCGGCACCGCGCGCAGCACGCTGGACGATGCCGGCTATCGCGACTTCGCGCGCAAGGCGCTCGAGGAATTCCTGCCCGCCGAGCGCAAGGACGACGCGACGATCGCCAGCTTCCTCGATCGACTGTTCTACCAGCCGCTCGACGCCTCGAACTCGGACGGTTTTCCGGCGCTCGCCGAGAAGGTCGGCGATGTTTCCAAAGGTCTCGCCATCTTCCTGTCGACCGCGCCCTTCCTGTTCGAGCCGACCATCGCCGGGCTCAAGCTGGCGGGCCTTGCGGGCGAGAAGGTCCGCATCGGACTGGAAAAGCCGCTGGGCACCGATCTGGCCAGCTCCCGCGAGATCAACGACGCGGTCGCCGCCGCCTTCCCCGAGAACCGGACCTTCCGGATCGACCATTATCTGGGCAAGGAAACCGTCCAGAACCTGCTGGCGCTGCGCTTCGCCAATTCGATGTTCGAGCCGCTGTGGAACGCCAACGGCATCGACCATGTCCAGATCACCGTATCCGAGACCGTCGGGCTGGAAGGCCGGGTCGGCTTCTACGACGATACCGGCGCGCTGAGGGACATGGTGCAAAACCATATGCTCCAGTTGCTCGCACTGGTCGCGATGGAGCCGCCGGCGAGTTTCGACGCGACCGCGATCCGCGACGAGAAAGTGAAAGTGCTGCGCTCGCTGCGCCGCATCGATGCCGAGACCGCGCCGAGCCACACCGTGACCGGCCAGTACGGCGAAGGCGCGAGCAAGGGCGAGGCAGTGCCGGGCTATGCCGACGAACTCGGCAAATCGTCCGACACCGAGACTTTCGTCGCGATCAAGGCGCATGTCGACAATTGGCGCTGGCAGGGCGTGCCCTTCTATCTGCGCACCGGCAAAAGGCTGCCCACGCGCCAGTCCGAGATCTTCATCCAGTTCAAATGCGTGCCGCATTCGATCTTCGCCAAGCGCGGCGGCAAGCTGAAGGCGAACAAGCTCGTCATCCGCCTGCAACCCGAGGAATATATCCGTTTGCTGGTGATGGCGAAGGAACCCGGGCTCGACCGCGACGGCATCCGCCTGCGCGAGGTGCCGCTCGACCTGTCGCTGACCCATGCCTTTGCCGGTACGCGCCGACGCATCGCCTATGAACGGCTGCTGCTCGACCTGATCGAGGGGGATCCGACCTTGTTCGTCCGCCGCGACGAAGTGGAGGCGCAATGGGACTGGATCGACGCGATCCGCGCCGGCTGGGCGAAGAACGGGATGAAACCCAAACCCTATGGCGCCGGAAGCTGGGGCCCGTCGCTCGCGATCGCACTGACCGAGCGCGATGGCGTGACCTGGCATGATTGAGTCTGGGCACGATTGAGTTTTGGCATGATTGAGTTTGGGCACGATTGAAATTGAGCATGATTAGGACACGGGCATGATCGAAGCCGAATTCTGGGACTATGAAGACGAGGATGAATGGGCCGAAGCCGTCGCCGGCGACATCGGTTTCATCATCGAACCGGCGCGGGACGCGCGCGGCCAGGCGCTGGTCGCTTTCCCCGGCGGCAGCACGCCTGGCCCGATCTTCGCCAAGCTGGCCAAGGCCAAGCTCAAATGGAAGAACGTCACGATCATTCCGACCGACGACCGGCTGGTCGCGGTCAGCGATCCGCTGAGCAATGTCGCGGGGATCGCCAAGGTCTTCATTCCGCTGGGCGCGCGCGTTCTGCCCATCGCCACCGAGAACAAGGATCACAAGCTGGCCGGCAACGCCGCCGACGCGCGGCTGCAGGACCTGCACTGGCCGCCCGATCTGGTCTGGCTCGGCATCGGGACCGACGGGCATACCGCCTCGATCTTTCCCGGCGCCGATCTCGACGAGGCGCTGAACGGTCCCAAGGCGCGCCGTGCAATCGGCGTGCTGCCCGATCCCCTGCCCGCCGAGGCGCCGGTGCCGCGCGTGACGCTGACCCGCGCCGCGATCCTGTCCGCACGCACGCTGACCATCGCGATCAAGGGCCAGGAAAAGCAGAAGGTGCTGGAGCGTGCGATCGCCGACGGGCCGAGCTCGAACGTCCCGATCGGCCGCGTGCTCGCCGATTACGAACAGCCGATCGACATCCACTGGCTGACCGATTGAAAAGGCACCGCGCATGACCCTGCACCCCGAAATCGCCGCCGTCACCGATCGGGTGATCGAACGGTCGAGACCGGGGCGCGGCGCCTATCTCGACCTGATCGCGCGCGAGCGGGAAACGGGCATCGACCGGCCCCGGCTGTCCTGCGGCAATCTGGCGCATGGCTTTGCCGCATCGGGCGACGACAAGGCCGCGATCCGTGCCGGCAAGGCGATGAATATCGGCATCGTCACCGCCTATAACGACATGCTGTCCGCCCATCAGCCCTATGGGCGATACCCCGAGCAGATGAAGGTGTTCGCGCGCGAAGCCGGTGCGACCGCGCAGGTGGCGGGCGGCGTGCCGGCGATGTGCGACGGCGTCACCCAAGGGCAGGTCGGCATGGAGCTGTCGCTGTTCAGCCGCGACACCATCGCCATGGGCACCGCCATCGCGCTGAGCCATGGCATGTTCGAAAGCGCGGCCTTGCTCGGCATCTGCGACAAGATCGTGCCCGGCCTGCTGATCGGCGCGCTACGCTTCGGCCATCTGCCGACCATCCTGATTCCCGCGGGACCGATGCCCACCGGCCTTGCCAACAAGGAAAAGCAGCGCGTCCGCCAGCTTTATGCCGAGGGCAAGGCGACGCGCGACGAACTGCTCGAGGCCGAAGCCGCCAGCTATCACGGCGCCGGCACTTGCACATTCTACGGCACCGCCAATTCCAACCAGATGATGATGGAAGTGATGGGCCTGCATGTGCCCGGCGCGGCCTTCGTCAATCCGGGCACCAAGCTGCGCCAGGAACTGACGCGAGCGGCGGTGCATCGCCTGACCCGGATCGGCTGGGACGGCGAGGATTACCGGCCACTGGGGCTCTGCGTCGACGAGCGCGCGATCGTCAACGCGGCGGTCGGCCTGCTCGCGACGGGCGGATCGACCAACCACGCCATCCACTTGCCCGCGATCGCCCGCGCCGCCGGGATCCTGATCGACTGGGAGGATATGGACCGGCTGTCCGCCGCGGTGCCGCTGATCGCGCGCGTCTATCCCAATGGCGCCGGCGATGTGAATCATTTCCAGGCGGCGGGCGGCATGGCTTTCGTCATCCGCGAGCTGATCGAAGCGGGGCTGCTCCACCGCGACATCATGACGGTCTGGACCGCCGACCTTGCCGATTACGGACGCGAGCCCGTGCTCGACGGCGAAGCGCTTGCATGGACCGACGTCGCCGGGACACGCGACGACACCATGCTGCGCCCGGTCGCGGCCCCCTTCATGCCCGATGGCGGCATGCGGCTGCTGACCGGCAATCTCGGCCGCGCGATGATCAAGACCAGCGCGGTCGCGCCCGATCGCTGGACGATCGAGGCGCCGGCACGGATCTTCTCCGACCAGGATCAGGTGATCACCGCATTCAAGGCCGGCGAGCTGGAACGCGACGTGGTCGTCGTCGTCCGTTTCCAGGGCCCGCACGCCAATGGCATGCCCGAA
>JASBTC010000111.1 GCA_030148625.1 Sphingobium sp. | reverse complement strand
TCGATGACCTTGTTGCCCTTCTCCTCCGCCATCATGCCCACCGCCTGGCCGGCGAGCAGCAATGTCAGGAAGAAGATCACGAACACCGCACCAAAGCCGATGCTCTGCCGGCCGCTGCGGCTCGGTGCCTCACGCGTCACTGCCGAGATGACCGGGCGGCTCAGCCGCTCGCCGGCGGCAATGCCCGCACGATCGTTGCGCAGCGCCTGTTCGGCAAGTTCCGCGAGATAGGGCGCGGAGATTTCGCTGGTCGATGCGCGCAGGATCGTCGGATGGTCGAGCGGACCGTAAAGCACCGCATAGACGTCGGTATCCTTGTCCGCCATCAACGCGCGGGCCTGGGCATCCGGATCGGCCGAGGGCGGCAGGATACGAAGCTCGGCAGGCTTGTTTTCCGCCCGGTAAGAAGCGCGCAACGCGTCGTCTGCGGTGCGCAGCTTGGCGCCGTCGACGCCGGGCACGAGCGCGGCGATCGCCGCGCGCCCGGTGACGTTCGACGCCATCTCCGATGCACCGAGCCCGCCGACCACGGCGAAGCCGATCATGAACAGCGGTGCGAGCAGAAAGACGAGGAAGGTCGGCGTGGCGACCGTCGCGATGAAGTCGCGCCGCGCAATCACCACAGTCTGGCGGATCAGGCGCTTCACTCGACGTCTCCCGCATTCGCGCGGCCGACGATGCGGACAAAGGCATCGTGAAGCCCCGGCCGCTCGATCGACAGGCCGGCAATGCCGTGGCCGCGCGCGATCAGCGTCTCCAGCAAGGGCTCTATCCCGCTGTCGGGCACAATGAAGCGCCAGCGATCGTCGCGATGCTCGGCATCGGCGGGCAGCAAAGCGGCCACCCCTTCGCTATCGTTGCGCGGCGTATAGGTCGCGCGCATCGGCAGCATCGCCCGCGCATCGTCGACGGTGCCCTCGAAACGCCTTTTGCCGCCTGCGATGATCGCCAGCCGATCGCAGAGCCGTTCGGCATGCGCCATGACATGGGTGGAGAAGAGCACCGTAGCCCCGCGCGCGCGCTCGGCGACGATCAGCGCTTCGAGCCGTTCCTGATTGACCGGGTCGAGCCCGGAAAACGGCTCGTCGAGTACGATCAGATCGGGCCGATGGACCAGCGAGCCGAGCAGCTGGACAAGCTGCGCCATGCCCTTGGAGAGCTTGCGGATCTTTTCGTCCACCGCATGCCCCAGCCCGGCATTTTCGAGCAGCACCGCCGCACGCGCACGCCCTTCCTTCCAATCGAGTCCGCGCAGCGCGCCCATGAACGCGATCGCCTCGCGCGCCTTCATCGCAGGATAGAGTCCACGCTCCTCGGGCAGGTAACCGACCCTGTCGCCCACCGCGCGCGGGTGCGGATTGCCGAAGATCGCGCGCGAGCCGCTATCGGGCTCGATGATGCCGAGCAGCATGCGGAGCGTCGTCGTCTTGCCTGCGCCATTGGGCCCGAGCACGCCGTAGATCATGCCCTCGGGCACCGACAGGTCGACGCGGTCCACCGCGATGCGGCTGCCGAAATATTTGGTGAGCCCTGACGCGCGGACCACCGGCTGATCGGCCATCAAATCTCCCTGGACGCGTGCCCGCCGATCCGGGACTCCGTCGCGTCGCCGACATAGTGGCGGATCGCGGCGCCGACCGCCAGCCCCGCCACCAGCAGCGTGCAGCCGCCGAACAGCCACCATTTGGCCTGAGTCGCCAACACCTTCGCCCCAATCACGCCGGTATCGCCCTGCAGCATCATCGCGATCAGCACATTCTCGGTCAGATCGACCAGGATCAGCGCCAGGCCGGGTAAGGCGACCAGCAGCTTGTGGCGATCGGCAAGGCGTGCCGAGAGATTGGCGAAGCCGCCGCCATAAGCGAGCGGGTAGATCACATCGAGCGTCAGCGTGATCCACAGATGCGTCGCGCGCTGATCCGCCGTCATCGCCGCCAGCCGCGACTCGTTCGCCGCGGGATCGGACAGCATGTCGAGCAGCGGGCCGCCGAGATGACCGCCGAAATAGCCGAACGCCATGCCCACCAATATCGCCAGGGCAAGAAGAAAGATCAGGAAGCGACCGCTTCCCAGATACGCAATATAGGCCTTCATCGTCCGTTTGTGTCCCCACACACATCCGTGATCGGGCGGATGACCCGGGTTGGTCTCGAACCTTCAACGCGTCTTATGCTAGCAAGCAGTTAGCTTATGATAAACAGCGACTTCTCATCTGCCCTGAAAAAGGAAGCAAATCGGATCGGTTTCGCCGCGTGCGGGATCGCGCGCGCCGACGCCGCGCCCGAAAGCGCGGCACGGCTTGCCCAGTGGCTGGCGGAGGGCCGGCATGGCGACATGATCTGGATGGAAAGCCGCGCGACCGAGCGGGCGCGGCCGCAGGGATTATGGCCGCAGGCGCAATCGGTGATCATGCTCGGGATGAGCTACGCCCCCGGCCTCGATCCGCTGCGGCTGGAGGATGAGGGCGGCATCGGCCGGATCTCGGTCTATGCCCAGGGCGGCGACTATCACGACGTGATCAAACGCGCACTGAAGGAACTGGCGCGCTGGATCGTCGCGAATGCCGAGGTCGAGGACAACGCCACAGCGGACGTGAAAGTGTTCGTCGATACCGCGCCGGTGATGGAGAAGCCGCTGGCCGAGGCCGCCGGAATCGGCTGGCAGGGCAAGCACAGCAATCTCGTCAACCGCGCGCATGGCAGCTGGCTGTTCCTGGGTGCGATCTACACGACGCTGGTGCTGGCTCCCGACACACCGGGCGGCGGCCGCTGCGGATCGTGCGATGCCTGCCAGCGCGTCTGCCCGACCGATGCCTTTCCGGCGCCCTATCGCGTCGATGCGCGGCGCTGCATCTCTTACCTCACCATCGAGCATAAAGGGCCGATTCCCGAGGAATTCCGCGCCAAGCTCGGCAATCGCATCTATGGCTGCGACGACTGCCTGGCGGTCTGCCCCTGGAACAAGTTCGCCGCGACGGCGGCGGCGAATCGTGCCTTTCTGCCGCGCGCCGAACTCGCCGCGCCCGCGCTTGCCGATCTGCTCGCGCTCGACGATGCCGGATTTCGCCAGGTCTTTGCCGGCTCCCCGATCAAGCGGATCGGGCGTAGCCGCATGGTGCGCAACGCCGCGATCGCGGCGGGCAATAGCGGCGATCCGGCCCTGCTCGCCCGCTTGACGCCGCTGATGACGGACGAGGATGAGGTGGTGGCCGAAGCCGCGCGCTGGGCGGTCGACAGCCTCGAGGCTCAGCGACGCACGAACGACGCGACGCAGGAAGCGCGATCGATGTCCGAGCCGTCGAGCTGCCGCGCATCGACATAGGTCACCACCGGCTCCTGACCGTTACGGCGCGCATAGAGATAGGTATCGAGCACGCAGACGCCGCTGCCGAACTGGAGCTTGCGGGCATTGGCCTCGCGCACGTCCTGGTCGGGCTTGCCGAACATGCTGGTTAGCGATTTCGCGGTCTGCCCCATCACGCGTTCGAGCCCGGCGACCGGAATCGGGACGGGACGCGATGGCGGCGGTACGGGGGCTGCCACCGGCCGCACCGGCGCGGCGCCACATCCCGCGAGCAGCGCCAACGCAGCGCCACACGCCCAGCGGGCTATCGTCATTCTTTCCTCCCGTGAAACAGATGCGTCGCCATCGCCGCACCCAGGATCGGCGCCAGCAGGCCGACGACAGGAACCACGAACAGCCCGGTGACGACAAGCCCCAGTATGAAGCGGCTTGCACGCGTCGTCCCGAGCCAGCCCCGGACCGCCGCCGGGTCCATGTGCCGGACGGCGACCATCTCCCCCAGATCGCGTCCGAGCAGCAGCGCGTTGACCGCCGCGAACAGCGCCACGGTGCCGATGCCCGTGACCAGCAGGGCGAGATAGAGCGGCAATGCCGCCAGGTTGAACAGCAGCGCACGCCCGGCCGAGGCGAGCCCCATCCGTAGCGATCGCGCGACCGATATGGGGCGAACCCCGGCCAGTGCATCCGGATAATGGCGGCGCTCGACCGCCTCGACCACGGCGTCGGCGAACAGGCCGATCACCGCGATCGCGACGACGCGGAACAGCAGCCAGGCGGAGATGACCGCGATCAGCGCGGCGCCGGCGGCCGCCGCGAAACCGCCGTCCACGCCCCACCCCCATGATGCGGCGAGGCTGCTCGCCCCCCACCAAAGCGCCACGCCGAGCAGCGCGAAGATCGCCAATGTGACGAAAAGGGTTTTCCCCAGGACTTTCAGGATCGGCGGATCGCCGAGCTGGCCGAGCGAAGACAGGAAAGCGCGAAGCATCGGCATGGGATGCGGCATCGTGCCCGGCCCCGTCAACGTGTGTCCCGTCAACGTGCGGTTGCACCGTCCCCCCTCCCCCACTAGACGCCGGAAAATATACGCATCGCGCAGGAGTTTCCGAATTGAGCCAGCCCAGCCATGATATCGTCGCCATCGGCAATGCGATCGTCGACGTGATCGCCCGCGCCGACGATGCCTTCATCGCGCAGGAAGGCCTGGCCAAGGGCTCGATGCAATTGCTCTTCACCACCGAAGAGGCCGAGGCGCTTTATGCCAAGATGGGCGCCGGCCTGGAAGCGAGCGGCGGATCGGCGGCGAACACCGTCGCCGGGCTCGCCGCACTCGGCCGCAAATGCGGCTTTATCGGCCAGGTCGCCCCCGATCAGCTCGGCGCGGTGTTCGCGCACGACATCCGCGCGCAAGGCGTTTCCTTCACCACCGAGGTCCGCGCCGAGGCCGAACCGCCGACGGCGCGCTGCCTGATCCTGGTGACACCCGACGGCCAGCGCACGATGAACACGTTTCTGGGGGCTTCGCAGTTCCTGCCGGCGGCGGCGCTCGACGAGGCGCTGATCGCCGATGCGGCGATCCTCTATCTCGAAGGCTATCTCTGGGATCCCGCGGAACCCCGCGCCGCGATGCGCAAGGCGATCGCGATCGCGCGCGGCGCTGGCCGCAAGGTGGCGTTCACTTTGTCCGACACCTTCTGCATCTCGCGCCATCGCGCCGATTTCGTGAAGCTGATCGAGGATGGCGATATCGACATCCTGTTCGCCAATGAAGCCGAGATCACCGCGCTGACCGAGCTCGACGATTTCGAGGCAGCGGTGGCCAAGGCGAGCGCCAGCGTGCCGCTGCTGGTGGTGACGCGCAGCGAAAAAGGCGCGATCGCGATCAAGGACGGCGCGCGCTTCGCGGCGCCGGCCGAACCGATCGATGCCGTCGTGGACACGACCGGCGCGGGCGACCTGTTCGCCGCCGGCTTCCTGGCCGGGCAGGCCGAGGGCCGCTCGGTCGAGGACAGCCTGACCATGGGCGCGATCTGCGCTGCCGAGATCATCTCGCATTACGGCGCGCGGCCGGAAGCGGATCTCAGGGAGCTGATGACGAAGCGCTTCGCCTGACGCCGTCGTAATTCGACACATCGCGAAGACAAAAAAAGGGGAGGCCGAGGCCTCCCCTTTTCTTTGATTGCTCAAGCCCGATCAGAGCTTGGGAACCGGCGGCACCGGCTGCGGCGGCGCGTCGGCATCGGTTTCATGCACTTCGTCATGGCCCAGGCCGACATGGCTCCGGCGACGACCGTAGAGGAAATAGACGACGAGGCCGATCGCCGCCCAGCCGAGGAACATCAGCTTGGTTTCGTGACCGAGGCTGATGAACAGATAGACGCAGCCCGCCACCGCGATCGGCGCGGTGACCATGACGGCAGGCGTCCGGAAGGGACGGCGGCGGTCGGGATCGGTCCGGCGCAGGATCAGCACCGCGATCGACACCGCGGCAAAGGCGAACAAGGTGCCGCTGTTCGAGATATCTGCCAGCTTGCCGACCGGGAAGAAGGCCGCGAACAATGCGACGAAGATGCCGGTCAGGATGGTGATGACGTGCGGGGTGTGGAACTTCGGATGGATCTTCGAGAAGACCGGCGGCAGCAGGCCGTCACGGCTCATGACGAAGAAGATGCGGGTCTGGCCGTACATCATCATCAGGATGACCGAGGGCAGCGCCAGGCCGGCCGCGAGGCCGATCAGGTTGCCGATCTGCGGCCAGCCGATTTCACGCATCGTCCAGGCCAGGGCTTCCTTGGAGCAAACCACCGCTTCGCCGCCCGTGCTCGCGGCATGGGCAACGCAGGCCTTGGCCAGCTCGAGGCTGCCCGGGGGCAGTGCGGCGCCATCGGGGCCGAGCAGAGGCTGGGCACCGACGCTGCCGATGACGCCGGCGGCGACCAGCAGGTAGAAGATCGTGCAGATGGCGAGCGAACCGATCAGGCCGATCGGCATGTTGCGCTGTGGATTCTTGGTTTCCTCGGCGGCGGTCGAAACCGCGTCGAAGCCGACATAGGCGAAGAAGATCGAGGCCGCGGCCGCCGAGACGCCGGCAAAGCCGAGCGGCGAGAAGGGCGTGAAATTCTCCATATTCATCGCGGGCACCGCCAGGACGATGAACAGCGTCAACGCGGCGACCTTGATCGCGACCAGGATCGCGTTGACGAACGCGCTTTCCTTGGTGCCGATCACCAGCAGCCAGGTGACGAGACCCGCGATCGCCATCGCCGGCAGATTGACGATGCCGCCATCATAGGGACCGCGCACCAGCATGTCCGGTATGTCTATGGAAAAGGCATTTTCCAGCAGTCCGACCACATAGCCGGACCATCCGACCGACACCGCGCCGGCCGCGACGGCATATTCGAGGATCAGCGCCCAGCCGACCATCCAGGCGATCAACTCGCCCATCACCGCATAGCTGTAGGTATAGGCCGAGCCCGAGACCGGCACCATCGCCGCCATTTCGGCATAGCAGAGCGCGGCGACCGCGCAGACCACGCCGGCGATGACGAAGGCGAGCATCATGCCCGGCCCCGCCTTTTGCGCGGCTTCGGCCGTCAGCACGAAGATTCCGGTGCCGATCACGGCGCCGATGCCGAGCATCGTCAACTGGAAGGCACCGAGAGAGCGCGTCAGCGCCTTTTTCTCGGCGGTGGCCAGAATTGCATCGAGTGACTTGATGCGCCCAAATATCATCAATGATTCCCCCGCGCTTTTCCAAGCGCTTCCCTGGTGTTTGTGTTGGCGGCGGAGCCTAGTGGCTAATGGCCCGAGCGCAATAGTCTATCTCGCGATCATCGGCCCCAACGGTTTGCCCGCGAAGATATGGATGTGCAGATGCGGGATTTCCTGCCCGCCATCCATGCCGATATTGGCCAGCAGCCGATATCCGGGCTCGACCAGACCCGCCTCGCGCGCGACATGGCCGACCGCGCGGATGAAACCGGCGATCTCCGCATCCGGTGCATTGGTCGAGAAATCATCCCAGGACACATAGGCGCCCTTAGGAATCACCAGGATATGGTGCGGCGCCTGCGGATTGATGTCGTGAAAGGCGAGCGCATGATCGTCTTCATAGACGGTGCGGTTCGGAATCTCGCCGCGCAGGATCTTCGCGAAGATATTCTGGTCGTCATAGGGCCGGGTGGCATCGATCGGCATGTTCGCTCCTCGGTTCAGTCCTTCGGTCTCGCCGCTTTCTCGGCCAGCCCTGAAACGCCTTCGCGCCGATCGAGTTCGGCGAAGACATCGGCGAAGGACAGGTCGAAATCGGCAAGCAGCACCGAAAGATGGAAAATCAGATCCGCCGCTTCGGACGTGACCGCGGCGCGATCGCCCGCGATCGCCGCGATCACGGTCTCCACGGCTTCCTCGCCCAGCTTCTGCGCCATCTTGGCGCGGCCCTTCGCGGTCAGCTTCGCGACATAGGATGTATCGGGATCGGCGCCGCGCCGCGCGCGGATCACTGCCTCAAGCCTGTCGATCGCGTCGCTCATGAGCGTGCGTCTGCCGCGACGGACGCATCGTGTAAAGGTGCGCGGACGGGAATGCCGGCGGCGGCGAGCGCGGCATGCGCTTCCGCGATGCTGTGCTGGCCGAAATGGAAGATCGAGGCGGCAAGCACCGCGCTGGCATGGCCCTCGACGATCCCGGCGACGAGATGGTCGAGCCCGCCGACACCGCCGCTCGCGATCACCGGCACTGTCACCGCATCGGCGATGGCGCGGGTGAGCGCGAGATCATAGCCGTCGCGCGTGCCGTCACGGTCCATCGAGGTGACGAGCAGTTCACCGGCACCGAGTTCGGCCAGACGGGTGGCATGTTCGAGCGCGTCGATGCCGGTTTCGCGCCGGCCGCCATGGGTGAAGATCTCCCACCGTCCGGGCGCCACGTTGCGCGCATCGACCGATGCGACGACGCACTGGCTGCCGAAACGGTCGGCCATGTCGGCGACGAGTTCCGGCCGGGCGACGGCCGCGCTGTTGACCGCGACCTTGTCCGCGCCCGCCAGCAGCAATGCGCGCGCATCCTCCGGACTGCGGACGCCGCCGCCGACGGTCAGCGGCATGAAACAGACCTCGGCCGTGCGGCGAACCATGTCGAGCAAGGTGCCGCGCCCTTCATGGCTGGCCGAGATATCGAGAAAGCAGAGTTCGTCGGCGCCCGCCGCATCATAGGCGCGCGCCGCCTCGACCGGATCGCCCGCGTCGCGCAGGTCGACGAAATTGACGCCCTTCACCACGCGGCCGTTCGCCACATCGAGACAGGGGATGACGCGCGCGCGGACCGTCATTGGCGCTTCACACCCGCGCGACCGCCAGCGCGTCCGCCAGTTCGAGCCGCCCGTCATACAGCGCGCGTCCGGTGATCACGCCCTCGATCCCGTCCTTGGCATGGATGGCGAGCATCCGGATATCGGCAATGCCGGCAACGCCGCCGCTCGCGATCACCGGGATGCTGCAGCTGCGCGCCAGATCGACGGTCGCCTCGACATTGCAGCCCTTGAGCAGTCCGTCGCGGCCGACATCGGTGAACAGCAGCGCGGCCACACCGGCATCTTCGAACCGGCGGGCCATGTCGACCACCGAAACGGTCGAGACATCGGCCCAACCCTTGGTCGCGACCATGCCGTCGCGCGCATCGACGCCGACGACGATCCGGCCGGGCAGGTCGCGCGCGGCCGACTTGACGAACTCCGGGTCTTTCAAAGCGGCGGTGCCGATGATGACGCGGCTGACCCCGAGCGCCAGCCAGCGCTCGACCCCCGCCCGGTCGCGGATCCCGCCGCCGACCTGCACCTTGCCCGGAAAGGCCGCGATGATGCTCTCGACCGCCGCGCCGTTGACGCTCGCCCCCGCAAAGGCGCCGTCGAGATCGACGACGTGCAGGTGCGTCGCGCCCGCGCCCGCAAAGGCGCGCGCCTGCGCCGCCGGATCGTCGCCATAGACGGTCGCGCGCGCCATATCGCCCTCGGCCAGCCGTACGACCTGCCCGCCCTTCAGGTCGATCGCGGGGAAGATGGTCAGGGTCATCGAATATCCTCCCTGTCGCGCAGCGATGGGGAGGTGGCAGCGCGAAGCGCTGACGGAGGGGCAAAGGACGCGACGTCGCGGCCCCTCCACCACTCGCTGCGCGAGCGGTCCCCCTCCCCATCGCTGCG
>JASBTC010000099.1 GCA_030148625.1 Sphingobium sp. | reverse complement strand
CACGAAACTCGCGCAGATAACTATTGTCGGGCGACAGGATGATCGACGACGCGCCCTTGCCCTCGCCGGGCGTGAACGTCTGTTCGTACGACTGCATGGCCCGATAGAAATCGTAGAAGCCCGCATCCTTGTTGAACGCCTCGGCATAGGCCTTGGCGGCGTCGGCATCGGCCTGGGCGCGAACGATCTGCGCCTGTTTCAGGCCCTGCGCCTCGATCGTGCGCGCTTCCTGGACACGCGCGGTGCGCATGCGTTCCAGCGCGCTGTCGAGCGGCGCGCCTTCGGGCAGGTCGGCGCGCTTGATGCGGACATCGACGATCTCGGCGCCATATTGGCGGGCGGTGCGGTTGAGCCCCGCCTGGATATTGTCCATCACCTGGCCCCGCTCGGCGCTGAGCAGCGCCGCGAACGGCCGCTTGCCGAGCTCGTTGCGAAGCGCCGAACCGAGGATCGGCCGCAGCGCCGCCGCGACATTCTCGGTATTCTTCGCGGTGATCACCATGCGCAGCGGATCGACGACGCGGAAACGCGCAAAGGCGTCCACCTGAAGCCGGAGCTGGTCGGTCGAGAGCACCTGTTGCTGATCCATGGTGATCGACAGGATACGCTTGTCGATCCAGGTGATGTCGTCGACGAACGGCAGTTTGGCGATCAGGCCGGCGCCATCGCCGCCGAAGCTCTGCTTCGGATTATATTGGTTGATGATCGCGACAGGCTGACCGAAGCGGAGCACCACGCCCTGCTTGGTTTCCGGCACCACCACCAGAGTGGATGCAAGGACGAGCAGCAGCGCGATCGCGATCAGCGCCGCGGCGATGGGATGACGGCCGATACGATCGATCATTGTGCCGCTCCTTCCGCCGGACGGCGCTGAAGCTGGGGCAGCGGCAGATAGGGTGTCACGCCCGGCGCCTCGACGATCGTCTTGTCCACTTTCGAAAGCACCCGTTCCATCGTTTCGTAATACATGCGTCGCCGCGTCACTTCGGGCGCGAGCCGATACTGTTCATAGACCTTGTTGAACGACTCGGCCTCACCCTGCGCGCGTGCGACCACCTGCTGCGCATAGGTGCGCGCCTCGTTCAGGTTGGACTGGACGCGCTGCTGCGCGGCGGTCACTTCCTTGAACGCGTCGTTGACCAGACTCGGCGGATCGGCCTGATTGATCGAGACGCCCTGGATCTGCACGCCCGCCTTATAATCGTCGAGGATCGACTGCATCGTCTCGCTGACGCGCTGTTCCACCTCGTTGCGGCCGGGGCCGATCGCCTGGATCAGCGTAAAATTGGCGAGCACCGCGCGCATCGCGCTTTCGGCGACCTCGCCGATGGTCTGCTCGGGATCGGCGAGCTGGAACAGATATTGTTCCGCCGCGCCCGGCTTGACGCTCCAGCGCACGGTATAGGCGAGGTCGACGAGATTCTGATCGCCGGTCAGCACCAGATTGTCGTCACCGCCGGGCTGGCCGATCGGAATGGTGCGGATCGCCTGGATATCGATCTTCTGCACGCGCTCGATCGGCGCGGGCAGCGAAAAGCTGACGCCCGGCCCCAGCGTGCGCGAATATTTGCCCAGCGTGGTGATGACGCCCGCCTGTTCGGGCCCGATCCGATGGATCGACGTCATGGCAAGCCACAGGCAAAGAAAGGCGAGCCCGACATAGGGCCAGATGACGACGCCGCCAGGGCGCGGAAAGCCGCCGCCCGGGCCGCCGAACAGCTCGCGGAGCTTGGCGAGGATCTGATCGACCGCCGACGGGCCTGGCCGGCCGCCACGTCCGCGAGAACCATCGCCCGGTGGACGGCTCCACGGGCTGGGTCGGCCGCCGCCGCCCGAACCTTCGCCATCGCCACCGCCTCGGCCGCCCCATGGGCCGCCATTTTCGCTCAGCACGGCGCCAATGGACGCCAACCACCCCGATCTCTTGTTCATGACCGCCATTATAGGAAGCGCTTTCGGGAAAAACAGTGGCATTGGCCGAAACTCTGCCTATCTGGCGCGCATGACCGATCAAGATCGCCTGCTCGCCGCTATTGCTCCCATCGCCGAAGGCCGTGCCGCCGGGATTCGCCTGGCCGACGCACGCGCCAGCCTGATCCTCGACGTGACGGGGCTTTCGGGCGACCAACGGCTGAAGATGGAAGGTGCGATCAAGGCCGCGCTGTTGGCGGAAGACGGTGTTTCCGAAGTCCGCGTCGCCATGACCAGCGAGAAAAAGGGACGCCGCCTGATCGCGGTGGGCAGCGGCAAGGGCGGCGTCGGCAAATCGACCGTCGCCGCGAATCTGGCGCTGGCGCTCAAGGCGCTCGGCTTCAGGGTCGGCCTGGTCGACGCCGATATCTACGGTCCGTCCCAGCCCCGGCTGCTCGGCACCGAGGGCCGCCGCCCGCAGGCCGAGGACAAGAAACTGATTCCCATCGACAGCCCCTATGGCATTCCGATGCTGTCGATGGGCCATCTCGCCAAGCCGGGCCAGGCGATCGCGTGGCGCGGACCGATGGCGGGCAATGCGCTGGGCCAGATCATCGATGCCGACTGGGGCGATGTCGAGCTGCTGATCGCCGACCTGCCGCCCGGGACCGGCGATATCCAGCTTTCGATGATCCAGAAGCAGAAGCCGGCGGGCGCGGTGATCGTCTCGACGCCGCAGGACCTGGCGTTGATGGACGCGACCCGCGCGATCGACCTGTTCGCCCAGTCCGGCGTGCCGATCATCGGCCTGATCGAGAATATGGCGGGTTATGAATGCCCGCATTGCGGCGAAGTTTCCGATCCGTTCGGCACCGGCGGAGTTCAGGCCGCGGCAAATGTGATGGGCCATGATTTCCTCGGCCGTATCCCGCTGACGTTGGGCATCCGGACCGCATCCGACGCGGGCGAACCGCCGGCCGCGGGCAATGGGCCGGACGCAGCCGCCTTCCATGCGATTGCCGCGCGGATCGCCGAATGGTTGAACCAGCCGGCAGGATGATTCGTTGGTCCTGTTTAAGGATGACCCGATGCCCCTGACCCGAGACGAAGATATCGCCGCACTGCTTGCGGAAACGCGCACCATCGCGCTGGTCGGCGCATCGGACCGTCCCGACCGGCCGAGCTACCGGGTCATGCACTTCCTGCAGGATCACGGTTATCGCGTGATCCCGGTCAATCCGCAGATCACCGGCGAGCATGTCCATGGCGAATATGTCTGGCGCGAACTCGCCCAGATCGGCGAGCCGATCGACATGGTCGACATCTTCCGCCGCCCCGAGGCCGCCGGCGATGCGGTCGATCAGGCGATCGCCGCCGGCGCCAAAGCGGTCTGGATGCAATTGGGCGTGATCAACGAAGACGCCGCCGCGCGCGCCGAAGCGGCGGGGCTCAAGGTGGTGATGGACCGTTGCCCGGCGATCGACATCCCGAGATTGGGGTTGGCGAAATTGGATCAACCCAGCTGAGCAATGCCGGTGACGACTTGCGCGGATGAATTTGAATTATTTTCCTTTTAGGTTCATTTTGGTTCATTCTGTGGGCACTCTCTCAACGCCACAGTTTAAGGCTGTGCGGCGTCGATGCGCGTAAGAGTAAGAGTAAGAGTAGGAGTCATCGGATATGATGCGGCGTCGTTTGAAACTGGGCTCGACCCTGGCCGTCTTCGCGCTGATGGGTTGCGGTGGCGATGGAGGCGACAGCGGTGGCGGCGTCATCGTGCCCACGCCCACGCCGACCCCCACGCCCACGCCCACGCCGACGCCGACTCCAACGCCTACTCCCACTCCGACGCCCGTGGCGTGTCCAACGCCGACGCCGACGCCACCGGGTTCGGACCATGTCTTCGGGCCGCCCAATCCCAATGATCCATCGCTCGCCAATCTGGGGTGCGGTTTCAGCGTGCAGGGCAATCTCGACACTTTGGAGCTTGGTCCCGTACTGGTTGGCCCGATCAACAGCTCGATCGGCAACAGCGATCTCATCGTCACGGTATATTGCCCCAAGGGTGCAAGTCCCTGCAGCGGCAGCCTGCCGACCGGATCGGTCTATACCTATGTCATCCAGGTCCATTCGGGCGTGGATACGCCGAACAGCCCCGGCTATCCGATGCCGACACCCGGCACCCCGACACGGGATATCACGAAATTCTCTCTGGATTTCCCGGTCGGCGGCATAACCGGCCTGGGCCTCAGCTACAGCGACGCCGTTAGAACAATAGAAGAAAAATATGGCGGCCCCTATGCCTTTTGTCAGTCTGACGGCCGCATTCTCTGGGCCATACCCAACACCGGCAACGCATTCACCCGATGGCAAACCGGGGAATCGATCCGTTTCTACATCCAGTCTACTGCGCCTCCGGCAACAATGCCGGGGAATTATAAATTTTTCGGTGCCAGCGAGAATGGCGAGGGGACTGCGCCAATCCCGGCACCCGCGGCGGGAACGTGCGAACGATTGCTATAGCTGCGTGCACGCAGCCGCCCTTCAGGTCCAGATCTTCAGCGCACCGGGCTGACC
>JASBTC010000080.1 GCA_030148625.1 Sphingobium sp. | reverse complement strand
CAGCGTCAGTTGGGGAGCCGTGTAGCGTGATCTCGCTCCGGTCAGAGCCGGAGCGACGGGCAGATCAGGTTCAGCGTTGCGCCTCTGCAACCGCCATCAGCGCGAGCAGTCCCACGGCGAGGCCTTTGACGCTCTCGCCCTTTTCGACATCGACATATTCGTCCGGGGCGTGCGCACGGCCGCCCTTTCCGCCCGAGCCGATGGTGATTGCGGGAATGCCCAGGCTGATCGGGATATTGGCGTCGGTCGAGGACGCGTTGAATTCGGGGGTATAGCCTTGCGACCGGATGGCGGCTGCCGTCAGCGTCACGATCGGGGTGTCGGCTGGCGTGTTGCCGGCAGGGCGATCGCCGATCTGCTTCTTGTCGGCGTGCACCGGTCCTTCGCGCGTCGAGCGCGCCGCATTCTCGCCCGCCACCGACTTGTCGATGATCGCGAGCAGCCTCTTCTCCAACGCATCGAGCTCGGCGGCGCTTTCGGAGCGCATGTCGAACTCCATGAACACCGAGTCGGGAATCGAATTGACCGACGTGCCTCCACCCGTGACCGCAGCGGCATAGGTGGTCTTGGGCGTGGTCGGCGGCACAATCTCGTACAGCTCGGTCACCGCCTTCGCCATCGCGGCCATCGGATTGACCAGACCAAAGGCGCCGAAGCTGTGACCGCCGGGGCCCTTGAACGTCACACGATAACGCTTGGACCCCACTGCCGCGTTGACGACGCGGGCAGGATTGATGCCGTCGATCGAGAAAAAGGCGGAAGCGCGCCCTTTATAGGACCCCTGCGTGAAGAAGTGGCGGACGCCGCGCAAATCGCCCTGCCCCTCCTCGCCCACCGACGCCAGGAAGACGATGTCGTGACGGGTCTTCACCTTCGCGGCATCGAGCGCGCGCACATAGGCCAGCAGTGCAGCGAGCCCGCGCGTATCGTCGCTGATCCCCGGGGCGGAGAGCCTGGTACCCTCGCGCTTCACCGTCACATCGGTGCCTTCGGGGAAGACGGTATCGAGATGCGCGGAGATCACCACGACCTTGCCGCCGGCAGGACCTGTGCCCCGCCGCACCGCAATGACGTTGCCGACCGTGTCGGTTTCGATATCGGTCAGGCCCAGCGCCGTGAATTTCTCACGCACCGCGGCACCGCGCTTGGCCTCGCCGAAGGGCGGCGCCGGAATCTGGGTGAGTTCGACAAGTTCTTCGACGAAACGATCATGATCGCGATCGAGCGTCGCCAATGCCTGTTTCCAGGCCGGCATTCCGCGCAGCGCGGCGATGGTACGATCCGCCGGCGCACGCGACTGCGCGCCCGCTGCCGCAGGGGCAACGAGCGCGAGCGCGCATGAGATACGGAGCGCGGCCGAAATCAGCTGGCCGCGCATCCCGATCACTTCTTGGCGAGCGAGAGGCCACCGAAGCGCTTGTTGAAGCGCGCCACCTGACCGCCGGTGTCGAGCATCTGGCCGCGGCCGCCCGTCCAGGCCGGGTGAGCCAGCGGATCGATGTCGAGCTGCATCGTGTCGCCTTCCTTGCCCCACGTGGTGCGGGTCTGGAACACGGTGCCGTCAGTCATCTGCACATTGATCATGTGATAGTCGGGGTGGATATTCTTCTTCACGTCTATGCTCCGAAATTGGCTGGTTACCGACCAGCCGGGGGATGCGAAGGCGCGCCCTTAGGGCAGAATCGCCGATGTTTCAACCAAAGCGTGAATTGGGCCGCGGTGTATCAGGCGTCAGCCGGCGGATCCGCGATCATCGCAGTGAAATTGGCCTGTGCCGCCAGCTTGTCGCCGATCAACGCACGTCCTGCGAATTTGCACACCGCCGAACGCCTCTGGACGAACTCGACTTCGAGCGTCAGCAGGATGCCGGGTTCGACGGGCGTGCGGAACTTCACTTCGTCGATCGTCATGAAATAGACGAGCTTGCCCGAGCCGGCGAGATCGAGCGACTCCACCGCGAGCACGCCCGCGGCTTGCGCCATCGCCTCGACGATCAGTACGCCGGGCATGATCGGGCGGCCGGGGAAATGGCCCTGGAAGAACTGCTCGTTGATCGTCACCGCCTTGATCGCGCGGATCGACCGGTCGGGGATGATCTCCTCGACGCGGTCGACCAGCAACAACGGATAACGATGCGGCAGCGCCGCCATGACCCGCCGGACATCCAGCGGGCCGATGGCAGGCTTTTGCGTTGCGTCCTCGCTCATCGAGCCTGGATCAACGACCCGGCTGGGGCTGAGGCTGTGCGGGCGGCGGCGGTGCGGTGACGTTGATCGTCGGCAGCGCGGCATTGAGCTGCGTCAGCACGTCGGTGGTGACGTCAACACCAGGCCCGATCGCCAGCGTCGCCTGCACGTCGAGCGCCAGGTTCGCGCCACGTGCGGTCATCACTTTCTGGATGATCGGATTGAGCGCGGTGCTGATCTGCTGCACGACATAGGCGCGGTTGCGCTGGATGGTCTGCTCGCTGTTGCCGAGCTCCTGCTGCGCGGCGGTCTGCTTGGTCTGCAGCGCCGTGATCCGCGCCTTCAGTGCGGCGTCGGGCTCCTTGCCGCCGGCGGCGGTGCGAATGGCGTCGGCTTCGGTCTGAAGCGGCTGCCCAAGCTGCTGCGCGCGCGCCTGGAGCGCCTGGAGCTGCTGCTGCAGCTGCGTGTTCGCGGTCTTGCACGCATTGCATTCGCTGAACACGCGCTCGTTGTTGATGATTACCACGACGGCGGGCGGCGCCTTCTGGGCAAGCGCGGGGGTAGCAAAGGCCAGGCCGCAGGCTGCGAGCAGCGCCTTCTTGGAATATTTGATCATCAGAATTGGGTTCCTACGTTGAAAGTAAACAATTTGGTGTCGTCGCCGCGCTCCTTGATGAGTGCGCGCGCGACGTCGATACGGAACGGGCCGAAGGGCGAGTTCCAGTTCACGCCGAAGCCGACAGAAACGCGTGGCTTGGGCGAATTACCCAGGAATTGTTCCTCGAAGGGAGCGATGGTGTTGCCGTAAAGCGAAGTGCCAGTCGGACAACCACCCGAGGGCTTTGGCGTAAGCGCACTGCTGGTAGCGTCGACGCACTGCTGACCACCGCTTGAGTTGAGAATGGGAATGACGAGCGAGGTCGGTTTGCCGTCGGTCCCAACCGGGAAGTCGGCAAGCGTCGTCAGCTTCGGCTTACGAACGCCGAAAACCGAACCGACATCGAGGAAGATGGATGGACGCAGGCCCATTTCGCGCGCGCCAGATCCCAGAGGAATCTCGAGTTCGGCCCGACCCATATAATAGGTCCTGCCACCGAGCGCGTCGTCGACGATCGAGTTCTTCGCGGCGTTGAGCTGTCCCGTCGTGGAATCATATTGGAGGCGCTGTACACGCGGGCCGACGCCGCGAATGTCGAAGCCACGGATCTGCGGTTCGCCCAGGAAGAAGCGGTCGGTGAGGCGGACCTTCTCGATCGGGTTGCCGGCACTGTCGATCCGCTGATTCTCAAGCGGGATGATATGACCACCCTCGAAGCTCAGCGAGAAGACGAAATTACCCAGGACCTTCCAATATTTGGAGGCATTGGCCACAGTCCGGAGATATTTCACGTCGCCGCCCAGGCCCGCGAAATCCTGGCTGATGCTCAGCCGGTTGCCGGCCGACGGGCGCAGCCGGTTGTTGGTGTTGTCGAACGCCAGCGTATAGCCGACCGAACTGGTCAGGCGCGTGCCGATCGCATCGCACAGATAACGGCCGGCAAGCAGCGGCTCGCAGACGCCGTTGTTGAAGAAGGTGTTCTTGTTGAGCGTGACATCGTCATGGACCAGCGAATAGCGGACCTGTGCCTGCCAGAATTCGGTGAGCGGCACGCCCGCACGGATCGAGAAGCCGGTCGAGACCTGCTGATAGGTCGTGTTGCGCTCGCTGCCGAGATAGTTGAACGAGTTATAGTCGCGCCGGAAGATATCGCCGCCCAGCGCGATGTTGCGATCGAACAGATAGGGCTCGGTAAAGCCCATTTCGACCGACTTGGAATAGCTCGAATAATTGACGCTCGTGCGCAGCAACTGCCCCTTGCCGCGGAAATTGCGCTGCGTGATCGACGCATTGACGATGAAGCGCTCAAGGCTCGAAAAACCCGCGGAGAGCTGGAGCTCACCGGTCGATTTTTCCTGGACGTTGGTTTCCAGGATGATCTTGTCGGGTCCGGAACCCGGCTTCTGTTCGATCTCCAGATTCTCCTGGAAGAAGCCGAGCGAGTTGATCCGGTCCTGCGAGCGCTTGACCTGGAAGCTGTTGAACGCATCGCCCTCCGCCAGACGCATCTCGCGGCGGATCACCTTGTCCTGGGTCTGGGTGTTGCCGTTGATCTCGACGCGCTCGACATAGACGCGCGGCGCGTTGGCGATGCGGAAGGTCAGCGACATCGTCTTGTCTTCGCCGTTGCGCCGGAAATTCGGGCTGACATCGGCAAAGGCATAGCCGAACAGGCCGGCGGTCTCGGTGATGCCGTCGACCGTGTCCTCGACACGCTTGGCGTTGTACCAGTCGCCCTTCTTGATCGTGACCAGGCGATTGACGGTGCTGGTGTCGAAATCGCGCAATTCGCTCTCGACGGCGACATCGCCGAATTTGTAGCGATCGCCTTCCTCGACGACATAGGTGATGATGAAATCGCGCTTGTCGGGGGTCAGTTCGGCCACCGCCGAGATCACACGGAAATCGGCATAGCCTTCAGTCAGGTAGAATTGGCGCAGCTTCTGCTGGTCATAGGCCAGCCGATCGGGATCATAGCTGTCGCGCGAGCTGAAGATGCGGAACAGACGCGACTGCTTGGTCGCCATCTGCGAGCGCAGATCGCCGTCCGAGAATTTCTCGTTGCCGAGGATGTTGATCTGGCGGACCTTGGAGCGCGGCCCCTCGACCACCTCGAAGACGATGTCGACGCGATTCTGGTCGAGCTGGACCATCTTGGGCTCGACCGTCGCGGCAAAGCGGCCCTGGCGACGATAGAGCTCGATGATGCGCGCGACGTCCGCGCGTGCCTTGGAGCGGGTGAAGATCTGGCGCGGCGCGAGACGGATCTCGGGGCGGATCTTGTCTTCCTTGATCCGCTTGTTGCCCTCCAGGATGATGCGGTTGATCACCGGATTCTCGCGGACTTCGATCGTCAGCGTGCCATTGTCGTCACGGATCTGGACGTCGGCGAACAATTCGGTCGCAAACAGGTCCTTCAACGCCTGGTCGACGCTTTCGCGCGTATAGGTGCCGCCCGGGCGCAACGCAGTATACGACCGCACCGTATCCGGCTCCAGCCGCTGCGATCCCACCACGTTCACCGCGCGAATCGTGCCGGAACTCGGCGCGGTCGGTGCCGGTGCTGGCGTTTGAGCCGGGGCCGCCGGCGCAGTCTGCGCAAGGGCGGGAAACGCCTGGCCAGCGAGCATGGTGCCAACGAGCAGCACTGCCATGTTTCGTCTGCCGAAGCCGATGCTGTTTTTCGCCTTCACGCCCATCCTACCCTGAAAATAAACCACCGCCCCGCTGGCGGCTCAACCATGGTTTAGTGGATCGGATCTCGATCAAAAGCGGAGCCTTTGAACGATACGATCCACTAGCAGCGCACTGCCCTGCCCGATCACCGTCAACCGATCAAGCGCGACAGACTTTCCCAGACACCGAAAGACGACAAATCGTTGAAGGTGACGAACATCATCAACGCGAGCAACGCCAGCATCCCGGAGCGAAATGCCCATTCCTGGGCCGCCGCACCGACGGGTTTCCGCCGCACCGCCTCGATCGCGTAGAAGAGCAAATGTCCGCCATCCAGCATGGGAACTGGCAACAGGTTGATGAATCCCAGATTAATCGAGATCAGCGCGACGAACCAGATGAAGGTTTCCGGCCCGATAGATGCCATTTCCCCAGAGGCTTGCGCGATCTTCAGCGGACCACCCAATTCCTTCACCGAGCGGCGCCCGGTGATGATCTGGCCGATCCCGTCGACCATCATGCGCACGATCTCGCCGGTCTGGCGAACCGCAACGCCCGGCGCCTCGATCAGACTCACCTCCACCGTCACGCGAGGCGGTGGCGCTATGCCGAGCAGTCCGGTGCGATAGACGTTGCCGAAACGGTCGCGCTGAATTTCAAC
>JASBTC010000077.1 GCA_030148625.1 Sphingobium sp. | reverse complement strand
GTCGGACGGACGGCTCGACGGCACCGTGCAGCGCCCGGTGATCGGCGCGGAGGCGAAGCGAGAGGCGCTGCTGGCGGCGATGGCCGAACATGGTGTCGCCGTCGAACGGACGCTGGCGGTGGGCGACGGCGCCAACGACATTCCGATGATCGAGGCGGCCGGGCTCGGTATCGCCTATCATGCCAAGGAAAAGGCTGCGGCGGCGGCCGATGCCCGCGTGCTGCACGGCGATCTCACCGTGCTGCTCTACGCGCAGGGCATTGCGCGGCGCGATTGGGTGAGCTGACGGGACGGCTTTCAACGATCTGTCGCTCCAGCGAAAGCCGGAGCGACAGGCGTAAATTCCGATCGCTAGGCCTTCACAGCCAGACAGGCCTGACCTGCGCGCTTGACCGCGGTGCATTGGCTTTCGGCCTGGGCCTTGGTCGCGAACGGCCCGGCCTGCAGCTTGGTGATCGCGCCGGCCTTCACCAGAAAGGGTTGAAGCGCCCCAAGGCCGCTGATGTTGCGCTCAAGGGATGTCCATAGCGCCTTGGCGCGGCCATGCTCGCCAAATGCGCCCAGCTGGATGCGCCATGCACCGCTGCGCGAGGGCGTGGGTGTCGGTGCGGCGGCAACTGCAACGGGCCTGGCCGGCGCTTTCACCACTGCGGGCGGCGGCGGAGCGGCGGGGCGTGCCTCGCCCGGTGGCGGATAGCTTGTGCCCGGGCGCTGAGGAGCGGCGCTGGACGGTGGCAGATCCGCCGAGGCGATCGCCGACATCTGCATCTGCGGCTTGGCAGCCCGCAATTCGAGATCGCGCGCAAGCGCGGTGCCCTTCTGGCGCTGATCGAGCGGGATATATTGATCCATTTGCGCAAGCGTGCTCGATGCCTGGGGCAGGCCGGCGGACGAGGCGCGGGTCATCAGCGCATATGCGCGGATCCAGTCCTTGTCGATCAGATCGCCGTTGAACAGCGCGGTTCCCAGCACATATTGCGCGCGGGGCTCGCCGCGATCCGCCGATTTCCGGATCCATTGCAGCGCTTCCTTGCGGCTGCCGTTCTGGAACAGGATCAGTCCGTAATTGTCCTCGGCCTGGGCATGACCCTGCATCGCGGCCTTTTGATACCAGGCCTCTGCCTGTTTCAGATCGGGCGCGGGCACGCCGCGGCCCAGCTTATAGGCCTGTGCCAGGTTGAACTGCGCATCGGCGTCGCCCGCGATCGCGGCCGGACGCCATTCCTTGACGGCGGTGGCATAATCGCCGCGTTGCCAGGCATCGACGCCGGCCTTGACGTCCGCCATCGCCGGCGCCGCCAGGCTTGCCAATGCCAGCCCCAATCCCATCATCCCCACGAACCGCATCTGCCCAAACCCCTGAAAATCGTCACGGCGGATCAGTGTAAGCACAATTTACTAAGCGGTTATTAGCACAAAATTCAGCATGGTTTGAAGCGGAACGATCCGCGGAACAGCTTTCGCATCGTTAACCAGATTTTAGCGCTCAACATGCGATTGGCCGATCCGGGAATTCGAGCCGAGGGGAATCTATGCGCGTTCTTGCACTTGCATCGCAGAAGGGAGGATCGGGCAAGACCACCTTGTCGGGTCATCTCGCCGTGCAGGCGCAACGCGCCGGTGCCGGCCCTGTCGTGCTGATCGATATCGATCCGCAGGGCTCGCTCGCGGATTGGTGGAACGAGCGCGAGGCGGAATATCCGGCCTTTGCACAGACCACCGTCGCCCGCCTCGCATCCGATCTCGAAGTGCTGCGCCAGCAGGGGTTCCGACTGGCGGTGATCGATACGCCGCCCGCCATCACCATGGCGATCCAGAGCGTCATCGCCGTCGCCGAACTGATCGTCGTCCCGACGCGTCCGAGCCCGCACGATCTGCGTGCGGTCGGCGCGACCGTCGATCTGTGCGAACGCGCCGGCAAGCCGCTGATCTTCGTGGTCAACGGCGCGACTCCCAAGGCCAAGATCACGTATGAAGCCGCCGTCGCGCTTTCACAGCACGGCACAGTCGCCCCGGTCACGCTGCATCACCGCACCGACTTCGCCGCGTCGATGATCGACGGTCGCACCGTGATGGAAGTCGACCCCAAGAGCCGGTCCGCGAACGAAGTCGTCGAACTCTGGACCTATGTGTCCGATCGGCTGGAGAAGAATTTCAGGCGCACGGTGTTCAGCGCGCCGTCGCTCGGCCATCCATATAATGCTCCCCGGCCCGCAGGTGGTTTCGGCCGCCGCGTCGTCGGCCAGTAAGGGGAGGATATCATGGGCGAACCAAAGCCACTCGCATCGCTTTCATCCACCCTGCTCGCGCGCAAGGGGCAGGCCAAGCCTGCCATGCGTCCCCAGGGCTTCGGCAGCTTCGGCAATCCCTTCAACGGGCATGACGATCTCGGCTGGAACGACATGGGGCACGACATGCGTCACCCCGTTCCGATCCACCAGGATGTCCATCCCGAGCCCGCGCACGACCTGCCCCCCGTGGTGCTCCAGCGCGAGGAACTGGCCGAGGAACTGAGCCTCGCGCCACAGGATTTCCACGCACCCGAAATGCTGGTGTCGGTCGAACAGGCCGAGGTCGAGTTCGACGACGCGTCGTTCGATGCGGAACCCGCTTATGCCGAGCCCGCGACCGAGATGGAGCCGGAGCCGGCCGTGGCCGTGCCTCAGGCCGCCCCGGCGGCCGTGCTGGCGACGCGCAAGGTTCCGATCGTTGCGGTGAAGCGCGCGCACAAGGCGGCAAAGAGCCGCAAGGGCAAGGCGGCCTTCACGCTGCGGCTCGATCCCGAGCGGCATCTGAAACTGCGCCTAGCCTGTGCGATCAGCCGCGAATCGGCGCAATCGATCGTCACCGACGCGCTCGACCAGTTTCTCGCCACTCTGCCTGAAATCGACGAACTCGCCCGCAAGGTTCCGGGTGTGACCCGCTAAGGGAAATGGGGTTTACTGAGATGAACAAGATTCTCGTCCTCAAGCTTGCCGGATCGGCATTGGTGCTCGGCGCCACGCTGGTCGGCTGCAATCCCGCCGCCAAGAAGATGGCGATCGCCTCCGCGTCCGACATGGGCGGTTCGTCCAAGGGGGCTGCATCGTCGGCCGCCAAGGCGGAAAAGGCGTTGAAGGCTAATGATTTCGCGACGGCGATCGCGGCGGCGGAGGCGACGGTCGCCGCCCAGCCGCGCCAGGCCTCCTATCGCATGCTGCTCGGTCAGGCCTATCTGGCCGGCGGTCGCTTCGTTTCCGCGGAGACCGCGTTTCTCGACACGCTCCGCCTCGATCCGGGCAATGGCCGCGCCGCGCTGAGCCTCGCTTTGTCGCAGATCGCGCTGGGCCGCCCCGACATTGCGCGCGACACGCTGGAGAAGACCGCCAGTTCGGTGCCTGTCGCTGATCACGGTCTGGCGCTGGCGCTGGCCGGCGACATTCACGGCGCGGTCGAGATGCTCGAAGCCGCGGCACGTGCAGAGGGGGCTTCGGGCAAGACCCGCCAGAATCTGGCGCTGACCTATGCATTGGCGGGTGACTGGACACGCGCGCGCGCGATTGCCGAGCAGGATGTTCCCGCCAATGAGGTCGATGGCCGTCTTGCCAATTGGGCGAGCTTCGCTCAGCCGCGCAACAGTTGGGATCAGGTGGCCAGTCTGCTCGGCGTGAAGGCCGTGCTCGATCGTGGCCAGCCCGAGCGTCTGGCGCTGGCGCCCGATGCCGGACCGGAGCGGCAGGCACTGGCCGCTGCGAGCCCGGAACAGATATTCGCCCCGACTGCTGCGGAAAGCGCGGACGCGACCCCGGCGTCGGAGTCCGTTCCCGTGCAGGATGCCGCGCCGGTGCAGGTCGCCGAGGCCGCAACGCTCCGCCAGGTGGTGTTCGCGCCCAGCCGGGAAATCGTGCAAGCCGTTCCTGCCGGGCTCATCCGTGCGAGCAATGGTCCGGTCAAGCAGGCCGCCGTCGCGCATGCCGTCACTGGCGGCCGTTTCGTCGTGCAGCTTGGCGCCTTCTCGACGCCTGCCAAGGCGGAAGCCGCTTGGAAGCGGGCGGTGGGTCGCTATGGTTCGCTCACCGATTATCCGCCGAACGGTGAATCCTTCCGTTCGGGTTCGGCAACGCTCCACCGTGTCGCGGCTGGCGGATTCGCCACGCGCGGCGCCGCCAATGCGGTTTGCGCACGCGTCAAGGCGAATGGCGGCAACTGCTTTGTCCGTGTCGACAGCGGCCAGCCCCAGTCGCAATGGGCGATGCGCGCCGCCGGCGGGATGCGCCTCGCGGCGCGCTGAGCGCTTCTAGAGCAGGTTGCGATCTGACGGAAGCGGATCACCTGCTCTAGGTGTTTGTTTAAACGCGATTTTCGAGTCGTTCGATGAGTCCATCGAACTACAAATCGCTCTAGCAGATCCAAGTCCGTTCCCGGACAGACAGGGCGGTCAACCGATGGGTTGGCCGCCCTTGATCATTGCGGTGACGCGGCCTTGTACCGGCATGCCGTCGAACGGCGTGTTGCCGGCGCGCGCCGTCATGCGGGCGGTATCGATGCGCCATGGCGCGTCGGGTTCCACCAGGATCAGGTCGGCGGGCGCGCCGATGCTCAGCGTTCCGGTTTCCAGGCCCAGGATACGCGCCGGATTGGCCGCAAGCAGCTCGAACAGGCGGGGCAGGGCGATATGCTCGTCGCGGACCAGCCCCAGCCCCAAGGCGAGCAATGTCTCCGCGCCCGCCATGCCCGGCGCCGCGTCGGCGAAAGGCAGGCGCTTGTCCTCGGGGCCACGGGGATCATGGCCCGAACACAGCACGTCGATCGTGCCGTCCGCCAGAGCGGCCAGCGCGGCCTGACGATCGCTTTCGGCGCGCAGCGGCGGAGAGAGGCGCGCAAAGGTTCGGAAATCGGAAACGGCGATGTCCGAAAGATAGAGATGCGCCGGCGTGATGCCGCAGGTGACGGGCAAACCCTTTGCCTTTGCCGCACGGATCAGCGCGAAGCCCGCCGCGGTCGTCACCTGGCGGAAGTGGATCGCGGCGCCCGTATCCTCCACCAGCGCCAGGTCGCGCGCGATCGCCATCGCTTCGGCAATGGCGGGCGCGCTCGGCAAGCCAAGGCGCGTCGCGGTCTCGCCCGACGTCGCGACGGCATTGCCCGTCAGTCCCCCATCCTCGGCATGGACGATGACGGTCAGGCCGAGCGGCGCGGCATAGGCCAGCACCCGGCGCATCACCCCCGAATCCGCGATCCAGCCGCGGCCGGTCGCGACCGCCTGTGCGCCGCTGTCGCGCATCGTCGCGAATTCCGCGAGATCCTCTCCCGCCAGTCCGCGCGTCGCGGCGGCGATGGGGTGGACCCAGAGATCGGGCTTGCCGCTGTCGGCCGCGCGCTGGATCAGGCCCGGATCGTCGAGTGGTCGCGATTGATCGGGCATCAGCGCGGCGCGGACGATTCCGCCCGCACGGCAGGCAGGCTTGTCGATCGCGAACACGCCCAGATCGACGATGCCCGGCGCGATCAACGCGCCCTTCGCATCGAGGGTTTCGGCGCCTGCCGGAACCGCGATCGTGCCGACCGCTTCGATCGTGCCATCGCGCATCAGCACGGCCTGGCCATCGGCTCCATTGATGACGGCGCGCACGCTCATGCCCATCCCTCCAGGCCCCGGCGCTGGCGCGTCAGCACGTCGAGACAGGCCATGCGGACGGCGACGCCCATCTCGACCTGCTCGGTGATCGCCGAGCGGACGGGATCGTCGGCGACGTTGCTGTCGATCTCGACACCCCGGTTCATCGGTCCGGGATGCATGACGAGCGCATCGGGCGCGGCCCGTTCGAGCCGTTCGAGCGTAAGGCCGTAAAGCGCATGATATTCGCGCGGCGACGGTATGAAGCCGCCGGCCATCCGCTCATTCTGGAGGCGGAGCATCATCACGACGTCGGCGCCGGCGATACCCGCGTCGAAATCGGTGAAGGGGGTGACGCCCATCCGCTCGATCGCGGGCGGCATCAGCGTGGGCGGCGCGATCACGCGCACTTCGGCGGCGAGCGCGGTCAGCGCCAGGATGTTGGACCGGGCGACCCGGCTGTGGAGCAGGTCGCCGCAGATCGCGACGCGCAGATTGGCGATCCGTCCCTTGCGCCGGCGGATGGTGAGCGCGTCGAGCAGCGCCTGGGTTGGATGTTCGTGCCAGCCGTCACCGGCATTGAGCACCGGGCAATCGACCTTGTCGGCGATGAGCTGCACCGCGCCCGAACTGGAATGGCGGATGACGATGATGTCGGCGCGCATCGCATTGAGCGTCATCGCCGTATCGATCAGCGTCTCGCCCTTCTTCACGCTCGACTGCGCGGCGTGCATGTTCACGACATCGGCGCCCAGCCGCTTGCCCGCGATCTCGAAGCTGAGCAATGTCCGCGTCGAATTCTCGAAAAAGGCGTTGATCAGCGTCAGGCCGGCCAGCCGATCGTCATGTTTCGAGGCGCGGCGGTTCAGATCCACCCATTGCTCGGCTTCGTCGAGCAGGAACGCGATTTCGTGGGGCTGGAGGCCGGAAATACCGGTCAGGTGCCTGTGCGGGAATTGCGCCGCACCGGTGAGGCCGGTGGGCGGGAAGGGTGTGGGTGCTGGCATTAAAGGCCGCGATTAGGCCGATTGATCGGCGAGTTCAAGGCGCTCCGAACCAGGCCCAGCCAAGCCCGATGAGAATGCCGGCCTGGACCATCGCGATCAGGTGGAGTTTTATCGAAAAACTCTCTTTCCTGGTCTTGTGGCGAAATCGGGCGCGCCCCGCATAGGCGCCGATCGTTCCGCCGATCATGGCCGCAAAGAGCAGGTCGGCTTCGGATATCCGCCGTTGTCCGGCGCGCGCACGCGCCTTGTCGCGGCCGAACTGGATGAAGGCGAAGATGTTGACGAGCAGCAGGCCCGATATGATCGCGATCCATGTCATATTCGATCTATCAGGCTTTGCCCGCGCATGCGCGGGCAGCTAAGTGGCCGGTCACACAGGCGAATATGTTTCATCATTGTCGGGAATGCGCATGGCTCGATATTTTTTCAATCTCTACGAATGCGGCACGCTGACGCCCGATGTCGAAGGCGAGGAATTCGACGATCTCGACACGGTGCGCGAAACTGCGATTCGGCTCGCGCGCGGTATCATGGCCGGTGAGATCACCGCTGGGCGGCTGTGCCTGCTTTGCCGGATCGAAGTGATCGACGAGGCCGGCGTCGTGGTGATGGAAGTGCCGTTCAAGGAAACCGTGATCGTCACCGGGCTCTGACGCCGGTCAGGTCAGCGATCCGCTCCCGCTGGCCAGCGCGTCGATCGCACCCTGCAGGATATGCGCGGCCGCCAGCGTGTCGACCCGTTCGGCTCGTTTGGCGCGGCTGAGATCGGCCTCGATCATCGCGCGCTCGACCGCCTGGGTGGACCAGCGTTCGTCCCAGAGCAGGATCGGCAGGCCGAGATCGTCGATATTGCGCGCAAAGGCGCGGGTCGACTGGCTGCGCGGGCTTTCGCTGCCGTCCAGGTTGATCGGCAAACCGAGCACGATTCCGGCGACATGCTGTTGTGCGATCAGCGCGACGAGCGCCGCCTTGTCGGCCGAGAATTTACTGCGGCGGATCGTGCCCGACGGGCTGGCGAAGCTCCATCCCGCGTCGCACAGCGCGGTTCCGATCGTCTTGGTGCCCAGGTCGAGCCCGACCAGCCGGCCGCCATCGGGCAGGGCATCATGGAAGACGCGCGAATCGGTGGTGATCATCAGCCCTTGTACGCCGCCAGACGGCGCACGGCATCGGCGCGGACATTCGCCCAGAACAGGCTGTAGTCGTAGACATGGTAATTGTTGCCGGGCAGCACATAGGGCCCAAGTTCGGGCGGGTCGCCGATCAGCAACAGGCCGCGCTCGTCGCAGCGCGCCGGCACCGCGGCGGGCGTCAACGATGCGGTCTTGAGATCGGCGGACGGAACCAGTGTGCCGAGATTGAGCGTGGCGGGCGCCCCGCCGCCACGCGAGCCGGTCAACGGATTGGTGCAGACCATCGGCGTTCCCGCACGCGCCTTGCCGTCGAAACCGGTGCTGTTGTTATAGGTGTCGAGCACGGCGTCGGGCTCGGCAGGTTCGGCGAAGCTCTGCCAACTCAGCAGACATCCCGTCTGATCGGGCGCGGCGCATTCGGCAAGGCCGAGCGCCGGCAGGTCGGCGGTGCGCGAGACCGGCCAGCCCACGACATAGGCGGCGACGATCCGTGCGGCGAGCGGTTTGCCCGCCACACGTTCGCGCAGCAGCCGGGTGAGGTGCAACGCGCCCTGGCTGTGTCCGGCAAGGATGATCGGCTGATCGGCGGGGATCGCCGAGACGAACTGGTCGAATGCCGCGAGCACGTCGCCATAGGCGAGGTCGAGCGCCTTGTTCGCCTCCGCCTTGCCGGTCAGGAAAGCGCCGAACGTCGCCTGACGATATCGCGGCGCCCAGATCGCGCCGGCTTCGTTGAATGCGCTGGCCTGTCCGCGCAGGAACAGCGTTGCGCGGTCATTGGCTTCGGCATCGTCGAGCGGCGCATTCCACGCGGCGCGGTTCAGATAGGATGTCGGATGGACGAAGAAGACGGCCGCGCGTGGGCTGGGCGCAGGGGCGAAGCCCTTGGGGGTCCACAGCGCCGGATTGCCCTGCGCGATATCGGGGCGAGCCAGCCACATCTTGCGATCGGCATAGGCGCCGGCATCGGCCGCGGGCAGCGCGCGGAAATCTGCGCTGGGGACCATCGCGGTGCGCATCATCTGCACACCGAACAGGCGATAGGCGAAGGTGGCGGCGATCGCGAGCACGATCAGGGTCGCAAAGACATAAAGGAATTTCCGGGCCAACGGGGAGTCTCCATTGTGCAGTGCAACATAGATTGCGCCGCCGGGCAATGCGATTTCCATTAGTGCTGGATGCGAAGGATGCAATCGCGGCGGGCTGCATCAATTCACCATTGAAAATCCATGACGCCTTTCGCGCATGACCGGTTAGGCTCCCGGCAAAGGTGGAGAGCCAGCCATGGACGATGTGATCGAACGAAGCGATGACTGGGCGTGGCGGCCATGGCTGCTGGCCGGGCTGGGTGCGGTTGCGGGCCTCTCCATCCATCTGATCCTGGGCGACGACCGAAGCGGCACGGCGTGGGCGAGCTGGCAAATGTCGGCCGCGATGTTCGTCGGCTGCTTCGCGGTGTTGCTCGCCTACACGCTGGAGCGTGTGCGCTGGCAATGGTCGCTCGCCTTTTCCGCGATCTCCGCGTTGATTCTCGCTGCGATCTGCTGGTGGAACGGCGCGCCGGACGACTGGAGCGAGGCGGAGGGCTGGCGGATGGTCTGCGCCTTTCTGTCGATCGCGATCGCCGCACCCTTGTTCCAGACCGCGCGCGATCACGGCGCGCGGCGCTTCCCCTATGTCGAGGTTCATGGCCATGCCTGGACCAATGTGGTGATCTGCTTCGCCTCGGCGGCGTTCGTCGGGGTCGTGTTCCTGCTGACTCTGTTGTTGTCGGAATTATTCTCGCTGATCGGGATCCGCCTGATCCGCGACGCGCTCGATGAACAATGGTTCGTCTTGCTGCTGATCGGCACCTCGCTTGGCGCTGCGGTCGGTGTATTCCGCAAGCGCGACGGGATCACGCGGCTGCTGTTGAAGGTGGTCGTGGCGCTTCTCGGCGTGCTCGCGCCCGTGCTGGGCGCGGGACTGCTGCTGTTCCTCGCCAGCCTGCCGTTCACCGGGCTGTCGGCATTGTGGGACGCGACCAAGGCGACGACGCCGATCCTGCTGTCCTGCGTGGTCGGCGCGTTGATCCTGGCCAATGTGGTGATCGGCGACAGCGAAGAGGATGAGAGCCGTTTTCCGCCGCTGCGCTGGGGCGCGATGGCGCTCGCGCTCGCGATGCTGCCGCTTGCCGCGATCGCGGCGATCTCGACGGGCGCGCGCATCCAGCAATATGGTTTCACGCCCGACCGGCTCTGGGCGCTGACCTTCGTCATCGTCGCCAGTGCCTTTGGTCTAGCCTATCTGGTCGCGCTCGTTCGCGGCCGGATGGATTGGGCAAGGCATGTCCGGCCAGCCAATCTGAAACTTGCCTTCGGCCTGTGTGGACTTGCGCTGTTCCTCGCGCTGCCGATCCTGAGTTTCAACGCGATCTCGACGCGCGATCAGGTCGCGCGGTTGCAAAGCGGGCGTGTGTCCCCGGATAAATTCGACTGGGCGGCGCTGCGTTTCGATTTCGGCGATCCGGGCAAGGCAGCGGTCGATCGACTGACGAAGAGCGGCAATGCCAGGATCCGCACGGCTGCCGCGCTGGCGTCGAAGGCAGAGGATCGCTGGGCGCTTTCCCGGCATGAGGACGGCAGGGCCAGGGCCGAACGCATGGCGCGCGAGTTGCGCATCGTCCCGGAGAAGGTGCCGTTGCCACAGGGGCTTCTCGAATCCTTCAGCCGCTTCGACCGCTATGCAGGCCAGGCGGACAAGCGGGCTTATGCCTTGCTCTACAAGCCCGGCGATACGGTTGCCGTGCTGGTGTCCTATACCTGCGAAGCGTGCTCGCCCGACGTCGACGTTCGGCGGCTTTCGGCGAGCGGCAATTGGGAGCAGCCGCCCACGACGGACTATTCCTATGGCGGCAAGACCAGCGATGAGGTGAAGACGCACAACCGACTGGCCGGCGAAGCCATTGCGCGCGGCGCGATCGAAATCCGCAACATCGGGCGACGCCAGGTCTTTGTGAACGGGAATCCGGTCGGCGACGTGTTCGAATAGCCTCTTCGCTTGATGCGGTGCGGCGTGGATGCTAGCCGCGCTTCGGATCTTCAGCCGATCCGATCATCAGGAATGCCATGTCAGTCGATATCCCAACCGTGAAGAAGATCGCGAGCCTCGCGCGGATCGCGATGACCGATCAGGAAGCCGAGGCGCTCGCGCCGGAGCTCAACAACATCCTGGGCTGGATCGAACAGCTGGGTGAGGTCGACACAAGCGATGTCGAGCCGATGACCGCTGTGATCCCCAATACGCTGCGCTTGCGCGAGGATATCGTGACCGACGGCAATGTCCGCGATCGCGTGCTCGCCAATGCGCCCCAGGCCGAACATGGCTTCTTCACCGTTCCGAAGGTGATCGAATGACGACGACACTGACCGACCTGGGCATCGCGGGTATCCGCGACGGCGTCCGCGACGGCGATTTCTCGGCGCGCGAAGTGGCGCAGGCCTTTATCGACCGCGTTGCCGCGGCCAAGCCGCTCAACGCCTTTCTCGTCGAAACGCCCGATCATGCGCTGAAAGCGGCCGACGCGGCCGACGCCGCGCGCACCTCTGGCGAGCTCAAGCCGCTGTCCGGCGTGCCGATCGGCATGAAGGATCTGTTCTGCACCGAAGGCGTGCCGACGACCGCGGCGAGCGGCATCCTCGACGGTTTCACGCCGACGTACGAATCCACCGTCTCCGCCAATCTCTGGGCGGCGGGCGCGGGCATGCTCGGCAAGCTCAATCTCGACCAGTTCGCGATGGGCTCCTCGAACGAGACCAGCGCGTTCGGCAATGTCATCTCGCCCTGGCGGCGCAATGACGGCGGCAACGCGGCGCTTGCGCCCGGGGGCTCGTCGGGCGGCAGTTCCTCGGCGATCTCGGCGCGGCTCTGCCCCGCGGCGACGGGCACCGACACCGGCGGCTCGATTCGCCAGCCCGCGGCGTTCGTCGGCATTTCGGGCATCAAGCCGACCTATGGCCGCTGCTCGCGCTGGGGCGTCGTCGCCTTTGCCAGCTCGCTCGACCAGGCGGGCGCGATGGCGCGCGATGTCACCGACTGCGCGATCATGCTCGGCGCCATGGCCGGCTTCGACCCCAAGGACTCGACCTCGCTCGACCTGCCCGTGCCCGACTGGGCCGGCAGCCTGTCGGGCAATCTCAAGGGCAAGAAGGTCGGTATTCCGAAGGAATATCGCGTCGACGGCATGCCCGCCGAAATCGAGGCGCTGTGGGAACAGGGCATTGCCTGGCTGAAGGACGCGGGCGCCGAGGTGGTCGAAGTCTCGCTGCCGCACACGAAATATGCGCTGCCCGCCTATTACATCATCGCGCCGGCGGAAGCCTCGTCGAACCTCGCTCGCTATGACGGCGTGCGCTACGGGCTGCGCGACCTGCCCGACAATGCGGGTCTGCAGGACATGTATGCCGCGACCCGCGCCGCCGGCTTCGGCGCTGAAGTGAAGCGCCGGATCATGATCGGCACCTATGTGCTCTCGGCCGGTTTCTACGATGCCTATTATAATCAGGCACAGAAGGTCCGCACGCTGATCGCGCGCGATTTCGACAAGGCATGGGAAAGCTGCGACCTGCTGCTGACCCCGACCGCGCCGTCCGCAGCGTTCGCGCTGGGCGAGAAATCGGCGGATCCGCTGTCGATGTACCTCAACGACGTGTTTACCGTGCCGAGCTCGCTGGCTGGGCTTCCCGCCATGTCGGTGCCCGGTGGTCTGGACGGGCAGGGGCTTCCGCTCGGCCTGCAGATCATCGGCAAGGCGCTCGACGAGCAGGGCGTGCTCGATGCGGGCCTTGCGATCGAGCAGCGCGCGGGCTTCACCGCGCGGCCGGAGCAATGGTGGTAGGATGACCGACTGGCTGGCCGATATTGTCCAGCAAGAGATCGTGGTCACATTGCGTGACTGGCTATCGAGGAAATTTGGGTGGGGCCGGCGGGTTTCGACTGTTTCACAGGAAGAAACCAACTCAAAACGCCGGCGTCGCCGACTGAGGAAGAAGCGATGACTGAGACTGCATATCGCATCCAGGGCGCAACCGGCGAGTGGGAGGTCGTGATCGGCCTCGAGGTCCACGCGCAGGTCACGAGTCAGGCCAAGCTCTTTTCGGGCGCGGCGACCGCGTTCGGCGCGGAACCCAATACGCAGGTGTCGCTGGTCGATGCCGCGATGCCCGGCATGCTGCCGGTTCCCAACCGCGAATGCATCCGCCAGGCGGTGCGCACCGGCATGGCCATCGACGCGCAGATCAACAAATGGTCGCGCTTCGATCGCAAGAATTATTTCTACGCCGATCTGCCGCAGGGCTATCAGATCTCGCAGCTTTACCATCCATTGGTGGGCGAGGGCGCGATCGAGGTGACGCTCGACGAGAAGAACCCCGAAGCCAGCACCAAGGTGATCGGCGTCGAGCGCATCCATGTCGAGCAGGATGCCGGCAAGCTGATGCACGACCAGCATCCGACGCGCTCCTATGTCGATCTCAACCGCTCGGGCGTCGCGCTGATGGAGATCGTCTCGCGACCCGACATGCGTTCGCCCGCCGAGGCCGGCGCCTATGTCAAGAAATTGCGCTCTATCCTGCGCTATGTCGGCTCGTGCGACGGCAATATGGAAGAAGGCTCGATGCGAGCCGACGTCAACGTCTCGGTCCGCAAGCCGGGTGAGCCGTTCGGCACGCGTACCGAGACCAAGAACGTCAATTCGGTGCGCTTCGTGATGGCGGTGGTCGAGATCGAGGCCAATCGCCAGGTCGACGTGCTCGAATCCGGTGGCAAGATCGTTCAGGAAACGCGGCTCTACGATCCCGACCGCAACGAGACCCGCTCGATGCGCTCGAAGGAAGATGCGCATGATTATCGCTATTTCCCCGATCCGGACCTGTTGCCGCTCATACTCGACGACGCGTTTCTCGAGGAATGCCGCGCCAGCCTGCCCGAACTGCCCGATGCCAAGCGCAAGCGCTACGAAACCGAGCTGGGCCTGACCGCCTATGCCGCCGCGGTGCTCACCGCCGAGGCCGAAACGGCGCGCTGGTACGAGGCGCTGCTCGATGCTTGCGGCGATGCGAAGATGGCGAAGGCCGCGTCCAACTGGCTGATCTCCGACCTGTTCGGTGCGCTCAACCGCCTGGGCAAGGATGTCGAGGACAGCCCGGTCTCGCCGAAGCAGGGTGCGGAACTGCTCAAGCTGGTGGCCGACGGCACATTGTCCGGCACCCTGGCGAAGCAGGTGTTCGAGATCATGCTCGAAACCGGCGACGATCCCGCGAAGATCGTCGAGGAAAAGGGCCTGAAGCAGACCAGCGACACCGGCGCGATCGATGAAGCGATCGCGAAGATCCTCGCCGACAATGCCGACAAGGTCGACCAGTATAAGGGCGGCAAGGAAGCGCTGTTCGGCTTCTTCGTCGGCCAGACGATGAAGGCGATGGC
>JASBTC010000070.1 GCA_030148625.1 Sphingobium sp. | reverse complement strand
CGCTGATGAAAGCGCAGATCACTGCACCAGCCAGCTTGAAATCGTTGTGACTGTTTCCGGGAAAAACTGGATGCCCCGTGACGATTATAACTTTAGTCTCACGGACGGTCATATCGCCTCTAACAACCTGTTATTATATATAAATTTTCCGGCGTTCATGCTACCTTGCCGTATCATGAAATTTCATTGTTTCTCCGCAAAAGTGGTGGGAGAGATGGTGGGAGAGATTTGGAAATAGGCGCGGGCAATGCAGCGACTTTCGGCCAGACTTGTCCATAATGCGAAGCCAGGGAAATATGGCGACGGCAACGGCCTCTATCTCGTTGTCGGCGACACCGGATGGCGCTCGTGGATCCTTCGCGTACAAGTGAAAGGCCGCCGCAGAGAGATAGGTCTCGGGGGTGTTCAAACCCGCCCGTTCAATCACGCGAGCTCGGTCGGAGATGATGTTCCGATCGAAGAGAAGAGCCACCTCACTCTGGCCGAGGCGCGCGAACTCGCAGTACGCCTTCACAATTCCGCCAAGGCGGGCCGCGATCCGGTCGAGGCACGACGCAAGGCTCGCAACGTCCAGCAAGACCTTGCTCCGTATCATGGCCCCTCTCGAAGTGCCCGCTGATCGGGCGAGACGCGTACGGCGACAGCGCCGCCGCAAGCAAAAGAGCCGGGAAATAACGTGCCGCTCAAGCAGCACCGGGAGCGACGTTCCCATCGCTCCCGGCCCTTTTGTCACCCGGGCCGAAACCCCGGCGACAGATTTGATTTAGCAGCGGCCCGCGCCGGACCGAATACGCAATGACTCGTAAGTATGGCGCGCCCGCGCGAGACCCTGGCGTCCCTTCCCGCCGCAAGAAGCGTCGGCGATAGTCGGAAACCCCCGGTCAGTTGGGTATGTAGCTCTGGCACATCCAGGGGAAGCCTGCTGTGAAGACGACATCCGCGCCATCCTCCGCACTCTCCGAAATGGTCTCGTCGGATTGACGACGGCAAAACGCCGGGCCTTGATTTCAATCAAAAACTAAGGCGCCAAGTCTCAACCCGTTGTTCTTTCGATCGGAGTTCACTGGCGGAAAAGCATGAACCAGATGGTTCCGAGCACCGCAAAGACAAGCAGAACGACCCAGAATGCGATAGCTGCCGCTCGTTCGCGTCGGCGTTCGACCGGATCGTCGAGATCGGGTGCCATCGTCAGCGACCACGGCGCGCGATCGTTCGCGCTGCAACAAATCCGGCAGTCAGGAACGGCACGAGCGCAGCGGCGATCTTCAGCTTGGGCGAATGCGTTGCGCGCCGGATCTGCTTGCGCATCCGGCGCGGAAGGCCGATCTTTGCGAGTGACTTGTCGACGTTCGGAATATCCATTTCCGCCTCCTCGATCCTATGGGACGCACAGGGTGGGCGCTCACGCAGACAGTCGATATACGTAACTTCCGCATCACGGATCGATACGCGGTGAACAGCAAGGAAAGCTTGCAAGTCCAAACTGCCGACCAGGGCTAATGCGGCGAAATGAATCGCCGTCGCGATACTGTTCATGGTATATGCGGCGAATATTATCGAGCAGCCGTCGCAGAGGTAACATGGACAGGCCGTTGGAGAGAAAACTATCTCCGCCGGTTGCACGCCGGCGTTTTGCTTTTCGCGCGGCTGTCGCCGTCGCGATTGTCTGTTTTGCGGCCGTCGTCCGATCTGCCGTCGATCCCTGGCTCGGCACCCAGGCGCCCTATCTCCCGTTCGCCCTCGCGGTGCTCGCTGCGGCGGTCGTGACGGACCCGGTCGCCGCGTCCCTCGCGATCCTCCCCGCGCTCGGCTTTGGGATCTATTTTTCCGGCGGCCGAACCACCGAGACTGCGGGTTTTCTGGAAATCGCGTTCTTTCTCGTCTTGGCCTTCAGTATCATTCTGCTCACGCACGGATTGCGCCGGTCGCGGGCCCGGATGACGCAGAATGAACGGTCAGCGGCGATCGACGCCGCAAAAGCGACGGTGATCGCCGAAGAACTCGCCCTGCTGATCGACGGTGCGCACGATCACGCGATCTACCTGCTCGATGCGTCCGGCAAAGTGTCGATCTGGAACCAGGGCGCCGAGCGGCTGATGGGTTGGAGTGAGGAGGAAGCCATAGGGCGCGAAGACACGATCTTCTATCCAGCCGATGCCATTGCGGCCGGCAAGCCTGCCCACGACCTTCACGAGGCAGCGCGGCGCGGCAAGCTGGCGACTGAGGATTGGCGCGTTCGCAAGAACGGCTCGGAATTTCTGGCCGACATTTCGGTGACAGCCCTTCAAGGCGAAACCGGCCTCCGCGGCTATGCGATCGTCGTTTCGGACATCACGGGGCGCCGCGCGGCGCAGGACGCGCTGCGGGCACAGGAAAGCCACTTGCGCTCGATCCTGTCGACAGTCCCCGACGCGATGATCGTTATCGACGACCAAGGCAAGATCCTGTCGTTCAGCGCCGCGGCCGAACGGCTGTTCGGTTACAGCGAAGCCGAGTTGCTCGGCGCCAATGTCAGCGCGCTCATGCCTTCCCCCGACCGCGACCGTCACGACGGCTATATCGCGCGCTATCTCGCGACCGGCGAGAAACGCATCATCGGTATCGGGCGCGTCGTTTTCGCGCAGCGCAAGGATGGCTCCACCTTCCCGATGGAACTGTCGATCGGTGAAGCGGCGGGCGACGCACATCCGCTGTTCACCGGCTTCATCCGCGACCTGACCGAACGGCAGAAGACCGAGGCGCGGCTCGAGTCGCTGCAGTCCGAACTTATCCACGTCTCGCGCGTGAGCGCGATGGGTACCATGGCCTCGACTCTCGCGCACGAGCTCAACCAGCCTATCACCGCGGTCGCCAACTATGTCGAGGCCATCCGCGACCTACTCGCCGCTCCCGATCCCGACGACATGCCGATGATCCGCGAGGCGCTTGACGATACTGCGAAGGAGGCACTGAGGGCGGGACATATCGTACGGCGCCTGCGTGATTTCGTCGCCCGCGGCGAGGTGGAGAAAACGATCGAAAAACTGCCCGCCCTGATAAACGAAGCCGCCGTGCTGGGGCTGATGGGCGCACGCGAAAAAGGCATCGAGCCGCGGTTCGACCTCGACCCTTATGCGTCGCCCGTTCTGGTCGACAAGGTTCAGATCCAGCAGGTGCTGATCAACCTTATCCGGAACGCAGTCGAGGCGATGGCCGCCAGCCCCGAGCGCCGGTTGACCGTCTCGAGCCGGCCCGACCAGCCGGGGTTCGTGCGCGTGATCGTCGCCGATACCGGGCCTGGCGTTTCGCCCGAGGTCGCGGCGCAATTGTTCACCGCCTTCGTCAGCACCAAGGCCGAGGGCATGGGACTCGGCCTGTCGATCTGCCGCACGATTGTCGAAGCCAATGGCGGGCGGATTTGGATGGAAGAGGCGGAAGCAGGCGGCACCGAATTTCATTTCAGCTTGTGAGCGCCAAGGCGGGGGATAGGGATGACGGATAGGAAACTGATCCATATCGTCGACGACGAAGAGGCCATACGGCGCTCGGCAAGTTTCATGCTGAAAACGTCGGGCTATGCCGTGCAGACATGGCCGACGGGGGCCGCCTTTCTGAGGGAAATCCGGCATGTTCCCGACGGCTGCGTCCTTCTCGACGTCAGGATGCCGGAAATGGATGGCCTCGAGGTCCAGGAAGCCCTGCGCGAACGCGGCGTCACCATGCCGGTTATCATTCTGACGGGCCACGCTGACGTATCGATCGCCGTACGCGCCATGAAGGCGGGTGCGGTCGATTTCCTCGAAAAGCCCTTCGAGAAGGTCGTTCTCATCGCCGCCATCGAGGCGGCGTTCGACCGGCTGACCACCGCCGACGGCGCGGCGTCGCGCGCGGCCGAAGCGAATGTCGTGCTGGGCGTGCTGACACCGCGCGAGCGCGAAGTGCTGGAGGGGCTTGCACAGGGTCTGCCCAACAAGACGATCGCCTATGACCTCGGCATTTCCCCGCGAACCGTCGAGGTCCACCGCGCCAATCTGATGGCGAAGCTCGAGGTGCGAAGCCTGTCCGACGCGCTGCGCCTCGCCTTCGCGGCGGGGCTCGGCGCCTGACATATATAGAGACCAATATGTAACGACCTTGAATCGCCGGCCGTTGCAAGGAAGGCATGATTGCGGAAATTCCATACGCATGAGCGGTCAGGCCACCTCGCGCCGTTCGATCGAGCTTCTCACCGTCCGCGAGCGCGAGGTCGTGGCCGGACGGATGCGCGACCTCACGAATAAGCAGGCCGGGCAGGAACTCGGTATCAGTCATCGCATCGTGGAAATTCATCGCGCCCGGGGCGATGCGAAAGCTCGGGTCGCCGACCCTGGCGGCCCTGTTGGCGTTCGTGGTCCCACAGTTTGACACGCTTGGGATAGGCTCTCCGATGGAGAGCCGTCTACCAGCTTCGGTCAATTCGCGGCCGCCACCGCAAACCCGATGAACAGCAATGACGCACTGGTCACGACCGCCCTGGCAGCCCAGCCGGCCCATCGCTGACCTTGAGAGATGACAAGCCGCCCCATCGCGCGCCGATTACCCACGATCAACATCATTACGACCATCAAAGGACCGGCAAGCACGCCATTGACGACGGCAGCCCAATAGAGTGCCCGCGCCGGGTCGATGCCGACCGCGTTCAAGGAAGCTCCGGCGAGCGCCGTAGCTGCGATTGCACCGTAAAGGAGCCGCGCCGACAGCGGTCTGGCATCGAGACTTCCCGCAATGCCCGCCATCTCGGTCACCGCAAATGCCGCCGAATCCGCCAGCACCAATGCGGCCAGCAGGCCTGTGCCGATGGATGGGCAGGCCGCCAGCCCGGCCCTCGCCTCACGGCCGGCTTACCAATTCAATCGGCGGCTTCGCTGGCGCACACGATGCACTGGGTCGCGGTGGGCAAGGCCCGGAGGCGAGCCTCGGCGATAGGTTCACCGCAGACAAGGCATTGCCCATAGGTGCCCGCCTCGATCCGCCCGATGGCCTGCCTGATACGGGCAATTTCTTCGATCGCAGCACGTTCGACGCCGTCAAGCGCTTCGTCGTCCTCGCGAGCGACCGCCTGTTCCGAAAAGTCGCCATCGAGCGGTTCGCGCTGCGCCTCCTCGATCGCGTCGACGCGAGCGCCGAGCGCGACGAGGCGCGCCTCGAGCGCAGTACGGATGGATATCGCGTCCCGTTTCATTTCCTGCCCTTTCGTTCGGCAATCATGGCGGCGACTTCATCGAGCAGATTGACGCGCTCTCGCTTCAGTTCCTCGATCCGCTCGTCCGACGCGGCGTCCAGACCGTTTTCGATCCTCGCGATCTCGCGCGACAGGAGGTGATGGTGCTCGGCGAGTGCGCGAAACGGACCGCTCTCCAGCTTGAGGGCATGGAGATGCGTCGCCTCTCCGGGGAACATGGCGTGTAGATCGTGGCCGACTTCACTCATTTCTTTGGCCCTTTAACGATTGAAAGGGAGCCGCCCGGAATGGCGCTTCCGGGGGCGGGCGCACTTCATGCTGATGCGGCGAATTCACCGCCGCGTCCTTACGCAATTACCCTTACGCGCGGCGATCCGGATGGCAGCTTCGTGCCGATCGCGCCTGCTAACAGCCGCTCAGCACGTCGCACATTCCCGCGACAGCCTCGGGCGCGCCGCGTGCGCGATCCTTGGAACAGCCCGCAGTTGGCAAGCAGAAAGCTTGCCGTCGAAACGATATTCCATGCATGATCCGGTGATCGCACCGGCAGCACCTTGAAAGGTAACCGAAAGATCGTTGCCCCTATTTCCTCGCTCCATGCTTTGCCGGCATATGGGTGCGGGGGAAATTCCCGCGAACTGCTCTAACCGCGCCGAGAGCATGGTCCGTCAGCGGGGCATTCCACATACGTACTGTTCCTGACTCACGGGGCTGCGCGGTTCGCCTAGAAGACGGGCATGACCCACGCGCCAGCCATTCCAAGCTCCCTTCGCAGGATCCTCCCGTGAGCGATTGTTCCTCGTGCGGGGTGCGTGGCCGCGCGATATGCGCGAGCCTCGACGCGCGGGAGCTAGCCGAGCGTGGCCGAATGGGGCACCGGCACCGGGTGGGGGCAGGGCAGACGCTGTTGTGGGAAGGCGACAAAGTTCCGCTGGTCGCGAATGCGCTGAAAGGCGTGCGCAAACTCGTCGTCGCTGCGGCGGACGGGCGCGAGCAGATTGTCGGAATCGTCTTTCCCTCCGACTTCATCGGGCGCTCCTTCTGGAAGGAAAGCCCCTACCGCGTGACTGCAATGGCCGATGCTGAGGTCGGCATCTACAATCGCAACAGCTTCGACACATTTGCCGGCAGCTATCCTCATTTCCAGCAAAAGCTGCTGCGCCGCACACTCTACCAACTCGACCGGGCGCGCTGCTGGATGATGTTGCTCGGCCGCAAGACCGCGGCCGAGAGAGTCGCGTCGTTTCTCCTGGAAATGTCCGGGCGCCCGCCCACCGAAGCCGGCTATGCTGCGGAGGCGGCGACCCGCTTCGAACTGCCTTTCGGCCGTCAGCAGATCGCCGACCTGCTGGGGCTGACGATCGAAACCGCCTGCCGGCAGCTGACCCGGATGCGCGCCGACGGACTGGTCGACTTGCCGTCTCGCCGCGAGGTGGCGATCCGTGACCGGCAGGCGATGGCACGGGTGGCGGGATGATCGGTCATCGCGGCGTCACGCGGCGCACCGCCGCCGCGGGCAGCTTGGAAGCCTTGCGAATGATACCGCTCGCGATCGCCGTCACACTCCTCGCCGCGCCTTCGTCCGCGCAGTCGCCTGCGGACGGAACATCCGTCATCGAGGCGGCGGAGACGCTGAAGCCGGGTGAGTATCTTTGGGCCCCGGATGTCGCGCCGCGCGGCCCGCTGCTGCTCATCGCCAGCCTGGCGACCCAGCGCATGATATTGTACCGCAATGGTATTCCGATCGCTATTTCGACGATATCGACGGGAAACACCGGGCATCGGACCCCGACCGGGATCTTCACCATCTTGCAGCGCGAAGTCGAACATTATTCATCGATCTACGACCATGCGCCCATGCCCTATATGCAGCGCCTTACCTGGGGCGGTATCGCGCTGCATGGGGGGACATTGCCCGGTTATCCCGCCTCGCACGGCTGCATTCGCCTGCCGCATGAATTCGCCCGCCGGCTTTATGGCGTGACGCGCCTCGGCATGACGGTGGTCGTCACCAATGAGGCTGTACTACCCCGGATCGCACCCGGAAATGCGGTGCAGTGGGACGATAAGGTTGGCGTGCCGAGCGAACTCGAATGGCATCCGGAGCGCGCCCCGTCCGGTCCGGTCTCGGTCGTGATCAGTGCCGCCGACGCGCGCGTCGTCGTGTTGCGCAACGGCGTGGCAATCGGGACGGCATCCGTTCGGATCGACGGCAAAGTTTCGGGAACGTCGGTGTTCATACGTCAGGATGAGGCGGATCATTCGCTCCTTGGATCCGTGTCGACGTGCCCGACCGGATCGCCGCGCCGCTCGCGGACAGTCTGGCGGGACGCATTCATGTCGATCCGCGCTTCCGGGCGCTCGTCGAACCGCTGCTCGAACCGGGCACCAACATCGTCGTTACCGCCGACTCGCTGCGAACCCGAACCCGCGACCTCCCCTTTCGGATCGAGGGGGACACGCCAGATCCCGAGCCAGACTAGCGTCCGGTTCGGGCCTGGCGCATCGCAAATCAGCTGTCGATCTTGATCTTCCGAACGCGCTTGCCCGCGGCCGCATTCTTGCCGATCTCGAGAGTCAGAAGGCCATGTTCGAACCTGGCCTTCACCTTGTCCTCATCGGCATCGACTGGCAGGGCAATCTGCCGCTCGAAATGGCCGTGCCGGCGTTCATTGATGAGGCAACCTTCTTCGCGGCGCTCTGCCGACTCATGTTTTTCGGCAGCGATGGTCAATATGCCGTCGGCGATCTCGACCTTGACATCCTTCTCGGTGAGACCGGGGAGTTCGGCCGAAAGCTGGTAATTGTCGCCGGCATCGGTAAGCTCGATCGCGGGTTTCGGTACGACGAAGCGGGGCACGAAGCTCAACAAACTGCGCCCGGGTTTGCCCATTTCCTCGATAAATCGATCGATTTCGGCACGAAACCAGTCACCGGCACCAAATCCTGCCGGTGCGGGTGCGGGGGCGGACGTCTTTTCGGCGGCGGCGGGGGCCATATCGTTCATGGTCTGTCTCCTGAGTGAAGCGACTGGCGGTGGACTTCGGCGCCCCGACATCGCCGCCAGCGAGCTAGCGCCGCAATCGGCGCAATCACTGCCTATGGCTGCTGCCGCGCATACTGAATCGGGAAACCTACGTAAGGCCCGGGGGTTCGCAGCGCATACACCGGCGTACCGAACCCTTACGGATAAATGCGAATAGGCCGGATACGAAGGACCCACCAGATTGGCAGCGTTCGGAAAAGGCCAATGCGGCACGTCCGGAAGATAGCCGGACTCAGGCCCGGGAGGGAACCGCGCCATACGCACCGGGCGCGGGTCTTCACGGACGTCGCGGCGGCCTTGTCCGCACGTCCCCGAATCCATGTCAATAATCCGGCATCGGGTTTTTGGGTGGTTCGTTCGGGGGACAAGCGCTGCGGGGAGTTGTTTGCGACCCTGCTCTCCGCAGCGCCATTACCCACTTTCCGGTGGCGCTTCGGGCGCCGCTCCCTCGAATGAAAGGAGACGAGTGATGAAGAAAACCGACAGCCAACTTCAGCATGATGTGATGGCAGAACTCGAATGGGAACCCGCCGTCGATCATGCCGACATCGGCGTCGCGGTGAACAACGGCGTTGTCACCCTCTCAGGCTATGTGAAGAATTTCACCGAAAAGCTCGCCGCGGAAAAGGCGGTGCGCCGGGTGGCCGGCGTGCGCGCGATCGCCGAGGAGATCAAGGTCCGCCTCGCGTCCGACAGCAAGCTCGCCGACCACGAGATCGCCAAGCGCATCGTCGACATGATCGCATGGACGGTCTCGATTCCCAACGATGTGGTCAAGGTGAAGGTCGAGCATGGCTGGGTCACGCTCAGTGGAACCGTGGACTGGTATTTCCAGAGCAACGAAGCGCGCAAGGCGGCAGCCAAGGTATCGGGTGTCATCGGGGTCAGCAACCTGATCGAGGTGAAGCAGCATCCGGCGCCCGCCGACGTCAAGGACCGCATCGTCTCGGCCTTCAAGCGGCAGGCGGACCTCGACGCCGCGTCGGTCACCGTGATCACCGACGGCAGCACGGTCAAGCTGAGTGGCAAGGTCCATGCCTGGAACGAACGCAGCATCGCCGAGCGCGCGGCCTGGTCCGCGCCCGGCGTCACCAAGGTCGAGGATCATCTCACGGTATCCTACTGACCGCGCGTCCATTGCGGCCACCTCGAAGGCGGGGTGGCCGCCATTCTTGTTGCCGCTGGCAAAGCCGGAGCCTTCCAGACGTGTCTTCTAGGAGCCGCCCCGCAACGGACAGGTCCAATCATGTCTATTCATTCATCCATTGCTCCTCCGCCGCGCACTCTTCCGGAAGCGCTGCGCGCCCATATGGAGCCACTGCCAAGCCCGGATGCGATCGAATTCGGAGCCACCTTCGACCGCTTCGGCGACGCGCGGATCATTCTGCTCGGCGAGGCAACGCACGGAACACACGAATTCTACGCGGCCCGGGCACAAATCACGCGGCGACTTATCGAGCGGCACGGGTTCAAT
>JASBTC010000054.1 GCA_030148625.1 Sphingobium sp. | reverse complement strand
ATTCCGGCCGGAAGACCGCACCGACCGACCAGGTGTCGGAGGTTTCCTCCTGGAGATCGGGGTTGCCGCCCGTGATCGCGCGGATCTGGGTATTTTCCTGCTGGAACACGTCGATCACCGCCGCCGGCACGCCGAGCTGGAGACAGAAGGAACGCTCCGCCGCCGTACGTGACGAGGTCGCGTTGCAGAAATCGGTCGCTTGCGGCGCGGTGTTGGTCGCGCCCGAGAACAATTCGATCACGTTCGGCGCGCGCACGGCCCGCTGATAAAGGCCGCGGAACTTGAGGCCCGGGATCGGCGAATATTCACCGCCGAGCTTGTACGACACCACCGAGCCGGCCGAGGAATAGTCGGAGAAGCGGACGCCGCCTTCGAATGCGAGCATGTGGATGCCCGGTATGTCGGCCAGGATCGGCACGAACAGCTCGCCATAGGCTTCCTTGACGTCATATTGACCGCCAGTGGGCTGGATGCCCGCCGAGCGCGACAGTGCCTTGCCCTGGACGTAGAGCTGGTCCGGATTGAACTGCGAGCTTTCCTTGCGATATTCGGCGCCGACCGCGATGCCGACATCGCCGGCGGGCAGCGAGAAGAGCGAGCCGGCGATGCTGGCACCCACCTGCTTCTGGCTCACCTCAGTGATGTTGGTGAGGTCGGTATAGATATAGTTGATCATCTCCTTGGTCAGCGAATTGGCGCCGAAGGGGTTGATCACCACGCATTTGGGGTCGCCATTGGCGCATTGCATCGGATTGGCCGGATTGACTCGGAACGCCGCCGCGAAATTGTCGATCAGCACGCCGCCGCCCTGGACGTCGGTGAGCTTGTTCTCGCCCTGATTGTAGAAGACTTCCCATTTCAGCCGATCGGTCAGGTCGCCCTTCAGGCCGACGACGAAGCGCCAGAAATCGCGCGTCTGATCGCTGGTGCGCGATCCGCCCTCGAGCAGGCGGCGATTGATGTTGAGCGGCACCAGATTGTCGTTGTTGCCGTCCAGATTGGTGCGCAGGAACTCGCGCAGCGAGGGCGCGAGATAGGGATTGCGCAGGTCGAGCTGGAAATTCGGGATGAAGCCCGAGCTGCTCATCGGCACCGCACCGAGCGTCGAGTTGATCTTGTTGCGGACATAGGCGCCTTCCCAGAAGGCGGTGATGCCGTCGGTCAGATCGTAATGACCGATCACCGACGCCTGCCAGCGCTTCATCGGCATCTGCAAATTTGTGTAGGGCCGGTCGTTGAAGCCGTCGCTGGTGCGATAGGCGCGCCAGCCTTCGGGCGCGAAGAAGATGCCCGCGGTGCCGATCGTGTTGCCGAACTGATCCTTCTTGCCGACCAATGACGGCGTGAAGATCGTGCCCTGCGGAGTGACGCCGTTGCCGCCGGGGACGAGCACGCCCACGCCGTTCTGCACCGCATCGACCAGGAAGCGGCTGGCATGTTTTCGCGCCGAGCCCTGCACCTGGGCACGGTCATAATAGCTGCCGTAAAAGACCATGTTGCCGCGGCCGCCGTCGAAATTGCCGCCGACGGTCAGGTCGAAATTATAGCGTTCCGCATCGCCGCGCTGGCTGACGCCGGCCTGGCCGGCAAGCTCCATCCCCTCGAAATCGTCCTTCATGACGAAGTTGACGACACCGGCCATCGCGTCCGAACCGTAAACCGCCGAGGCGCCGCCGGTGACGACCTCGACCCGGCTGATCAATGCGGGCGGGATCATGTTGATGTCGACCACGCCGTCCTGCGTGGAGCCGACGATGCGGCGGCCATTCTGCAGCACCAGCGTACGCACAGTGCCCAGGTTGCGCAGATTGACGGTCGCGGTGCCGTTGCCCGAGTTGGACTGGCCGCCGGAGCCGGCAACCGCCTGTGGCAGCGAGTTCAGGATCTGCTCGGTCTCGCTCGTCGCCGAAAGCTTGATCTCTTCGGCGGACACGACGTTGACGGGGCTGTTGGAGTCGACGTCCGGGCGCGGAATGCGCGAACCGGTGATGACGATCGCTTCGCCTTCTTCGGCGGGGGCTGCGTCCTGCGCCAGCGCGCTGCCCGTTGCCAGCGCCGCGATCAGCATGGCGGATCCGCTCTTCAGCGCCGTGCGCGCGGCCGAAATCTGCGTCGTTCTCATCATTGTCGTCTCCCCGATTGTGACCGGCGTTTCGCACGTCCCTCGTGCTGATGATCCGCCGGCGGCCACCCATTATTGGTGAACAAGCGCGTGATTTTGAGCATAGTTGAAACAGGGGGTCAAGCGCGGCTCGTGGAAAAATGTGAAAAATGACATTTTCCCGGGGCATTTCCGGATCGCGCCCGAATGCCCCGGACACGACGCGTTTTCGCCGTGATGCGGATTCGCTCGAATCGCAAGACCCTGGCGTCGAATTCTGCCGGGAAACCCTGAGCGGGATCGCGGTCGCGAAAATCGTTTCCTCCCGCAATATCATGCCGCTGGCGTCGGCGATCGAACGGCCCCCTTCCCTGCTTGACCACCGCACGGATATCGCACAAAATAATCAAAATCACGCGTTAATGGTTGCAGTTGGCGTGCTGCGCAGCGGCTTGCGCTACGGGGAGGAACGGCGAAAATGCGAAAGAGAACCAGGCTGGCTGCAGCGGCACTGATGCTGGGCAGCGCCACGTTTGCGCCGGCAGCACTCTCCCCCATTTTTGCGCAGCCGACGGCGCCGGCCCCGGTCGGACCGCCCGACGGCAAGGGCAGTTACGACCAGCTCGTCTCGCTGTTCGCCGAATTCAATGGCTGGAAGGATCCCAAGCCTGTCGATGGCGTGGTCGATTACAGTCCCGCCATCGTCGAGCAGCGCCGCGAAACGCTCCGCGCCTTGCAGGCACGCCTGCCCGATTTCGCGGTGGCGCGCTGGGATCGTCACCAGCAGGTCGATTATCTCGCGGTCCGCGCGCAGTTCGACCAGCAGGATTTCATCCTCAACGTCACCAAGCCCTGGGCACGCGATCCCGGCATGTATGTCGACGAGCTTCAGCGCCTTGCCTATGTCGACCTGCCGGTGAAGGCGGGCGATCTGCCCGCCTATCGGGCGCGGCTGAAGGGCATCCCCGCTTATCTTGCCCAGGCCAGGGTCAATCTCGATTCCGTCGCGGCCGACTATGCCGATCTCGCCATTCACAGCCTGTCGAACGGCGACGGTGTCGGCCATGGCATGCCCTATCGCGCGGTCGAACCTGCCGGGCTGGTCGGCTGGTTCGCCGATCTGCGCACCCGCGCCGAAAAACAGCAGCCGGCATTGGTCGCCGACATCAAGGCGGCGGAACGCGCGATCGCCGGCTATCGTGACTGGCTGATCGCCAACCGCTCGAAGATGACGGCGCATGCCGGCGTCGGCAAACCGGCCTATGACTGGTTCCTCGCCAATGTCCGGCTGATGCCTTATAGCTCCGATCAGATCGTCGAGCTGGCGCAGCGCGAGCTGGAGCGGCACTGGGCCTTCTACACCACCGAGCGGCACCGCAATCGCAACCTGCCCGAGCTCGAACTCCCCAAGTCGGGCGCTGAATATGAGGCGCAACTTGCCGGCACCGATGCCAAGATCCGCAAATGGCTGGTCGACGAGCAGATCATCACCGTGCCCGACTATATGCCGAAGACCTATCAGGCGATGGGCTTCAACGCGCCATGGATCGTGCGGCCGACCGGGCCGATGTTCTGGGAACAGGTGCAGTTCCGCGACGCATCGCCCGACCATCTCCATGCCACCTTCCCCGGCCATCGTTTCGACGGGCTGGCGGGCGAGCGCGTCCAGCACCCGATCCGTCGCCATATCCGCGACAGCGGCCGCACCGAGGGTTGGGGCTTCTATATGGAGGAAACCGCGCTCCAGCTCGGCCTGTTCGACGATCGCCCGCGCACGCGCGAGCTGATCTACATTTTCGGCCTGTTCCGCGCCGCGCGCACGATGGGCGACGTAAAGATGCAGCGCAACGAGATGACCGTCGACCAGGCGATGACCTTCTGGAAGACATGGACGCCCTATCTCGACGACGATGTCGCGCGCACCGATGCCGGCATCTATATCCGCCGCCCGCCGGGCTATGGCATGACCTATACGATCGGGATGATGCAGCTCCAGAAACTGATGGTCGACCGCAAGCGCCAGCTCGGCGACCGTTTCTCGATCCGCGACTATCACGACTATCTGATGAACACCGGGCGTCTGCCGGTATCGCTGCTACGCTACGACCTCACGGGTTATGATGACGAGGTGAAGTCGTTCTGGGCACATGTGCCGTTGTCTGCGCTGAAGCGGTAGGCACCCTTCCAATTGTCATCCCCGCGAACGCGGGGATCCAGCTTTTCCGTGAAATTTCAGAAAGAAGAAGCTGGATCCCCGCGTTCGCGGGGATGACATCACGGTGTTTCAGCCTCAGCTTTATGCGGCGCCAGTCTCCCTTCACCGCATCGTGCGAACCTCGTCATCCCTGCCCGTCATCTCCCAGCGAATGAGCGAGATCGGGATCGATCCCGCGGCGCGGAACTGGTCGTGGAACGCCTTGATGTCGAATGCCTCGCCCAATTGCATCGCGCGTTCGGCGAGCAATTTCTCCAGCTCGACCTTGCCCATATAATAGCCGATGCCATAGCCCGGTTGGCGCAGGTACAGCTCGATATCGAATTGCGCCACCGCATCGCCGGGCTTCATCCATTTGGGCGTGCGCGCGATCAGCGAGGCATTGGCTTCCGCCCAGGTCCATTCATTGGCCTGCATCTTCAGTTCGGGCAGGATGCGCGCGGCACGCTTGGCACCCAATATATAGTCGATCTCGCGCGTCTTGGGTCGGTCGGCGAGCAGACCCGCCTGCAGGATCATCTCCTCCAGATAGAAGGCCCAGCCTTCGCTGCGGATGCCGTTGACGAAGAACAATCTCCCACCCCCGCGGATCGGACGGGTGTCGCGCGCATATTGCAGCTGGTCGAATGCGTGCCCCGGCAGATTGTGCGCGCGCAACGGGCGGCCGTCGCGAAACTCGGCCTGGAAGAAGAAATGCAGGTTGAGCGGCGGATCGAACAGACCGGGTTTGCCGGGATCGCGCTCGAAGGGGAAGACATAGGGGCCTTCCTCCGGATCATGCTTCACATAATCCGGGATCGTCATCCAGTCGCCGTCGCGCAGGAAGCGCAGCAGGTCGTTATCCTCCTCCATCCGCTTGGCGTCGAACTGGGCGCGGGTGGCGACCGGCTCGGTCATCGCGATCGTGCGGTTGCGATGCTCCTCGATCTTCAGGAACGCCACCTGCCGCTGATATTCGCGTTCGCCGATCTCGGCGATCTGCGTGGAATTATAGGGAAACAGCAGGACGTTGCGCAGATACCAGTCGTAATTCTCACGGCCGACCCCGGCATAAGCGGGCAGTTTCGCCTCGATGCCCTGCAACCAGCTGCGGAATTCCGCGGCGGCGGCCTGGGCGCGCCGCGCGGGAGCGACCAGTTCGGGATTGCTCTTCGCCGCATCCAGGGCAAGCTGACCATAGACGTTGATCTCGACCTGCTTCTGCACGATCGCCAGCCTCGCCAGGTCGCCGCGCGCATCGGTCAAATTGGTGCGCGCCTGGGCAAGTGCTGCGGGAACCGCATCCAGCCGCGCCGCAAGCGCCGCCGCCTTGTCCTTTGCCAGGGGGAGTTTGGGAATGCCGATCGCGCCATGCATTTTCGGGCCGAAACCGAGATTGGTCGTGCTGTAGAATGCCGGATCGCGTTTCCATGGCTGGATCACGCGATGCTGGAAATCCATGCCGCGCATCTCCGCGAGCACGAGCATATAATCGACGCGCTGCGCGATCGGCCACTTGCTGTCGTCGATCGCCTTCAACCGCGCCATGAAGCGCTGCAGCTCGCGATATTGAGCCGCCATTGCCGGCGCGCCATAGTCGGGCACGCCGTCCTTCATCTTCGGCGGCACAAAGGCGCGGAACTCGGCGTTGAGCGCGACAAGCGCGTCATGGCCTGACGGTGCCGCCTGCCCGGCCTGTGCCGGCGCCGTGACTGTCGCCGTCATCAACGGCGCGGCCAGCAGTGCCGCCGCAAGGCGCATCGTCTTCGTCATCCCGTTCCTCCCGATCCGGACGCGCGCCCTGCCGGATCGGACCGGCAGCGGCGCGTCGCCCGCCATTATTCTTCAACTCATGTGATAATGGTTATATATGGACGCGGGAATGCGCAAGCGAGGACGCGATCAGAGTGCGTTGAAGAAACTGCCCAGCCGCTCCATCGCCTCGACGATCCGCGCTTCGGATTCCGAACCGAAACAGATGCGCAGATGCCCCTCGCCCGACGGACCGTAAAAGCTGCCGGCTTCGGTGACGACATGCGCTTCGTTGAGGATCGCCATCGCCAGTTCCTGCGAACTGCGTCCGGTGCCGGTGATGTCCGGAAAGGCATAGATCGTCCCTTCGGGCTCGCCGCAGGTGACGCCCGGCATCTGGTTCAGCGCCTGGACGACGATATCGCGCTTGCGCCGGTCGGCATCGACCATCGCCTGCATCGCATCCTGCGGGCCCGTCACGGCGGCCAGCGCGCCTTCCTGGACGAAGACGTTGACATGCGTCACGTCAGTCATCGCGATGCGCAGGATCGCCGGCATCAGCTTTGCGTCGGCGGTCAGATAGCCGACGCGCCAGCCATCCATCGAATAGGCCTTGGTGAAGGCGAAGCAGGTGATCGTCCGCTCGCGCATGCCCGGCAGGCTGGCGATGCTGATATGTTCGGCGCGGCCATAGGTGATATACTCATAGACCTCGTCGGACAGGACGAGCAGGTCGTGCTCGATCGCCAGATCGGCGACATGCTGCAACTCTTCGCGCGTATAGACCCGGCCGGTCGGATTGGCGGGATTGATCAGCACGATCATCCGCGTCTTCGGCGTGATCTTCGCCGCGATCGCTTCGCGCGAGATCGCGAAATCATTGGCGGCATCGAGTTGCGCCACGACCACCCGGCCGCCGGCAAGTTCGGTCTTGCCGATATGCTGGGGATAATAGGGATCGAGCAGGATCACTTCGTCACCCGGATCGATCGCCGCCATGAACGCCGCGAACGACGCATGGGTCAGGCCGTTGGTGACCAGCACTTCGTCGACGCCATAGTCGAGCCTGTTGAAATCACGCAGCTTGCCGACCAGCGCCTCGCGAAAGCGCAACGTGCCCCGGAAATCGCCATAATGGACGATGCCCGCATCGAGCGCGGCCTTCGCGGCTTCCTTGATATGGCGTGGCGTATCAGCATGCGGACGGCCGAATTCGAGATGGATCAGGTCCACCCCCTGCGCGTCGAGCTTCGCCGCTTCGTCATACATGCCGAAGCTTTTCTTCGATCCGCCTGCAAGGCGTTGTGCCGGCCATTTCATCGTCGGTGCCCTTCTCCAGCCAAAATGCTTTAGGCTTGATATTTTAAGCTTGAAACTTTTTCAAGCGAGGATAGGATCGGCGGCATAGCTGATCATTCGAAGGTCGATATCATGAAGATCGCCTGTCTTGGTGGTGGCCCCGCCGGCCTCTATTTCGCGATTTCGATGAAGCTGCGCGATGCCAGCCATCAGGTCGACCTGTTCGAACGCAACCGGCCCGACGACACGTTCGGCTGGGGCGTCGTCTTCTCCGACCAGACCGTCGAGAATCTGATGGCGAACGATCCGGTCAGCGGCGCCACCATCCGCGACGAGTTCACCCATTGGGACGATATCGACGTCCATATCCATGGCGAGTGCATCCGCTCTTCGGGGCATGGCTTTATCGGCATCGGCCGCAAGCGGCTGCTGGCGATCCTTCAGGAACGTGCCCGCGAACTCGGCGTCAATCTGCATTTCCAGCACGAGGCGAGCCCCGATCTCGCCGACTGGGCCGATTACGATCTCGTCATCGCCGCCGACGGTGCCAATAGCCGTATCCGCAACGCCTATGCCGAGCATTTCGACGTCGACATCCAGGTTCGCCGCAACAAATTCTTCTGGTTCGGCACGCACAAGACCTTCGACGCCTTCACCTTCGCTTTCGAAAAGGTCGAGGCCGGCTGGATCTGGGCGCATGCCTATCGTTTCGACGACAATCTCTCGACTTTCATCGTCGAGATGGATCCCGACGTCTGGGCCGCGCTGGGCTTCGACCGGATGGATCAACCGGAGGCGATCGCGGTGTGCGAAGGGATCTTCGCCAAATATCTCGACGGCAATGCGCTGATGTCCAACGCCACGCATCTGCCCGGGCCGCAGGCATGGCTCAATTTCCGGCGGATCATCACCAATCGCTGGTCGTACGACAAGATCATCCTGCTCGGCGACGCCGCGCATACCGCGCATTTCTCGATCGGATCGGGCACCAAGCTGGCGCTTGAGGACGCGATCAAGCTCGCCGAAGTGCTCAACCGCCCCGGCCTCGCCCGCGCCGAGGCGCTCGCGGAATATCAGGACGAGCGCAATATCGAAGTGCTCAAGCTTCAGAACAGCGCGCGCAACTCGACCGAATGGTTCGAGACGCTCGACCGCTATCTGCCGTTCGAGCCGATCCAGTTCGCTTATTCACTGCTCACCCGCTCGCAGCGCGTCAGCCACGAAAATCTCCGGCTGCGCGACAAGCAATGGCTGGAGGGCGTCGAGCGCTGGTTCCAGGTCCAGGCGGGCGGTACGCTGCAGAACGAAGCCGTACCGCCGATGTTCGCGCCCTATCGGCTGCGCGAAATGACGCTTGCCAACCGCATCGTCGTCTCGCCCATGGCGATGTATTCGGCGGTCGAGGGTACGCCCAATGACTTCCATCTCGTCCATTATGGCAGCCGCGCTCAAGGCGGCGCGGGGCTCGTCTATACCGAGATGACCTGCGTCTCGCCCGAGGGGCGGATCACCCCCGCCTGCCCCGGCATGTATACGCCGGAGCATGTCGCGGCATGGAAGCGTGTGGTCGATTTCGTCCATGCCAACAGCGCGTCGAAATTCTGCCTCCAGCTCGGCCATTCGGGATCCAAGGGATCCACCAAGATCGGCTGGGAGGGTTATGACGTTCCGCTCGACAGCGGCAACTGGCCGCTGCTCGCCGCGTCCGACGTGCCGTGGAGCCCGGACAATCAGGCGCCGACCCCGATGACGCGCGCCGATATGGACATGGTCCGCGACCAGTTCGTCGCGTCGACCCGGATGGCGCTGGACGCGGGCTTCGACATGGTCGAGCTCCACTGCGCGCACGGCTATCTGCTCTCCAGCTTCATCACGCCGCTGCAGAACACCCGCACCGACGACTATGGCGGCAGCCTGGAGAACCGGCTGCGCTATCCGCTCGAGGTGTTCCGCGCGATGCGTGCCGCCTGGCCGGCGGACCGGCCGATGTCGGTCCGTATCTCCGCGAACGACTGGATGGGTGACGAGGGCGTGACGCCCGACGAAGCGGTCGAGATCGCACGCGCCTTTGACGAGGCGGGCGCCGACCTGATCGACGTTTCCGCGGGCCAGACCTGGGCAACGTGCAAACCCGTCTATGGCCGGATGTTCCAGACGCCCTTTGCCGACCAGGTCCGCAACGAGGCGCGCGTGTCGACGATGGCAGTGGGCAATATCTTCGAGACCGACCACGCCAATTCGATCCTCGCCGCCGGCCGTGCGGATCTGGTCGCGCTCGGCCGCCCGCATCTGATCGATCCGATGTGGACGTTGCGCGCGGCGGCCGCCCACGAATATCGTGGCGTCCATGTGCCGCCGGGCTATCTGGGGGGCATGAGCCAGCTCTCCCGCAACCTGAAGCGCGCGGCGGAGCAGGAAGCGATGCTGAAGGGTTGAGGATGCGACTGGCGGGCACACATGCGATCGTAACCGGCGGGGGATCGGGCATCGGCGCCACGATTGCGCGTGCATTGGCGGCGGAGGGTGCGGCGCTGACGCTGATCGGCCGCCGGCGCGATGCGCTGGAGCGTGTCGCCGCGACCTTGCCCGGCGCTGCGATCGCCCCCGCCGACATCACCAGCCGTGCCGAAATCGACGCCGCCTTCGGCGCTGCGCGCGCTGTGCACGGACCGATCTCGATCCTCGTCAACAATGCCGGCGCCGCGCCCAGCGCCCCCTTCGCCAAGGTGACGGCGGAGGGCTGGCGCAGCGCGATGGCGGTTAATCTCGACGCGTTGTTCGACTGCTGCCAGTCGGCGCTGCCCGATCTGCTGGCGGCCGAGGCCGGCCGTATCGTCACCATCGCCTCGACCGCGGGGCTCAAGGGCTATGCCTATACCGCGCCCTATGTCGCGTCGAAGCATGGCGCGATCGGGCTGATGCGCGCGCTGGCCGTGGAATTGGCGAAGACCGGCGTCACCGCCAATGCGGTCTGCCCCGGCTTCACCGAAACCGACATCGTCGCCGATGCCATCGCCAATATCCGCGCCAAGACCGGTCGTAGCGACGAGGATGCACGCGCCGAGCTCGCCAAATTCAATCCGCAGAAACGGCTGATCGCCCCCGAAGAGGTGGCGAGCGCCGTTCTCTGGCTCTGCCTGCCCGAGAACCGCTCGATCACTGGCCAGGCGATCGCCGTCGCCGGCGGAGAAGTGATGTGAGCGAAGTTCGGGCCATCCGCGAAAAGCATGACGGCGCACTCGCCGATCGCACCAGCGTGCGGCTGTGGCTGCGATTGCTGAGCTGTACCACGGTGATGGAGAAACGGATCCGGCGCCGTTTCGCCGACGGCTATGATGCCACCCTGCCCCGCTTCGATGTGCTCGCGGCGCTCGATCGCGCGCCCGACGGCATGACGATGGGCGCACTGTCCCGCGCTTTGCTCGTCTCCAGCGGCAACGTCACCGGCGTCGTCCAGGCGCTGCTGCGCGACGGCTATGTCGCGATGACGACGTCACCGACCGATGGCCGCGCCTCGATCGTCCGGCTGACCGTCGAAGGGCAGGATCATTTCGTCGGATTGTCCGAAGCGCATCACGAATGGGTCGATGCGATGCTGGCCGGCATGTCGCGCGCCGACCGCGAAGCGCTTTACGAACTTCTGGGCGCGCTCAAGCTGTCGCTCGCCGCCGATACCGGAGAGGAGAAACCATGAATCCCGAGAGTTTGGCGCCCACCCATTTCGGCTGGAGCTTCGAGGGCGGCGTCGCGACGGTGACGCTCAACCGTCCCGAGCGCAAGAATCCGCTGACCTTCGAAAGCTATGCCGAGCTGCGCGATACCTTCCGTGACCTCGTCTATGTGCCCGAGGTCAAGGCTGTCGTCTTCGCCGGCGCGGGCGGCAATTTCAGCTCGGGCGGCGACGTTCATGAGATCATCGGCCCGTTGACCGAAATGGCGATGCCCGAACTGCTCGCTTTCACCCGCATGACGGGCGATCTGGTCAAGGCGATGCGCAACTGCCCGCAGCCGATCGTCGCGGCACTGGACGGCATTTGCGTCGGCGCCGGTGCGATCATCGCCATGGCATCGGACATAAGGATCGCGACGCCCGCGACCAAGACCGCGTTCCTCTTCACCCGTGTCGGCCTGGCGGGCTGCGACATGGGCGCTTGCGCGATCCTGCCGCGCATCATCGGCCAGGGCCGCGCATCCGAGCTGCTCTATACCGGGCGGATGATGTCCGCCGAGGAAGGCGAGCGCTGGGGGTTCCACAACCGTCTGGTCGCATCCGAGGATGTGCTGGCGACAGCACAGGATCTGGCCCGGTCGCTCGCCGCCGGCCCGACTTTCGCGCACGGCATCACCAAGACCCAGCTCAATACCGAATGGGCGGTCAGCCTGGAAACCGCGATCGAGATGGAGGCGCAGGCCCAGGCGATCTGCATGGCGACCAAGGATTTCCGCCGCGCATTCGATGCCTTCGCCGCGAAGCGCACGCCGGAATTCGAGGGCAACTGATGGCCGACCGCAGCTTTCTCGACTGGCCGTTTTTCGACGAGAGCCATCGCGCGCTCGCCGATGGGCTGGAGCAATGGTGTGGCGAGCATCTGTCGCATCATCATGACGAAACCGACATTGACGGCGAATGCCGCAATTTGGTGCGTAAGCTCGGCGAAGCCGGCTGGCTGCGCTATTGCGTGCCCGCGGCCTTTGGCGGCGTCCATGACCAGCTCGACGTCCGTTCGCTTGCGCTGATCCGCGAAACCTTGGCGCGCCATTCGGGGCTCGCCGATTTCGCCTTTGCGATGCAGGGGCTGGGATCGGGCACGATCACCCTGCTCGGCACCGAAGCGCAGAAACAGGCCTATCTGCCCGCCGTTGCCCGTGGCGAGAAGATCGCGGCCTTCGCGCTGACCGAGCCGGCCTCGGGATCCGACGTCGCGTCGATGGAAACGACCGCGGAGATCGACGGCGACGGCTATCGCGTCAACGGCGCCAAGACCTATATTTCGAACGGCGGCATCGCCGATTATTATGTGCTGTTCGCCCGCACCGGCGAAGCGCCGGGCGCACGCGGCATCTCGGCATTGCTGGTCGATGCCGACAATCCGGGGCTTGCGATCGCCGATCGTATCCAGGTGATCGCGCCGCACCCGCTGGCGACGCTCGAGTTCACCGATATGCGCCTGCCCGCCGACGCACTGCTCGGCGAATCCGGCCGTGGTTTCGCTGCCGCGATGGCGACGCTCGACATCTTCCGCACCACCGTCGGCGCGGCGGCACTCGGCTTCGCCCGCCGCGCGCTCGACGAGGCGACCGCACGTGTCCGCGTGCGCCGGCTTGGCGCGGGCACGCTCGCCGACAATCCGATCACCCAGTCCAAGCTGGCGGAGATGGTGCTCGACGTCGAAACCTCGGCCTTGCTCATCTATCGCGCGGCCTGGCTGCGCGACGTGAAGGGACAGCGCAACACGCGCGAGGCCGCGCTCGCCAAGCTTCACGCCACCGACAGCGCACAAAGCGTGATCGACAAGGCCGTGCAGATGTTCGGCGGGCTCGGCGTCACCGTCGGCGTACCCGTCGAAAGCCTGTATCGCGAAGTCCGGGCGCTGCGCATCTACGAAGGCGCTTCGGAAGTGCAGAAAGTGGTGATCGCCCGCCAGCATCTGGCCGACAGCGCGGCGTAAGCCATGTTCAGCGTCACCTATCCCTTGCGTTTCGCGCACTGCGACCCGGCCGGCATCGCTTATTATCCGCGCTATTTCGAGCTGTGCGATGCCGCGATCGAGGACTGGACGGCGGCGGTGCTCGGCGTCAGCCGGCGCGAAATGCATATGGATATGGGGCTGGGTCTGCCGACCGCCGATCTGAAGGCGAGCTTCACTGTTCCCAGCCGGCTCGGCGACCTGCTCGACATCTCGGTCGCGGTCGAACGTGTCGGACGCAGTTCGGTCGATCTGGCACTCGATATCCTGTGCGCCGGCGAACCGCGCTTCACCGTCCGCTATACCCAGGTTCTCATCACCATGGCCGAGGGCCGTTCCACGCCCTGGCCTCAAGACATGCTCCAGCGGCTCGAAAACGCCGCCAAAAAGGAAATCGCATGACCGTACATCGCTCGCTTCTTCCCCCCGGCTGGACGCGTCCCAAGGGCTATGCCAACGGCATCTCTGCTCAGGGCCGCATGGTTTTCACCGCCGGCGTCGTCGGCTGGGACAGCGAAGAACGTTTCGTCGCCAAGGACATTGCAGGCCAGTTCCGCCAGATCCTGGTCAACACGCTGGCGATCCTTGCCGAGGATGGCGCCGGGCCCGAACATATCGCGCGCATGACCTGGTACGTCACCAGCCGCGACGATTATGTCGCAAGCCTCGCAGAGATCGGCGCCGCCTATCGCGAACTGGTCGGCCGCAACTATCCCGCCATGGCGGTGGTCGAGGTCGCCGCACTGGTCGAACCCGATGCCCGCATCGAAATCGAGACCATCGCGGTCGTGCCAGGCTAGATCCGTCACGACAACAGAATCCGTTCGTGTCGAGCGAAGTCGAGACACGCAGC
>JASBTC010000053.1 GCA_030148625.1 Sphingobium sp. | reverse complement strand
GGGATCAAGCTGGAGAATGTGACGCTGGACATGCTCGGCACCGCCAAGCGGGTTACGATCGACAAGGACAATACGACGCTCGTCGATGGCGCCGGCGCGTCCGACGCGATCAAGGCCCGGGTCGAGGCCATTCGCGGTCAGATCGAAAACACCACCAGCGACTATGACAAGGAAAAGCTCCAGGAGCGCCTTGCCAAACTCGCCGGCGGCGTCGCGATCATCAAGGTCGGCGGCTCGACCGAAGTCGAGGTGAAGGAGCGCAAGGATCGCGTCGACGATGCGCTGCACGCGACACGTGCGGCGGTGGAGGAAGGGATCGTTCCCGGCGGCGGCACCGCCCTGCTCTACGCATCGCGGGCGCTGGACGATCTGAAGGGCATCAACGACGACCAGACCCGCGGCATCGATATCGTCCGCAAGGCGCTGCAGGCTCCGCTCCGCCAGATCGCCGAGAATGCCGGCCATGACGGTGGCGTGGTCGCGGGCAGGCTGATCGACGGCAATGATCAGACGCTCGGCTTCAATGCGCAGACCGAACAATATGAGGATCTGGTCCGGTCGGGCGTGATCGATCCGACCAAGGTCGTTCGCTCGGCCCTGCAGGATGCCGCGTCGATTGCCGGACTGCTGATCACGACCGAGGCGGCCGTGGCCGAACTCACCGACAGCAAGACCATGGCCCCGGCAACCTATGGCAGTGACATGGATTATTGATCCTTCGAAACGGGCCGGAACGCGACGCGCGGATCCGGCCCTATTGCACGGGAGTATCTTATGAGCATTTCAGCACCGCAGACCGAAGCTGAAGCCGCCGAATTGATGGCCCGTCATGGGATCACGCGCATCCCCGCCGATCAATATCACTACAAGAGCTGGCGTTACTCGAACCTCGGCGATGCCGTTGCGCAGGCCCGGCGCGATCCAGTCCCGGCCATCGCTGCGCCGACGCCACCCAGGCAAGTTCCGGGCTGACCGTACGCCGCCGTCTCCTCCTCTGAAAGGAAGCTCATGAACCCGTCCTCAACACTGTGTCGCGCGCAGGAAGCGCTCCAGCGCAGCCGCGCGGCCGGCACGTCGCTGGAGAATGTCCGGACGATCGCAGAGAAAGCCGCCGCCGCCTGGTGTATCGAAGCGGTCTTCGCGGAAAAGCGCGAGCAACGGCGCGAACAGACGCAGCAGATGGCTGCAACTCTGCTGGATGGCGAAGACCGGACACGCGATCAGGACGACAGCTGGTTCAACGAAAATCCGGATCGCGGCCGCGTGAACGCCTGACCGCCAATGGCCCGGCTCGTCATCCGGCACCGGACGGAATATCGTTATACCGAGCCGGTACGCCTTGGGTCGCACCGGCTGATGCTGCGGCCGCGCGAGAATTGCGACGTCAGGCTGATTTCGTTCGATCTGGCGATCACGCCGCTGGCGCGGATAAGCTGGGCCCATGACGTGTTCGGCAATGCGGTCGCGACGGCGTCTTTCGCGACCATGACCGACAGCCTCGTGATCGAGAGCGTTGCCGAACTCGAACTCGAAGCCGCAGCCTGGCCGATCTTCGACATCGCCGCATCGGCGATCACCTATCCCTTTCGCTATGCCGATGACGAGTGGGCCGATCTGGGCGCGCTTGCCGTGCCCCGCCATGCCGATCCGACGGGGCGCTTGCGCGATTGGGCGAGGGCATTCGTGGCCGGCAATCCGACCGACACATTATCCCTGCTCAAGGATCTGAGCGCAGGCGTGCCGGGATGGATCGGCTATCAGGCGCGCGACGACGAGGGCACCCAGTCCCCTGTCCACACACTCGATCGCGGCTGGGGATCGTGCCGCGATTTTGCCGTCCTGTTCGTCGAGGCCGCACGCAGCCTGGGCTTCGGCGCGCGGATCATCTCGGGCTATCTTCACGATCCCGATGGCGACCTTGCGGGCACAAGCGGGAGCGGTTCGACCCATGCCTGGGCGGAGGTCTATGTCCCCGGCGCGGGCTGGATCACATTCGATCCCACCAATGGCGGGCTTGGTGGCCGCAATCTCGTTCCGGTCGCCGTCGCGCGCGATATCGGACAGGCCATGCCGGTCGCCGGCAGCTATGTCGGAGCCCCCGACGCGCTGGAAACGATGATCGTCCGGGTTTCGGTGACGGCATGAGCCGCGAGTGTCGGCAGGGGCGATTGGATAGTGCAGACACCGACCAGATATGCTATGATGCGCCCATCACCCGACATTGAACGCAAGCATCCCGTGACAGAGAGACATATGCGCTCCCGCTTGCCCGACGGGAGCCGTGCATCATGGATGCCGCTGCATATTTCGAAAGCCGCCTGACTGCGTCGATGGACATGATGAACGCCACGTCGGACCCATGCGCGCGAAAGGCACACGAAGGTCTCGTGAAGGGTTATCGCGCGCTTGTCGCCGACCACTCCCGGCTCGCAGCGGATGATATCTCAACATCGCCTCCACAATGCGAGGTCAGGCCGTTTCCGAAGGCGGAGTGATGTCGATCCGCACCACCCGATCATCAGTTACGTTCAATGCGCCCTTTAGACTCAAGGGATTCGATCGTTCCGAACCGCCCGGCACCTATGAGATCGAGACCGATGAGGAGATCATCGAAGGGAACGGACCCACGGCCTATCGACGCGTCGCGACGCTGCTTTACGTTCACAGCCGCGGCATGACACGGACCGTGACGGTCGATCCGGAAAATCTGAGCGACGCTCTGACCAAGGATGCGGAGCAACAGGGGCCCGGCTTCCGGCCATCATCATTGCGAGAAGCGTAGCGACGAAGCGATCCAATGTCGGACACCTGTGCGCTTCCGCAGGGATGACAGCATGGGCATATTGCGATCCGGGTGGGATCACCCTGGCGATCGACGATGCGCCTCAGGGTCTGCTGCTCGCCACCTGCCATGGCAGGCCGGGCAGTTTCACCATGTCGCAGCCGCATATCTCGCAACGGGTAACGAAACGGCCCTTGTCCCAGTGACTGGTCTTGAGATCGGCGACATGCCTGCCGAAAAGCGTATGAAACATCATTGGTCTCCGTTTTTCCGGGTCGCACAAAGGCTGTCGGCGGGTTCGGCCTGAGCCGCACCGCCCTCGCTCTCCCATCGCTCCAAGGCTCGGTCCAGCCCACGCTGCCGTGTCGGCCTCCGCGTGGACGCGCGTGATGCCCGATGGCGGAACGCCGGCTTCATCGTAGCTACTCCCATCAAGCAAGCGGGAGCACTGGAGTCTCTCTGTCACGAGATGCTTGCGATCGGGATCGGGTGATGTCGCATCATAGCACAGGCCGCCTCGTCCCCGGCATCAATTCACACGATCGCGGCCTTGATCTCGAAAGCCACAACGCTCAAAGTCGCGAATGACTCGCAAAAAAGAAACGCCATGACCGGCGCTGCCGATATCACCCCCGCAGCACCGGATACCCGTCCGTTCAGCCTCAAGCCGCTGATGTTCGAGACGTCCGTCTGTTCGATGGCGATGATGGCGTGGGGGATCTGAGGCGACCATATCGCGGCCTCACTGAAACTGCCTTCTCCCGTCAAATTCTTCCAACCATCCCTTCCTGCGCTGTTGACGATCGTCACCGAACTTTGGATGGCCGCCCTTGATGACGATCGATGGAGACTGGGAAGGGCCGGTGATGGCGGCATGTCGATGGCGCTGACCGCGCTCAGCCTCGCCATTGCCGGCATCCATCACCCCAACAAGCGTGGTCCCGCTCGCGCGTTCGAGCTTCGTGTCTGTGCGCCCGGCGAACCGGTCGAACTTCGACCGGAACCGAAGAATCCCGCCGATCCGCTCGCCATCGCGGTATTTAGCCTGCGCGGTGTGCAACTCGGCTATCTGACCGCGGAGCGGGCGCCCTGGATCGGTGCGATGATCAGGAATGGACGCGAGATCCAGGCGATCTTCCAGGGCATGACGCAAAAGAGCGCCTTTATCCGCGTGGCCTTTGACGGAGAGGCACCCGCCCTGCCGCCCCGGCGCGATTGCGACGCGCCGATCGAGGCACAGTCATCCGATTGGTATCCGGATGAGCAATGGCCGGACGATTAGCCAGGTGATCCTACCAATCATGATTGATCGACCTCACGCTCTATCTACCCCGCCGCGACAAGCCCGAGTGCCACGACGATGCCCGCCAGCAGGATCGAGACCGCGATCCAGCGGCCGGCCGAAACGATCGCCGCACCAACCGCGTCGTCATTGCGCGCCACGATAGGTTCGGCCTCCAGTCGCCGGATCGCTGCACGCAATAGGCGAGGCGCATCGTCGCCGATCCGCACGATTTCGCGCATCAGCGCCTGGGCTGTGGGTCCCCAGCTTTCGGGTGAGAGGCGGGCACGCACGATCTTCAGCCGCGCCCGCCCGATCGCGGCGGACAGATCGAATCCTGGCTCGATACCGGCAAGCACGCCGTCGATGGTCACCAGCGCCTTGAAGATGAGCAGCAGGTCGGGCGGCAACACCAGCCTTTCCTCGCGCAACAGCGGAAAGAAATCGGGAACCATCGCGCTGAGTATGATCGCCCCACCGCCATGCCGCGCGACGAGCCGTTCGGCCGCACGCACGATCTGCTCGCGCGTCGCATCGCTGCCGTGCGACCAGCTCGCGATGACCTCCGCGAGCGCGGCGGGATCGCCCGTCCTGAGCGACTGGACGAAATCCATGAATTCCTCGCGGCGGCGCGGACTGACATGTCCGATCATGCCGAGATCGAGCAAAGCGATCCGGTTGCCCAGCAGGCAGAGCAGATTGCCGGGGTGCGGATCGCCATGGAAACGACCGTTGATGAACACCATGTCGAGCATGATGTCCGCACCCAGCTCGGCAATGACGGCCGGTTCGATTCCGGCCTGTCTCAGCGTATCGCCGTTGCGCGGCGGTACGCCGTCGACATAATCCATGACGAGCAGGGTTTCCGACGACCATTGCCAATGGATTTCGGGAACGACGACGCGCGGATCGTCGGCGAAATCGTCGCGAAGCCGATCCGCATTGCGACCTTCATTGGTGAAATCCAGCTCTTCCAGCACCGCCTGGGCAAGCTGCCGGACCAAAGCGGTGGGGGAAAAGCGACGCGCCTCGGCACTCGCGCTCTCGGCCACGGCCGCCAGATGGGCGATCAGCCGCAGATCCGCCTCCATGCGCGGCCGAATGCCCGGGCGCCGGATCTTGAGCACGGCGGCCCGGCCGTCGGCCAGTGTCGCACGGTGCACCTGCGCCATCGATGCCGCCGCCAGCGGTGCCGGATCGAAGGATGCAAAGGCCTCCTCCGGCGCTTGGCCGAGCGCGGATTCAACGGCATCGCGCAATGCGTCGAACGGCAGGGTCGGCGCCTGGCTGTGCAGTTGCTCGAGTTCCGCAATCCAGTCGACAGGCAACAGATCGGCGCGCGTGGCGAGAATCTGTCCGAGCTTCACGAAGGTCGGGCCGAGTTCCTCCAGGGCAAGCCGGGTGCGCCGAGGCAGGCCGGTTTCACCTTGCCCGCCATCGTCATCGACCTGCCGCGGCGCCAGACCGAATCTGGCGAGCAGCACGCCCAGCCCATAGCGGGTCGCCACCGCAATCATCTCGGCCAGCCGGTCGCGGTCGCGCGTGGCGACGATGAGCGTTTTGATCATCGATATCAGATAGGGTCTCGATCGCCCGGCGGCGAGAGGCCGTGGCGATGACACAATGGAACCCACAGCGAAACGGTTCGTTGGAGCGCCGCCGGCCGGCGGACGGTTCGTCGGCAGGCAAGTGACCTGAAATAGGGGAGATTCAATTTGATGCGTACTTATCTTGCCGCGTGTACTGCGGCTTGCGCCCTCATGCTCGGCGCATGCTCCGGTGGAGAAAAGGCGGACGGCAACACCGCCGCGACGAACGAAACCGCGGCTGCAGCGCCGTCGGCCGACGCTTCGGTTGCGCCCAAGGCCGGCCTTTGGGAAATGAAGATCACCGCCGCCGGCATGCCCCAGCCACAGGCCACCAAGGTGTGCGTCGGTGAACCCACCCCCGGCACCAATCCCTTCACGCCGCCGCCCGGTGCCGGCCAGGCCTGCGCCAGGAATGCGGTCAACAAGGTCGCCACAGGTTACGAGATCGATTCGGAGTGCACGATCAACGGCATGACCGCCACGAGCAAAGGCAGCGTGACCGGTGATTTCTCGTCCGCCTACAAGATCGAGATGGCGACGAAGATGAGCGGCGCGAACATTCCTGCCGCCGCGCAGCAGGAAGTGAAGACCGTGATCGATGCGAAATATCTCGGCGCATGTCCCGCCGACATGAAGCCCGGCCAGTCGCAGACCGGCTGATCCGCGAAAAGGGGGAGCTTCGTCTCCCCCTTTTTTCCCGATCGCGGCCCGGTTCGATGCGTCAGGAATTCCTCAGCCACCGAACATAAGCCGCCAGCGCCGCAACCGCGAACAACCCCAGAAGCTGCAGAAGCCCGGTAAGCCAATCGTCGTTCTGCAGGGTTCGGCCATCGGCAAGGCGTTCGGGATCGTCGACCCACCCCCGCCGGAAATCCTTGCGCCAGAACCAGAAGACGATCAGCGCGCCCGGCAAGGCCACCAGGGGGGCCGCCCATTCATACCCCTCCACTCCGCCGAAAACGAAGACCATCGTGGTGAGGATGTAGGAGAGACCCGCCGTCCAGGCGGCACGCTGCGTCGGCGGAGATCGCAGGGCGACAAAGAACTTCAATCCCAAAGAGATCATCGTGATTATCAGGAGCCCCGCCAGACTCCCGATCGCCACACCCAGCAATGCATCTTGCATAGCGCCCCCCAATTCCCTCTGACCCGATCCGCAAGTCTGCGATGCAATCCGTTTCCAGTCGATCGATTTCGATCGTCGTACGACCGCGATCAAGCGCGGGGCCTGCATAGCGCGTCAACGGTCCGAATGGTGCTCAATGAGCGCAGCTTCGATGCTGACGCCGGCCCCATGCCGGAAATCGTTGCGGTGATGTCAGCCGATCGCCGGAAAGGAAAACGCCGTCCCTCGCACTTGGCGAGAAACGGCGGAAATTCTGGCGCGCCCGGAACGATTCGAACGTCCGACCCTCAGATTCGTAGTCTGATGCTCTATCCAGCTGAGCTACGGGCGCGCATTGGAGGCGGTCACATAGTCCGGTCATTTCAACTGCGCAACCCCGTTGCGATGCATTTCTACGCAGGATAGGAGAATGGCCGATGCAACGCCCCCTTATCACGCTTCTCGCAATGCTGGCGCTGGCCGCCTGCACCGCGCCCGCTGGCGATTTTCCTTCGCTTGCCCCGCGCCCCGTCGAGCAGCGCAGCGATGTGGAGCCGACGCCCGAGCCCGTTGCCGCGAAGCCGGCCGATGCCGGACTGTCCGCCGATCTCGCGCGGATGCTGGCGGGCGCACGCAAGGGCGAAGCCGATTTCTCGACGGCCTTGCCGGCCGCGGAGCGCGCGGTTTCAGCCGCGCGCGGCGCGAATCCGTCGAGCGAATCCTGGATCGCGGCACAAACCCAGCTGTCCGGGCTCGACGCGACGCGCGCGCCGACCGCGAGCGCGATGACCGAGATCGATTCGCTCTACGTATCGCTCGCCGATCGCGCCTCGCAGGACGCTGCGCTGGGCGGCGTCGCCGACGCGGCAGCGGCGCAGGCGGAAATCGAGGGCATCTACAACCGGCAGGTGGAGCGGCTGGCCGCGCTCCGGAGCCAGCTCAGCCAGCCCTGAGCGCCGCCGCATGGGCCTTGGCGAGCACTCGATAGCCCTCCACGCCCTTGAGATTGCCGGTCACCTGATCGTCGGTCAGCGTACGCATCAACCGCGCCGGACGACCGCCCCACATCTCGTTCGCGCCGATGATCTTGCCGGGGGTCAACATGCCGCCCGCGGCGAGCATTCCGCCCGATTCGATCACCGTACCGTCCATGGTGATCGCACCAAGCCCGACAAAGCTGCGATCCCTGAGCGTGGTGCCGTGGACCATGGCAAGATGGCCGATCAGCACATCTTCACCGATGATCGTCGCATGGCCGCCAAGACCGTCATGCCCCGAATCGCAATGGACGACGGTGCCGTCCTGGATGTTGGTGCGCGCGCCGACACGGATGGCGTTCACATCGCCCCTGAGCACGCAATTATACCAGATGCTGGCTTCCGGACCGATCTCCACATCACCGATGATGCGGCAGCCGGGTGCGACGAAGGCGCTGGGGTCGATCCGCGGCGTCTTGCCGTTGAAGCTGATGATGCTCACGCCGTCCATTGGTCTCTCTCCGTCACATAGACGATGGTGGGGTTGAGATCCGGCCCATAGGCTGGATCGATGAATTCCAGATCGTCGCGGCGGACCATGCCCAGCCGCTCCATCAGCCCCCAGGATGCGGTATTGCCCGCTACGGTGAAGGCGACCACGCGCTGCGCGCCATGCACGTCGAAGGCACGGCGGATCGATGCGATCGCTGCTTCCTTGGCATAGCCCTGCCCCCAGCTATCCTCGCGCAGGCGCCAGCCCACCTCGAACTCGCCGGTCAGATCGGTACCCTGGGCATCGACGCGCTTGATCCCGCACATGCCGAGCAGTGCGCCGTCCGCCTTGCGTTCGATCAGCCAGAAGCAATGACCATGTTCGGCCTGCCATGCGTTGACGCGCGCCATCGTCTTTTCCATCTCGGCGCGCGTGCGCAAAGGGCCAAGCCAGCGCATCACTGCGGGCGTGTTGAGATGGGCCTGGAACGGATCGATATCGGCATCGTCCCAGGTTCGCAGGATCAGCCGATCGGTCTCCAGGATCGTCTCGGCCATGCTCCCCCCTCCCCTGTTATCGCATCACGGCGCCCATGCCTTGACCAGCGGCAGGATGCTCGAAAAATCGTCGGTCCATGCGGCGAAGCCTGGCTTGGTCCGAAGCGCCCGCCAGTTGCCGGAGGGGTCCTTTACGGCGGGCGCCGCCAATCGCGCAATCACTTCGGCGTCCGGCGACAGCGCGATCCAGACCGAACTGGCGCCTTGCGGTACCGGATTCGGATCGCGGCTGATGAAATAGGGCAGGATCGCGCCATGCCAGCCACCGTCCCGGGCAGCCGCGGCGATCACGGGCTCCAGGTTGAGATAACGGTTGGAGATATGGACGAGCAACAGGCCGCGCGGCGCGAGGGTGCGACGGTAAATGCCGAATGCCTCGCGCGTGAGCAGATGCATTGGCACCGCATCGGACGAGAAGGCGTCCAGCGCCAGCAGATCGAGGCTCGCGGGCGCTGCCGATTGCAGCGTCAACCGCGCATCGCCGATCTCGATCGGTGCACCCCGCGCGCATCGCGACAGAAAGCTGAACTGCCCGGAATCGCGCGCGATGCCAACGACTATGGGATCGATCTCATAATAGCGCCAGGATTGACCGGGTCGCGCGTAGCAGGCGAGCGTGCCCGCCCCCAGCCCGACGATCCCGACACGGGCATTGGGGCCCGCCAGCGCCGGCAACATGGTCAGCGCGCGACCGACGCCCGATCGACGGATATAATAGCTGGTCGGTTCGCTCTCCTGCCCGGCCGTCAAAAGCTGGGTGCCATGAACGGTGGTGCCATGGACCAGGCGTCGTACCTGTGCCTGATGGTCGGTGGTGACGGTATAAACGCCGAAATAGCTGCGTGTGCGCGCGTTTGCGGTCAGCGAAGCGGCGACGGACTGCCAGCCGCCAAAGATCATGAGCAGCGCGGCAACCGCCGCCGTGAAGGGAATGGCGCGTCCGATGCTGAGGACACCGAGGACCAGAACCACCGCGCCCGCAATTGCCTTTCCGCCCGAGACGCTCAGAACCAGAGCCAACAGGCTGGCGAGCGCGACGGCAAGGGCCAGGATGCGGGCGCGCTGTCCCGATCCCCAGGCGCGGTCGAGCGCCGCGAGCCAATGGGCCTGCGGCACAAGCAGCGCGGCGGCGACGATCAGAATCGGGTGTTCGTAAGTCCAGTCGAAGGTGACAGGCGCCAGCAGCGCCGCGAAAAGCCCACCGATCACGCCACCGATCGACATTGCGAGGTAGAATCCGGTCAGCCGGTCGGGCGCGGGGCGAAGGCGGTACATCCGCGTATGCAGCGCGACCGCGACGACGAACAGCAGCAACAGGCTAAGCCCCGCGCGCAGCAACGGCCGCGCCTCGTCGTCAAGCAGCGCGAAACCGCCGAGCACCAGGATCAGCAACGGGGCCATCCGCGTCACCGCATCGGCGATCACGCGATTCGTCGCGAAAGCCGCACTGAAGCTGAGCAGATAGAGCGCAAGCGGGATCACCCAGAGCAAGGGCATCGCCACGATATCCGTGGTCAGATGCGTGGTGGTCGACAGCATCAGGCCCGAAGGCACGGCAGCCAGGACGATCCAGTGGAGCCAGCGGACAAAAGTCGGCCGCTCGCTGCGTTCGGCCTGCACCTCGACCACGGCCCCCCGCGACCGTGGCAGGGTGAGCGCACAGGCGACGACCAGCAGAGCCAGCAGCGCATAGCCCCCGCTCCACAGCGCGCTCTGCCCCGCGATCGACAGGCGCGGCTCGACGATCAGCGGATAACCGATCAGCCCGACAAAGCTGCCCAGATTCGATGCGGCGTAGAGGGCATAGGGATCGCGCCCACCGCTGGCGATGCCGTACCAGCGCTGCATCAAGGGCGCCTGCGCGGCGACCGCGAAGAAAAGCGGGCCGATCGACAGCGCGAGCAGCCAGGGCACCCAGATCACCGGCGCGGCGTCCGCCGGCGGATTGCTCGCGATCAAGCCGATCGGCAGCCAGAGCGCGGCAACGGCGAACAGGACGAGATGGATCAGTGCCTGACGCGCGGGGGCCAGATGGCCGATGGCATGGGCATAGGCATAGCCGCCAAGCAGCAGCGCCTGATAGACCAGCATCGCGCTGTTCCACACCGCCGGCGCGCCGCCGAGGCGGGGCAGCGCCATGCGCGCGATCATCGGCTGGACAAGGAACAGCAGGAAGGATCCGGTCAGGATCGTGACGACGAACAGCGGTCCCCGCCCCATCCGGCTCACGCCCGAATACTCCGCGATCGTCGCCATGCCGAAAAATCCCCCATCTTCGTCGGATCCATTGGGGGAAGCATGGTTAAGGCGGCGTTTACGAGAGCAGCCGCGCCGCGTGCGCCGCGTGATAGGTGAGCACACCCGAGCAGCCAGCGCGTTTGAACGCCATCAGCGTCTCCAGCACCAGCGCGTCGCGCTCACCCGCGCCCGCCGCCGCCGACGCCTCGATCATCGCATATTCACCGGAGACCTGATAAGCAAAAACAGGCACTTCAAACCGATCTTTCACACGGCGAACGATGTCGAGATAGGGCAGACCAGGCTTCACCATCACACTGTCGGCACCCTCGGCCAGATCGGCCGCGACTTCGCGCAGAGCCTCCTCGCTATTGGCCGAATCCATCTGATAGGTCTTCTTGTCACCCTTCAGCAGCCCGCGCGAACCGACGGCATCGCGGAACGGACCATAGAATGCGCTCGCATATTTGGCGGCATAGGCCATGATCTGCGCGTTGACGAAGCCCTCGCTCTCCAGCGCGACACGGATCGCGCCGACACGGCCATCCATCATGTCGGACGGCGCGATGATGTCGGCACCGGCACGCGCCTGATTGAGCGCCTGCCCCACCAGCACCTCCGAGGTCGCGTCGTTGAGCACATAGCCGGCCGCATCGAGCAGCCCGTCATGGCCGTGCGCGGTATAGGGATCGAGCGCGACGTCGGTCAGCACGCCGACCTCGGGTACCGCATCCTTCGTTGCGCGAATGGCGCGGCACATCAGATTGTCGGGATTGAGCGCTTCCTCGCCGCCATCGGTGCGCCGGTCATGCGGGGTATTGGGGAACAGCGCGATGCACGGAATACCCAGATCGCGCGCGTCCCTGGCCCGCGCGACGATATTGTCGACCGACCAGCGCGAAACGCCGGGCAGGCTTGCCACGGGTTCCTCGACATTCTCCCCTTCGCAGATGAACAGCGGCCAGATCAGATCGGCGGGAGTCAGCACGGTTTCGGCATGGAGCGATCGGCTCCACGGCGCTGAGCGGGTGCGACGAAGGCGCAAAGCGGGAAATGCGGCGGTCATGGCCGCTGCTTTCGGACTTTGGGCGCGCGACCGCAAGTCCCTGCGTTCGCCCGCGCACGGGCGTCCATGAAAGAATGTCTTGCGCCCGGACCGCCCGCCATGCGTTGTGCATCGATGCGAACCATCCGCTCCGCCGCGCTGATCGTCAACGCCCAGTCGCGCAAGGGGCGCAAGCTCTTCCGCAAGGCCAGGGCAGCGGCGGACAATTTGCCATTTTCCGTCAAGGCATATGAAGTGCGTCGGCCGAGCCTGCTCGAAGCGACGGTGCGCCGTGCGCTGGCGGACAAGCCCGACATGGTGATCCTGGGCGGCGGCGACGGCACGATCAGCGGACTGGTCGACCTGCTGGTCGGCGAACATGTCGCATTGGGCGTGCTGCCGCTCGGCACCGCCAACAGTTTCGCGCGGACATTGGGCATCCCGCTCGACCTGCAGGGTGCGATGGACGTGATCGGTGCGGGTCATTTCCGCCGCATCGACCTGGGCATGGTCGATGGCGACTATTTCGCCAATTGCGCGGCGATCGGCATCTCGCCGCTGATCGCCGAGACCGTGCCGCACGGGCTGAAAGCCGCGCTGGGGCGGACCGGTTATCTGATGTGGGCGGTGTGGAAATTCTTCCGCTTCAAACCCTTTGTCCTGATCGTCGAGCAGGACGGCAAGGAAACCCGGCTGAAAGTGGTGGAGGTTCGCATCTCCAACGGTGCGTTCCACGGCGGCACCGAACTGATCGACGACGCCGAGCCCGACAGCGGCGAGATCATCGTCCAGGCGGTCACCGGCCATGTCAAACGCCGGCTCGTGTGGAACTGGTTCACCAGCTTCTTCCGCCTCGATGCACGCAAGGAAACGGTGGAGAGCTTTTCGGGACGGGAGATCAAGGTCCGCACCGAACCGCCGCTGGCGATCTCGATCGACGGCGAAGTGCTGGCGAAAACCCCGGTGGTGGCGCGCGTGGCGGCGGGGATTATCGAGGTTGCGGCACCGAAGGGGTGAGGCCTGTCGCCGACAAGCCACCATCCCGTCATGCTGAACCCCTCGACAAGCTCGGGACGGGCTTGTTTCAGTATCCATGCCACAACCCACGCGACAGCGAAGATCCCGACATGGACCCTGAAACGAGTTCAGGGTGACGAAGCAAAAAAGCCTTGGCTCGGCGCCTTTCCGAAAAGTCTCACTCTCTTTCAGGCCCCCTACTTCCGGCTGGCGATCCAGGCCTCCACATTCTTGCGCAGCAGCGCCAGCGGCACGACGCCGTCGCCGAGCACCACGGCATTGAACGCCTTGATGTCGAAGTGCTTGCCCAGCGCCTTCTGCGCCTGGTCGCGGAGCGCCAGGATTTCGAGCCCGCCCGAATCATAAGCGGTGAGTTGTCCCGGCAGGATCGCGATGCGATCGATCATCCCCTTTGCCACTTCGGGCGGGAAACGACCGGTTTCGCTCAGATAGGAGACGAGCCGGTCGCGATCCCATTTGCCGATGTGCAGGCCGGGATCGGCGACCATGCCGCGCGCGGGCCATGCGCGCCGGGAGATCTTCATCTGAGGCGTATCGAGCAGGCCGATCTCTTCGGACATGCGCTCGGCATAGCGCGCCCAGCCCTCGATATAGGCCGAATTGAAGCCGATCTTCGAAAGCCGGCTGTTGGGCAGCCGCGCAGCATAGGCGAATTGCAGATGATGGCCGGGATAGCCTTCATGCACCGCGGTGATCGCCATGTCGGCGCGGCGGGCATCCTCGACCTTGCCGACCTGGAGCATGTAAAGCGCGGGTTTCGCCGGGTCGGCGGCGGGGGTATAGTTGGAACTGGCGCCCGACTCCTCCATCGCGTCGGTCATCGGCCGCACTTCCAGTGGCTGCTGCGGCACATTGTCGATCAGCGCGGCCACTGCGGTGCGGGCGCGCTCCACGACATCGCGATTATAGGCGACAATCTCTTCCTTCGATGCGAAGCGCTCTTCCGGGTCCGCCTTCACCCGCGCGACGATCTGCGAGAAATCGTCGGTGCCGTAGAGTTTCTTGCCGATGGCGCGGACGTCGGCGACATTGGCGGCAACGGTGCGCTCGCCCAATGCCGCGACATCCTCGCCCGGCCGGTCGAGCGTCGTGTAGGAGCGCAGCATGGCATTGTAGCAGGCCCGGCCGTCGGGCAGATCGAGCACCGACAGGCTTTCGCGCGCGGCGGGAATATAGGTGTCGCGCAGGAAGTCGCGATAACCACGGATCGCCGGTGTGATCTTGTCGCGTATCAAGGCCGCGAACGCCGCCTTGAACGCGGCATCGTCGACGGTCTTGGCGGGCACGAAGAAAGGCGATGCCTCGGGCGTCCCGGTAATCAGTCCCTCGACCTGCGCCAGCACGCGCACCGCCACCGAACGTGGCACGACATAGCCCTTGGCGATGCCCTGTTTCAGATTGGCGATGTCGGCGGCGATATAATCGGGCAGACTGCCCCAGCGGGCGAGCGCATCGGCGCGATCCTTCGCAGTGGCGACGGGCTGGCGTTCGACCAGATTGGCGAAGTTGCCCGGCCAGCCGTCCATGTGCGAGACCGTCCAGAGCTCGCTGTGGCAGACGCGCAGGCCCCGCTCCGCCTCCAGCATCTCCCGCGCGATCGCATAGTCGCGGATGGTCGCCCGGTCGGGCAGCGTCTTCGGGTCGAGTGCGTCGAGCCGGGCGAGCAGCGCATCGACCTCGGCATTGTTGCGCGCGATCGCGGCCGGGCTGATATCGATCAATATGTCGTTCCGTCCGCCGCCGATCTCGGCATAGAGCGGCAGGAATGGATTGGCGGCCAGACGGTTGGCGACGATATCGTCGGCGATCTTCGCCATCGTATCGCTGGATGAGCTCTGCGCGATGGCCGGCAACGACACCGCCGCATAGAGCAACACGCCCGTCCGGATCATTCTCGACCAGCAACGCATCACGCAACCTCCCCGTTATCTTCGTAACACCGGCGGATTAGCCGAGATAAAAATCCCTGGGAAGACGGACTCACTCCCGAAATGGACATTCAGCCGTCCGGGAAGATGATCGGCGTGTCGCCTGCCCGCCAGGGAGCCAGGCGGATCATCGCAGCCGCGAACAGCGGCGCAGCAAGCTGCCGCGCAAGCCAGGCCTGCACGCCCGGCAGCGGCTGGGCGTCGAACCATAGTCGATCGGTCTCGGCGAACTGGCGGACAAAGGGCATGATCGCGGCATCGGTCAGCCCTCGCGCCTCGCCGCAGAGATAGACGTTCGAGACCAGCCGTGCCTCCAGTCCGCGGAGCAATTCCAGGCCTGCGCCGCGATGTGCCGTCGGATCGGACGCGTGACGATCAGGATATTTGTAGCGATCGAGATGATGTTTGAAGGACCCGTCATTGACCGCGATCAAGGCATCCTCCGCATGGTCGCGCCAGTGCTCCGGATCATTCCGATCGAGCGCCCAGCGCATGATGTCCAGGCTCTCGTCGATCACGCGTCCGTCTGGCAGCACCAGCACCGGCACGGTCGCCTTTGGCGATGCAGCGATCATCTCCGCCGGCTTGTCGGCCAGCTTCACTTCGCGGATCTCGCAGATCGTACCGCTGACGATCAGCGCGAGCCGTGCCCGCATGGCATAGGGGCAGCGGCGAAAGCTGTAGAGAACTGGCCTAGGGTCCAGACCCATTATTGATGAGGCCTCATAAATAATGGGTCTGGACCCTAGTCGTCACGCCGCGCGCCGATATGCGCCTCGCCCCGTGCCTCGGCCAGGCTTTCCTGACGATGCCGCTCCGCATAGCCGGCACGCTGTTCTTCGGTGCGCTCGGCATGGCAGGTCGGGCAACTGACACCCTCGACGTAAAGCGGCGAAGCGAGATCGGTCGCTCCGACGGGACGGCGGCAGCCATGGCAGAGCGTATACGAGCCCGGCGCGAGGCCGTGGCCAACCGTCACTCGCTGATCGAACACGAAACATTCGCCTTCCCAAAGGCTCCGCTCAGCGGGGATGGTCTCCAGATAATTCAAGATCCCACCCTGCAGGTGATAGACCTCGTCCAGGCCCTCCGCCTTCAGGAACGCCGTCGATTTTTCGCAGCGTATCCCGCCGGTGCAGAACATCGCGACCTTCGGCGGCGTGCCTTCGCCCAGCAGACGTTCGCGCTCGGCGCGGAACCAGGCGGGGAAATCGCGGAACGTGCGCGTCTTCGGATCGATCGCGCCGGCAAAGCTGCCGACCGCCACTTCATAATCGTTGCGCGTGTCGATGACGATGGTGCCGGGATCGGAGATCAACGCATTCCAGTCGGTGGGCGCGACATAATGCCCGACACTGGCGAGCGGATCGATATCGGGTTCTCCCATCGTCACGATCTCGCGCTTCAGCCGCACTTTCATCCGGTGGAACGGCAGCGTCGCCGCACGTGAGAATTTGACGTCGAGATCGGCGCAGCCCGGCAGCGCACGGATCGCCGCCAATATTTGCTCGATCGCCATATCGGATCCCGCGATCGTACCGTTGATGCCTTCGCGCGCGACCAGCAAAGTCCCCTTGATCGCCTGTGCGTGGCACATCTCGGCGAGATCGGCACGGATCGCCGCGCAATCGGCGAAAGGCGTGAACTTGTAGAGCGCCGCAACGCAGATCGGCAGGCTGGGCTGTATCACGTCCGGGGCCATCGCATCATGCCGTCGGTGTCAACCGCCCGGCCGGCTCGGTTTCCGAATTGACTGCCTCGCGGCATTCCTCGGGACCGGGCGGCACCATCAGCGTCGCGCGACGCCAGCTGTTGGAGCGATAAAAGGCGATGGCGAGCAGGACGGTGACAAGCGAACCGATCGGGAAGCTGAGCCAGAGCGCGTCGGGGCCCAGCGTGTCGCGCATAAACAGGATGAAGCCCAGGCGCACCGGATAGAGCGCGATGACCAGCGTGATGAGCGGACCATAGACCGCACCGTTCGCGCGCATCACACCGAACAGGATCAGTGTGATGCCGAACAGGATGAAACTCCAGCCCGAGATCAGATGGATATGCGCGGCGAGCGGGATCGCCGGGCTGGCGCCGCCCAGGAACAGCGCGAGCGCGTAGCGATCGAACAGGACCAGGATCAGCACGAGCGCGCCGGTCATGGCAAGATTGGCGATAATGCCCGATCGCGTGATCTGGGCGATCCGGTCCCACCGCCCTGCCCCGATATTCTGCGCGGCCATCGCGCTGACCGCCGCACCGATCGCCATTGCCGGCATCTGCACATAGGTCCAGAGTTGCTGGATCACGCCGAAGGCGGCGGCGTAGAGCAGCCCTTCGCGGTTCACGAGACCGGTCATGGCGAGACCGGCGGTCGACATGACGATCATCTGCAGGCCCATCGGAAAGCCCTTGGCCAGGATCATCCTGAGCAGTGCGGGATCGGGCTTGAGATAGGCGAGTTCCGGCCCGCGCAACCTCAGCGGCAGATCCTTCGCATAGATATAGACGACCATCGCGATCGCGCTGACATAGCCCGCGATCACATTGGACAATGCCGATCCGGCGATGCCGAGTTCGGGGAACGGCCCGACACCCAGGATCAGCAGAGGATTGAGGATCATGTCGAGCAACACGCTCAGCACCATGAACCAGAGCGGTGTCATCGAATCGCCTGCACCGCGCAGGCCCATCATCAGCAGCACCGACAGGAAGGACGCCGGCATCACCAGGAAGATGATCCGCAGATAGGCAAGCGCCATCACCTCCGCCTCTGGCGGTGTCGCGAGCAGATGCAGGATCTGCGGGGAATAGATCCAGCCCACCACCGCGATCACGATCGCCAGCAGCACGAACATGCCGAGAGCGCTGCCGATGGCGCGGCGCGCGGCATCGACGTCGCGGCGCCCGAAAGCCTGGCCGACCATGATCGTCGCCGCCATGCCGAAACCGAAGACCAGCGCGAACATCAGGAACATGATGATATTGGCGTTCGCAGTCGCCGCGATCGCATTCTCGCCCAGGAAACGCCCCACCCAGATGGCGTTGACCGATCCGTTGAGCGACTGGAGGACGTTCGATCCCAGCGTCGGCAGCGCGAAGATCAGCAGAGTGCGCGTGATCGGACCCTGGGTGAGATCGTGGATGCCGGTCTTTTTCTCTGTCTCGGCCATCCCGCTTCTCCCTGACGCCTTGCCCCTACGTCATTCCCGCGAAAGCGGGAATCCCGCTTCTCATTTTTTCGATCCGGAGATCAGAAAAGCGGGATTCCCGCTTTCGCGGGAATGACGGAGAAAGTTGAACGCAGATGCATCCAAAGCAGTCACTGCGCCAGTGCTTACCCCAGTCGCGCCAGTGCCGCCTGCAGCCTTTCGGCCTCGGCCGCCTTCTCCGCATGATCCGCTCGCGCTTTCTCGACCGCCTCCGGCTTGGCGCGTTCGACGAAGCTCGGATTGGACAGCCGGCCCGCCAGCGAATCGCGCTCCTTTGCGGCCGCCTCGATCGCCTTGGCGATGCGCGCGCGTTCCGCGTCCAGGTCGATCGCGCCGGCCAGCGGCAGCATATAGGTCGCCTCGTCCACCACGATCTGGATCGCGCCACCCTCCGGCGCCGGATCGTGGCTGATCGCCTCGACGCGCGCCATCCGGCCGAGCGCCGCCGCTTGCCGAGTCAGCCGCTCGGCGGTGGTCGAGCCCGCTTCGCGAACATGGAGCGGCAGGCGAGCGCCCGGCGGCACGTTGAGTTCGGAGCGCGCGGCACGCACTTCGGAAACCAGCCGGATCAGCCAGTCGATCTCCTGCGCGGCCCCCGCATCGAGCGCATGGGTGTCGGCCAGCGGCCATTTGGCGACGATGAGGTCATAGTCGCGCGCTCCCATCGCATGCCACAATTCCTCGGTAATGAAGGGCATGAAGGGGTGGAGCATGACGAGGATCTGATCGATCACCCAGCCGGCGACGGCCTTGGTTTCGTCATCGATCTGGCCGCGTTCCTCACCCACCGAGACGGGCTTGATCAGTTCGAGATACCAGTCGCAGAAACGGCTCCAGGTGAACTGGTAGATCGTGTTTGCCGCCTCGTCGAAACGGAAATCGGCAAAGGCGAGATCGAGCTTCTGCACGGTCTCGATCGTCTCCGCGATGATCCAGCGATTGACCGGCAGTGCCGCATCGGGTGCCCGCAAGGTCTTCGAAGCGCCGATGCCATTGGACTGGGCGAAGCGCGTCGCATTCCACAGCTTGGTCGCGAAATTGCGATATCCCTCGACGCGTTTCTCATCGAGCTTGATGTCGCGGCCCTGGCTTTCCATCGCGGTCAGCGTGAAGCGCAGCGCGTCGGCGCCATAGCGATCGACCAGGCCGAGCGGATCGACGGTATTGCCCTTCGACTTGGACATTTTCGAACCGTCGGCAGCACGGACCAGCCCATGGAGATACAGCGTCTTCCACGGCGCTTCCTTCAGGAAGTGCAGCCCCTGCATCGCCATGCGCGCATCCCAGAAGAACAGGATGTCGAAGCCGGAGATCAGAACGTCATTGGGATAATGGCGCTTGAGCAATTCGGTCTCTTCCGGCCAGCCCAGCGTACCGAATGGCCAGAGCGCCGAGGAGAACCAGGTGTCGAGCACATCGCTGTCGCGGGTAAGCGCGACGCCCTCGCCCGCCAGCGCCTGCGCGGCCGTTTCGTCCTCAGCGACATAGCATTTGCCGTCATCGCCATACCAGGCCGGGATCTGGTGCCCCCACCAGAGCTGGCGGCTGACGCACCAGGGCTGGATATTCTCCAGCCAGTTGAACCAGGTCTTTTCCCAGCTCTTGGGCACGACGCGGATATCGCCGTTGCGCACGGCCGCGATCGCCGGCTGCGCCAGCGTTTCGGCATCGACATACCATTGGTCGGTCAACCAGGGTTCGATCACCACGCCCGAACGGTCACCATAAGGCGTCTGGATCGTACGATCCTCAACCTTTTCCAGCAGCCCCGCCGCGTCGATCGCGGCAACGACCTGCTTGCGCGCCTCGAACCGGTCGAGCCCGATCAGATCGTCGGGCACCAGCCCGTCGACGGTCTGGACGACGCGCGCTTCGGCATCGAGCATGTTGAGCATGTCCGCAGCCTTGATGCCCGCGCGACGGCCCACTTCGAAATCGTTGAAGTCATGGCCCGGCGTGATCTTCACCGCGCCCGAGCCCAGTTCGGGATCGGCATGCTCGTCGGCGACGATCGGAACCAGCCGGCCGGTGATCGGCAGACGGACGTTGCTGCCGATCAGCGCCTTGTAGCGATCGTCCTCCGGATTCACCGCGACCGCCATGTCGGCGAGCATGGTTTCGGGGCGCGTCGTCGCGACCGAGATATGGCCGCTGCCATCTTCGAGCGGATAGCGGAAATGCCAGAATTTGCCGGCGATCTCCTTGGTCTCGACCTCGAGATCGGAGATCGCGGTCTTGAAGCCCGGATCCCAGTTCACCAGGCGCTTGTCGCGATAAAGCAGGCCCTGATTGTAGAGATCGACGAACACCTTGATGACCGCGCTGCTGAAATGCGGATCCATGGTGAACTGTTCACGGCTCCAGTCCATCGAGCAGCCGAGCCGGCGAAGCTGGCGGGTGATCTGCCCGCCCGATTGCGCCTTCCATTCCCAGACATGCTCGACGAACGCCTCGCGGCTCATGTCGGTGCGCTTCACGCCCTGCGAGTTCAGGTTGCGCTCCACCACCATCTGCGTGGCGATGCCGGCATGGTCGGTGCCGACCACCCACAGGGCATCCTTGCCCTGAAGGCGCGCATGACGGACCAGCACGTCCTGCAACGTATTGTCCAATGCATGGCCGATATGCAGGCTGCCGGTGACGTTGGGCGGCGGATTGACGATGGTGAAGGGGACGGCGTCGGGCCGCGCGGGGCGGAACAGTCCGCCCTTTTCCCAATGGTCGTACCACCGCGCCTCGATGGCGGCCGGATCGAAGGTCTTTGCGAGTTCGGTCATGATGGGCGGGCTTTAGCGGGCTAGCGCATCAGATTCCAACTGCTCATTGCGATTTGGGCAGGCGATCTCCTCACGCCGTCATTGCGAGGAGCAAAGCGACGAAGCAATCCAGCGGTTGATACATCCCTGGATTGCGTCGCTTCGCTCGCAATGACGGCGAGGAACCCCGCTATCGCGGCGTCGCGCTTCCGTCCCCCTTCGTCCACTGATCCAGCCAAGCGAAGACCTCATGATACCATTGCATCGAGTTGCGCGGCTTCAGCACCCAGTGATTCTCATCCGGGAAATGCAGCAGGCGTGAGGGCACGCCGCGGCGCTGGAGTGCGGTGAAGGCGGCGAGACCCTGGGTGTCGGGAATGCGGAAATCATTGGCGCCATGGATCACCAGCATCGGCGTCTTCCACTTGGCGACGTGATTGACCGGGTTCCATTTTTCGAACTCTTCGGGCTTTTCGTAATAGGGGCCGCCATGCTCCCATTCGTCGAACCAGAGCTCTTCGGTCTCGTACGCCATGGCACGCGCATCGAAGACGCCGTCGTGCTGGACCAGGCATTTGAACCGGTCAGGCCACTGGCCGGCAATCCAGTTCATCATATAGCCGCCATAGGAGCCGCCGAGCGCACAGGCATTGGCGATGTCGATCCCGGCATCCTTCGCACCCGCAGCGACGATGCCCAGTTTCAGATCCTCAAGAGGCTTGCCGCCCCAGTCGCGGTTGATACTATCTGTGAAAGCCTGGCCGTAACCCGTTGAACCATGGAAATCTATCGTGACCGCGGCGTAGCCGGGCGCCGAGAACAGCCGCGGGTTCCAGCGATAGGACCAGCCATTGCCGAAGCTGCCCTGCGGCCCACCATGGACGAGCAGCGCGACGGGCAGCTTGCCGACTGCGCCCTGCGGCTTGACGATCTGGCCCCAGACTGTGTCGCCGCCGGCACCGGCGAAGCTGAACCGCTCGACGCTGACCGGATCGATCTGCGCAAGCTTGTCGGCATTGACCCGGGTGAGTTGGGTGAGCTTGCCGGCCTTGCTCATCCGGTAGAGATCGTCTGGCGCCTGGATCGAATTGATCGTCAGGATCGCACCACCGTCGGCGAGCGGGACGAGATTGCCCGCAGTGCCGCCCTGGGTGAGCCGCGTCACTTTGCCGCTCGCGACATCGACTCGGAAAGCGGGATCGTCGAGCACGTCGCCGGCAGTGACGAGCAAACTCCTGCCGTCCTTCGCCCAGGCCAGCGAACCGACCGAACGGTCCCAGCCTTCGGTCAGCGCGCGCGTCTCTCCGGTCGCGAGATTGCGGAGCTGGACGACCTGACGGTCGGCCTCATAGCCCGGCCGCTTCATCGCGACATAGGCCAGAAATCTGCCGTCGGGTGAGACGGCCGGCAGCGTGTCGGTCGCGTCATTGGCATCAGTCAGGTTGACCGGTGCGGCGCTGCCGTCGGCGGGGCTGGCGAAGATGTCGAGATTGGTCGAGGTCGCCTCGATCCGCCCTGCTTCGCGCAAGGCGAAATAGATCGTCCGGCCGTCGGGTGCCCAGGCGATCTCCTCACCGCCGCCAAAGGGCTTGGACGGCGTGTCGCCGACCAGTTCGCCCACCACCGAAACGCCGGTTCCCTCCGCCTTGCCGTCCTTCAGCGGGAAGACATAAAGACGCGAGCGTTCGTTCGGGTTCTCCCATTCATCCCAGTGGCGGACGAACAGCTTGTCATAGGTTCGCCCGTTGCCGATCGCGGTGTTGGCGAACCGGACGGTGGAGCAGGCGAAATCGCGGCAGCCGAGATGACGCTCTCCCCAGATCGCGATGCGGTCGCCGGTCGGCGCCAGCGCATAGCCCGCGACGTCGGCGGACAGGGTCGTCACCTGCTCGGGCGCCCCGCCGGGCAGCGCGACGCGCCAGACCTGCTCGGTCTCGGCTGCATTGCTCAGATAATAGAGATGCTTACCGTCGGCCGAGAATTTGGGATCATGCTCGTTCTTGTCGGCGGCCGACGCGATCTTGACCGGCACCGCGCCCTTGGTCGCGATGTCGAGCAGCCACAGATCGCTGCGGCGTTTATTGGCGGGAAGATCGGTCTCGCTCAGCGAATAGGCCAGCCATTTGCCATCGGGCGACACCGTCGGCGCGCCGACGCGATGCATCGTCGCCAGATCCTCGGCAGTCATGGGGCGGGCGATAGCGGCGCCGGGCGCCTGGGCGATGGCGAGCGCAGTGAGGCTCGCGAGCAGCAAGGTCTTCATGGGTGCTCAATAGACCCATTTTTCAGGGACTGCCATGTTTGAGCGCAGGGCGTGGCGATGCGAGGACGCCGCCCCCTTTCGCTGAAGCGACGACGATGAACGAATGTCAGCAGGAACCCCGATAACCCTCGGGGGCTAGGCCAGACTTAAAGATCCTTGCCCGTGATCCGGCGAATCTCACGCGAGACCATACGCTCCACCACGGCGGGCAGGTTGGCGTCGAGCCATTCGCTGAGCATCGGGCGCAGCATCTCGCGCACCAGGCCTTCGAGCGTGTTGGCGCCCGCCTCAGGCTTCACGATCAGCGATGAAAGCGATTCGAGCGACATACGGCTGGCCTTTGCCACCCGCTCGGAAATCAGCTCGGGATCCTCCGCGACTTCCTTCATCGGCTCAGGCCCTTCTTCCTCGGCATAGGCGTCGCTCTCGACAACCGTGTCGGTCAGTTCGAGAACCTCGTCATCGATCTCCGGTTCCTCGGAAACCGCGGGAACCGGCGGAGAACGGCGCCGCGCAGCCGCGCGGACACGTGCGGTCGCCGCCGACGTATCAGCGTCTTCGGCGATGATCCGTTTGATGGACGACAATATGTCCTCCATCGACGGCTCGTTGCTGATGTCCCCCATCTTCACAGCCTTACTGCTTCGGTAACGCTGTTACTGACGGATTTTGGGCCGGTGTGTCAACGGTTCGCGTCGAAACCGCAACAGGTGTGGCATCGCGGCCCCAGTCCCAGATGATGTCGCGGACGCGCTTGTAATTGTCGACCGGGTCATAAAGCGGACCGCCATCGAGGCCGAGATCGCGTCCCTCGGCGTGGCCCATCGCGGCCAGCAGGGTGAAGCCGGCGACATAGGCGTCGCGCCGCGCGGTGACGAGCAGCACCTGCGAATTGAGCAATTCCTGCTCGGCATTCAATATGTCGAGGATGGTGCGCGTGCCGACGCTGTTCTCGGCGCGAACGCCCTCGAGCGACAGCCGATTCGCCTCGACCGCAGTCTGCGAGCTGGTGATCACGTCGTTCGCGGCCTGCCATCTGGCATAGGCCGAGCGTGCCTGCGCGATCACGTCTCGTTCTGTCTCGATCTGCTGCTCGATCGTCTGGCTTTCGCGCGCCTGCGCCTGGCGGACCTGCGCCGACGGCGCACCGCCCTGATAGAGCGGCAGCGTCGCCTGCAGACCGACGGTCGCCGAGCTCGACGAATTGGTCAGCCCTGAGATGTTGTTGCGCACCGAACCCAGAAAGCTCTGATACTGACCACCCGAAACCGCCGAAAGCTGCGGCAGGCGCGACGCGCCGGCGACGCGGACGTCATAGCGCGCGGCATCGCGCTGCTTCGCTGCAGCGACCAGATCGGGATTGTCGACCAGCGCCACCTGCACAGCCGCTTCCGGCGTGGCCGGCAGATTGGGCAGTGGCGGCGGCGATTGCAGGTCGACCGGCGGCGTACCGACCACCTGGACATAGCGTTCGCGGCTGGCGATCAGATTCGCCTGCGCGGTCTCGAGCTGGCTGCGCGCGATGGCAAGCCGCGCTTCCGACTGGGCAACGTCGGTGCGGGTGAGATCGCCCACTTCGAACCGGTCGTTGGTCGCCTGCAGATTGACGTCGAGCACGCCGACATTTGCCTGGTTGAGCTGAACGATCGATTCGTCGCGGATCACGTCGAGGTAAGCGGCGACGACCGAGCTGAACACGCTCGATTCGGTGCCGCGCAGAAAGGCCCGCCCCGCGTCGACGCGGGTGTCCGCCGCACGGATGCCGTTGCGCACCGCACCGCCGCGATAGATCGGTACATTGATCTGCGCGATGGCCTGCGCATTGCGCGCAGAGCGGAAGATACCGGCGGTGCCCGCCGCATTTTCGGTATATTCGGCAGTCGCGCTGGCATTGGGCAGGCCCTGTGCGCGGATCAGCGGCACATTCTCGTCCTCGGCACGCTGACGTGCACGATCGCCGGTCAGCGTCGGGTTCGTGTTATAGGCGCGCGTCAGCGCCTCGCGCAGCGTTTCGGCCGATGCGGGTGTGGCAGCGAACGAAAGGCCCAGTACCGCGACCGCGGCACCCCCTGCGAGTGATCTGAATTTCGTTCTCAGCACGCTCGAAACCTTCTTCAGAAAACGAAGCCCGCGGGCACCGCAAAACCGGGCAGCGACACCGCTTCCGAATCCGCGAAATCACCGAGCACCAGGGAATCGCCGACCTTGCGGCCCGATGCCAGCCGGGTGACGCCGCGCTCGGCCAGCACGGCCGCCATACGTCCGCCATCGGCGAGTTGCGCCTTGAGCGCGTCGGGCACCTGCTCGATCGCGCCATCGACCAGGATCACGTCATAAGGCGCATTCGCGGCCCAGCCTTCAGCAAGCGGCCCTTTCACCACCGTCGCGGCCTTTGTGCCGGCCAGCGCGCCTTCGGCGAAGCGGGTCAGCGTCGTATTCTCTTCAACTGCGGTCACGCTCAGGCCGAGTTCGGCCAGCACCGCAGCGGCATAGCCGGTCGCGGCGCCCACCACGAGCGCACGCTCACCGGAGCGCGGCGCCAGCGCGGTCAGCAGCCGGCCGGTCACCAGCGGCGGATTGATCGCGCGCCCTTCACCCAGCGCAACGGGCGTGTCGATATAGGCAAGCGCGGCCCGATCCGCCGGCATGAACGCCTCCCGCGGGACGGCGCGCATCGCGTCGACCACGTTCGTGTCGGACACGGCTGAAGTCCGCAGCTGGTTCGACACCATCGCCGCACGCATCGTTTCGAAATTGGCTTCGCTCATCATCCGCTTCCAGATCGCACAACTGTCTTACATGCGCAATACACTATATCGCGCCAACGCGGCTTCTATCCCCTCGAAACCGTGTCGCCAAGCGAAAGAGCATCGGCGCATAGGTAATGATCGAAAGCGGATCCTGCGAGGGGGCATGGAGCGCAATCTTCTGCCTTTGTTGCGGCGTATGGCGAGAAGTGCACCCGCAACCGGAAATCGCAAAAATCCGCAGATGTCTCATGATGAAATGCGCGTCGGTGGATAGACTATTGTAGAATATCTGAACGGTGCCCGCACGCTGGCCATCCCCAGACAACGCTACCCGTGACCGTTCAGGGGAACATGCGGCGGCCATGCCGAACGTACCGGCGAAGGCCTGCACCCTTTCGATCAACGACAGGCTGCCATCGACAAGCGTCTGCGGGGCGCGAGCCGTTGATTGAAGGAGAGGAAACCGCGCCTTACCGTAACTGACATTGTTCAAAAAGAGAGGCGGCGGAGCAGACACTCTATCGCGACACTCCGACCGCCCCTCCCAGTGAATTATCATCCGAAGAATCAGGTCGCGATCAGACCATGCGCGCCCAAGCGATCGATCAACGCGCTGATCGCGGTCCGAGCTTCACTGTCGATCGCAGTTCCACTCACCGGCTTCGCTACCGCCGCCCCCCGTGCACCGACCACCTTCGTTCCGTTCACCCGAATCGCGCCTCCAAGTAGCATATTGACGCCATCCTTCGCCGAGCCGTTGAAGGAACTGTTCAGCGTGAGAATGTTTGACGAACCGGCGGCGTAGTCAAGTGTAGCAAAGGTCGCCGAAGCGTTGGCAAAAATCAGGTCGCGGCAATTGAAGAAGCCGATCGCGGAACCGGCATTCACGATCATGGCATTGGAAATGACGCCGCCAACGCATTCGCCGAATGCTGGGCCGCTGCTTCCACTCATGTTGAGGTCCAACCGCGCCACATTGCCAGTCACTCCGGTCGCCCAGCCCCCGCCCCCGATATCCGCTTGGCCGATTTCGTATTTCAGCAATCCAGCGGAACTTCTGAACACATATCGGTCACCGGGCGCAAGACTTCCCTTGATCTTGCCAATGCGAAGCAAGCCTTCATACGCAGGCTCTAATTCTCCCACCGAATCTATTTGACGAAATACGGTTTTCCATGTTGTCTCGACAGTGTCGACATTCTCAAAATCGCAGTTGCCGATTTCGAGCACATCCCAACCACTACCCAAGGCAACGGGATAGCTCTGATAATTCCGCAATTTGAGATGACCAATCCTACCCGTACGGCAACGATTCCAGTCCAATGCAGCGGCATTGAGACCTGGGTAGATCGGATAACCCGGTGTCGAATTTTGCAGGCGAGCACCGTCAAGGTCGATCGATCCAAAGATCATACTGTCATTCTGAATGGTTTTATCGTCGGAAGTAACCTGCACCGTCGCCCCCCGAACATCATCGATCGTGAAATTGTTCGGCTGATAAGCCCCTCCAGTATTCAGTTCGGCGTCGAGATCGCGATAGCCGACCGCACCATCCTTGCGAACATAGCCAATATGCCCCTGCCCACCGACGAGCGCGACCAGGCATCGAAAGATATTGTCGCCGGATACGCCCGTGACATTCAGGCCCAGAGTCAACTCAGCTTGCGAGGTTGTGCGACCATAAACGTAGAGGACATCGCCGCGAATATTCGTTCCGTGAATCTTGCCGATCGAAATACCCTTACTCGAAAAAACCATGACGCCATGGCTGGATTCGCCTGTATCAGCGGCAATATTGCCAACAAACCGAGCATCGCCCATCGAAATGTTCGAAGCGCGGTTGAAGTTGATGATGGGGTAAGCATCTGAGAATCCGCTGGGCTTGGCCACTTGTTTGAATGTCACGCCGGATGACGTGTCGATCGCATAGCCAGAACCAGTATGGACCCATGTCGAAACGAGATAGGTTCCGCGCGGAAAATGGAGGGCAGCGCCCTTTGCCTCGACATAGGCAGTTGCTGCGTTGAGATCTGACGTACAATCATAGCTTGTCGTACCAGCGACGATCGCCGCATGTTGCGCAACAGGAATGAAATCGAAAGCGGACACCGTGTCGCGCCCCTTCTCCTGAACGGTGCGTGCCTTCGCACCTGCGCCGGCCTGGATAAAACCGACAAGGTTGGCGCCGTTATTGGCAGCCAGGTCCGCTGTTGTAACGTACATAGGATTTCCTTCGCTGAATGGAACAAATGAAGAACATTTGATATCCAACACTTCAAGCGGGAATTTCGTCGGTGGATGAAATATTCGGTGGACGACACGCTCGCCTCAAGAAATGCCCCCTCAGCGCCGAACTCCATCGACCGATTTCACCACACGCGCATCGAACAACGCTTTCAGCACGTCCTCATCGGTACGCGGATCGATGAGGTCCCTGGGTAGGCGGCCGGTTTCCTGGGCAAGCGCGGCGATGCGTCCGCCATTGGTGAACCAGCCATCGGGCTCGCGCGCGGCGATCGGATCGCGATAGGCCTCATCGATCGGCACGATCTCCCACCCGTCACCGCGCAGCGCGGCGGCGAGATCGTCGACGAACATCGCGTTGAGATCGGTTTCGTGGAGCAGGATCACTTGCACCGGCTGACGCCCCAGCGCGGTTCGCGCGATGCCGTCATAGAAATTCGCGGCACCGACCAGAGTCTCGACATACAGGTCGCGCAGCGCGGCCATGTCGATGCGCCGGCCCGCCGCCCTTGCCCGCGTCGCCAGACCGTCCAGATGCCAGTCGTAATTATCGATGGTGACATAGCCGTTGGTGAGCCCGCGCTCGGCCAGCGCGGCGCGCACCTCCGCCCGCTTGGCAAGATCGCGGCGGCCCTCATCGAGAAAGGGATAGCGATACCAGGGCCGATAGCCCGGCCGCCCCTTCAGCCAGGCGGCTGCGCGGTCGAGATCGGCGATATAATCGCCGGCCGGCGTCTTCGACAGCCAGAGATGGCTGTAGCTGTGATTGCCGATGACATGGCCGGCACGCACATAGGCAGCGATCCGGGCCTCCCCGCCCTTGCCGTCAGGTGCGTCGAGGTTGCCGGGCGTGACGAAAAAGGCCGCCTGGCGGATGCGCGCGCGTTTCAGCGCGGCGATGAACTTGCGCGTGCGCGTATCGGGTGTGAAGAAACCGCCGGCCTTGCGCGGGACGTCGTCGAAGCTGAAAGCGATGCGCTTCTGCGCCAGCACGGCCGACATATGACCGAGCAGCAGCGCCGCAACCAAAGCCGCCATGATACGCGCCAGCAGCGTTTTCACTCCCATGGTCCCTTCTCGCTCCACATTTATGGGCAATATCCGCCGATCCGGCCCATGCCCAGGCAAGCCAGGCAATGTTTCACCAGCGGAACGGCCCGGCGGAAACCCTTGGCGCGACGCGGCGTGCGGCCGAAGCGCCGCGCCGTTGCCAATCCACAGAAAACGCATCGGCGATTCATTTTCGTAACCAGTTCTTAGCGGATCGCGACTATCAGGTCGGCTTGGGCCTGTAGCTTAAAGCAGAGCGCGCCGCAGATTACGGCAGGATGTAGGTGCGAGACCTACTGGGCCCACCAGATTTCCCGCCGCCATGGCGCGGACCTCACGCACGACGATTTCGTCGCTGCGGTTCAGGACCGCGATGGGCGGCCGCGATCAGCGCCGATAATCGGGTGCCGACAGCGCGACCGGGTCGGGATTGAGCGCGACCCAGTTCACAGCCAGCTCGCATAAGGGCCGCACATCCCCATTGCCGCGCCTTGCCCCCGCGACAAGCGCCGCAGCCTTCGTCCGATCCGTTTCAGGAAGCGGGACACCTGAACCGACATGGCCGACGAACGCGTCAGCCATCTTCCGGAAATCGGCATCCCAATTGGCTCCGCCATTGCGCTCGATCTCGTCATGGATGCGTCCCGAAATGCGAATGACTTCCCCCTGCACGGTCGCCGCAGCGCCGCTGGACGGCACCAGCAATTCCCACAATGCCTGATGGCGATCCTCCCAACGGTCGCCCGTCGCCACGATCGCGGCCTTGCCGTCATGCATCGTCCGGCGCGGAGCCGGCGGCACATCGAACAGCACATAGAGCCGGTCGAGCGCGGCACTGGTCGTCTCCAGCATGTCGGGATTGAAGCCGGCGCGATGGAACTCGAAATTGGCGCCGATACGCCGGACCTGCGCCTGCAACTCCGGCGTCACCCGTACATTGCCCGCTTTTCCCCGCCCAAACATGCGCCCGGCAATCGCGCGAAACCCGGCCGGCCGGGGCGCCGGAACATCGAGCAGCAGCGCCGCGACATCCGCTACGCCCTCGATCGCCGCATTGCTGCACTGGTGCAGCGCCAATGCCAATGGCGTCAGGCCGTTCCCGTCGGGTGCGTCGGCGTCCGCTCCATGCTCCAGCAACAGCCGGACCGCCTGCCCATTGCCCGCCCGCGCGGCCGCGTGGAGCGGCGTATTGCCCCGGTCGTCGCGCGCGTCCACCGCCGCGCCCAGCGCCAGCAGTACATCGATCCGCCCCTGCCAATGGCCGGCATGGGCATGCAGCGGCGTTTCGCCATAATTGTCGCGCGCGGCGATATCCGCCCCCCGCTCGACCAGCCAGTGCGTCAACCGGTCGCTGCAAAATCCGAACGCGAGCGCAGTCTGCTTCGTATAGCCCCCGCGCGCATCGACGTCGCAATGATCGAACACCGCCCGGATCGCATCGAAATCCCCCTGTTCGAGCAAGGTCCCGAAATCCTTGGGCAGCGTCTTCTTCCTGGCCTTCGCCATCCCGTTTCCTCACGACAATCACGCATTCCAACCCAACTCTGGGGCAGCAGGGGGATGGGCGCAACAGGCGCGGACGTGCGCTGATCGGGCCAACTGACTCAAGTCCAGCGAAGTTCTTCGGCGAAATTGTCATCCCGCAGCCGGGATCGGCCGTCATAGCCCCACTCTGGTTGACGCGCCGCCGCCGCCCCGCCAGATACACGGTCCTTTCCCAATGGGCGCGGCGCAGATGACGACGGATGCGGCGATTGCGATCAGGCCCGCCAATATGGCGAACGGGCGCGATCTCGACGCGATATTCGGCGCGCGCGGTGACGGCTATAAATGCCAGTGCCAGCGTTACCGGCTGGCGCCCGGCGAATCCTTCGGCAAGGTGCCCGTCGCGGTGCGTGCCGCGCGGTTGCGCGAACAGGCGAATTGCGGCCGCCCCGATGCATGCGCCACCAGCGGCCTGGTCGCCTGGTTCGGCGACGAGCCGGTCGGCTGGTGCGCCGTCGAACCGCGCCCCGCCTATGCCGGGCTGCTGCGCGTCTATCGCGTGCCCTGGATCGGCCGGGACGAGGACCGGTACGATACCGGCATCTGGGCCGTTACCTGCTTCCACACGCGCGCCGGTTATCGGCGGCGCGGTATTAGCCGGGCGCTCGCCTGCGCCGCCGTCGATTTCGCGCGCGAACATGGCGCTCGCGCGCTCGAAGCCTATCCGATGATCACCCGGCCAGGGCAGGATGTACCCTGGGGCGAGCTCCATGTCGGGAGCGTGAGTATCTTCGCCGCGGCCGGCTTCGTCGAGATCGGCCATCCGACACCGAGGCGGCTGGTGATGCGGATCGATTTCCGGGATGAAGACGGATGAGATCCCGGCACGAGCCTCGCGATGCTGCGGCCTTTTGACGACGGGATCTGGATCGCGGACGGCCCGGTCGCGGTCGTCGCCGGCTTCCGATATCCGACACGCATGGCCGTCATCCGCCTCTCGGATGGTGCACTCTTCATCTGGTCGCCCATCGCGCTTTCCGACGGACTCCGCGCGGCGGTCGAAGCGCTTGGTCAGGTGCGTGATATCGTCGCGCCAAACGCGCACCATCACCTGTTCATCAGCGAGTGGCATACGGCCTATCCCGGCGCCAGGCTTCATGCGCCGCCGGGACTGCGCAAGCGGCGAAAGGATATCGTCTTCGATGCCGATCTCGACGACGATCCCGCGCCCGACTGGTCGGGGGAGATCGATCAGGTCATTGTCCGGGGCAATCCGATCATCACCGAAGTCGTCTTCTTCCACCGAAAGAGCCGCACGGCGATCTTCACCGACCTGATACAACATTTCGAGCCAGGATGGTTCGCGGGCTGGAGAGCCAGGATTGCCGAAATCGATCTCATGACGGCGCCCGAGCCGGCGGTCCCCAGAAAATTCCGGCTGACATTCCTCGATCGAAGTGTCGCACGCGCGGCACTTCACCGGATCCTGGCCTGGCCCATCGAGAAAATTCTGATGGCCCATGCCGCCCCCGTCGAATCGGACGGTCGCGCGTTCATCGCCCGCGCATTCGCATGGCTATTGGCTTGAGTTCGTCACTCTCAATCCGAAGATCGGCCGCCGACGGACTTGACCGGGACATGTCCGGCCACTCTAATCGCCGCATGACCAACGAACCGATCAAGGGCCCCGCGTCCTATTTCCCGTCCATCGAGAAGAAATACGGCCGCCCCATCGCCGAATGGAAAGCGCTGGTGCGCAGCCATGGCGCGGCGAAGCATATGGAACTGGTCGCCATGCTCAAGGACGATCATGGCATGGGCCACGGCCATGCCAATGCGATCGTCGCGCATACCCTGGCGGAGGACAAGACTTAGGCTGGAACGACGAGCGCCCGAGCCGTGCCAGCGACGGAGCACCGATCATGAGTCTCGCGAACGACGCCCGTTTCTGGGACAGGGCCGCACCGAAATACGCCAGGAGCGCGGTCGCCGATCAGGCCGGATATGAGCGCACGCTGGAACGGACGCGCGGCCTGTTGCAGCCGGACGGTCGGGTCGTCGAGTTGGGATGCGGGACCGGAACGACGGCCCTGCGGCTCGCGGGCGATGTCGCGACCTATCTCGCGACCGATATCTCCCCCAATATGATCGCGATCGCCGGCGACAGGCACTCCGCCGCGCCGATCGCGGGGCTGGCCTTCCAGACCGCAACCGTGGAAACGCTGATGTCGGACGCGAGACCGGTCGATGCCGTGCTGGCGTTCAATTATCTCCATCTGGTCCGCGACGTGCCCGCTACGCTGCACGGCATCCACGCCTTGCTCGCATCGGACGGCCTGTTCATCTCCAAGACGCCATGCGTCGGCGAGATGGCCGCGCTCATCCGACGTGTCCTCCTGCCTGCCATGCGCGTGGTCGGCAAAGCGCCGCATGTGACCATCTTCGGCGCATCCGAACTGGGCCGGCTCATCGACGATGCGGGCTTCGAGATACTGGCCGTGGAGAACCATGCAAGCAAAGGCAATGACAACCGGCCCTATATCGTCGCGCGCAAGTTATGACGGATCGCACCGGGCGGCCCCCGCCACCAGCGACGCGCGGCAGTTGTCGATGGCCGCGACAAGCGATGTGCGGAGTTCAGATCGATGGACATCCCACCACGCGACCAGTTCGTCGGCGCCGATCGAGCGATCGAGGCGCAGCTGCTCGGCGCGGAATTCGGTCTGCGCCTCGAGATTCTCCTGATAGCAGAGCTGCAATGCGGTTTCGGACACGTGTTCGGCGGTGTTGTCCGGCTTGACCACCGCAAGATCCAGCGCATGACCGGTCGCACAGGTCCGCAGAGCTTCGGACGGCGTGTCCGCGGCCGGGGCGGCGGCCGATGCCCCATTAGTGGCACCAAGCACGGCCAGCACCATGGCGATCCTATACAACATATCGGTTCCCTTTCAGGCTGAATCTAGCCGACCCGCTGCCTTATCGAACCAGACGCACACCGGCGCCATTCCCGAGTGGAGCACCCGACAGTGCCTGGATCGGCAAATATGCGGCATTCCGCCGCATCGCTGCTCTCCGCATTCAAGAAACTGCCGCCGATATTCCGGATTCACAGTTCCGATGTTGTGCCGCATGAATTCAAACCGAAGCGAACAAGTCTAACCCATGGCATAATTCTTGACCGGGTCGTCCATGGGACATTTACGTGCTTGAAATGCTGGCAACGCGCCAGTAGCGGGCCTTTGGGGTCGCTCGTCCCGCACCATTGTGCGCGGACGTCCCTTGGGGAGGAATTTCATGAAGTCTGCGTTTCATCTGAGCCTGTGCCTGGCGCTCGCCGGTGCGTCTGTCGGGTCGACGGCGATCGCCGCGCCCGCCAATGTCGTGACCGAGCAGACGCGCAGCGTGACCGGCCGGCCGTTGCAGGTGATGGTCGCGCAGTCCGAGATCAAGACCGACATCAATCCGTCGAACATCGCGGTGGCGACCGGCGGCGGCATGCTCGGCGGTCTGCTGGCAGCCTCTCAAAATGCGTCGCGTACCAAGAAGGCAGAAGCCGCGATCGAGCCGCTGCGCGCCGCGCTGACCGGTTTCGATGCCGACGCACTGTCGCTGGAGACGACCAAGGCGGGCCTCGCTGACATCGCCTGGCTGCAACCGGTGGAACCGGCGTTCAGCAAGGATTCGTCGCTGCTGGGCAAGAGCGGGGTGCTGGACGCCGGCACGGCCGCGCAGGTGGCCTTCATCGAATATTCCTATGACCTGTCGCCCGATTTCGCGAGCGTTCGCGTCGTCGCGAAGATCGAATTCGCCAACAAGGCGGTTCCCGCGACCAGTGCGGCAAAGCCGGAATCGCGCCTGTTCCCGAAAAATCTCGCTTATACGCAGAGCATCACCAGCGTGGTTTCACTGCCGACGCCCGGCGCGGACATGGACGCCAATGCGGCGCTGTGGAGCGCCGATGAGGGCAAGGTGGCACGCGCGGCGCTGACTCAGGCATTCGCCAAGATCGGCCAGTTGATGCCGCGCACGCTGGCGTTGACCGCCGAAGACATCAAGCTGATGTCCGCCAAGGACAAGAAAAAGGGCGTGGCCGGTGGCTTCTCCGGCCGGATCCAGGACACCACCGACGGCACATTGCTGTGGTCCGGCGGTTTCATCCACGCACAGCCGCTGTCCTGATCGACATGGCCGTTCGACCGGCTCCTATGCGCGGGATCGGATGGGGCTGTGCCGGGCTCCTGCTCGCACAGCTCGCCGCCGCACCGCCGGTATCGGCCAAACGGACGCAGGCGCAACTGACGGCGACCTTCAAGGACCGCGCCTTTCCAGCCACAGGCGTGGCGCAACCGGAGCCGGTTTGCGCCGCCCGGTTCACCGATATCGTCGATGCACGCCGGTCGCCCGAAATGGCCGGCGTCATCGGACAGCGCGGTGTGCTCGCCCCGCAGGATGTGCGGGGCTGGTTGCAGGCCGTGCTGGGCGGACTTACGGCGCGCGGCATCAAGCCCGGTTTCGAGGGCGAGGCCGCTACCGAAGGAACGCCCACGGCCAGTTTCACGCTGCAGACGGCATGGATCGCGAGCACCGCGGTAACCTACAGCGCCAATGTCGTGATACAGCTCAAGGCACAGGGCGCGTCCGGCCGATCCTTCGACAAGAGCTATCGCGGGCGCGTATCGCGAACCGCCTATTGGTCGGGCGGCGTCGACACACTGCAGAGCGCGATGGACGGCGCCTTCGCCGATGCGCTCGATGCGATGGCCGAGGATCTCAAGACGCTCTGCTAGAGGCAGCACGATTGCGGTGACCGTCCGCGGCGGGAGGGAGCCTAAGGAGGTCATGCCATGCCATCACGCGTGAAGATCTTCTTCGACGGCGGATGCCGGCCCAATCCCGGCGCGATGGAGATCGCGGTCGTCGTCGCGGGACGGGCGCATATC
>JASBTC010000048.1 GCA_030148625.1 Sphingobium sp. | reverse complement strand
AACCGTCATCCCGATGAAAATCGGGATCTCACTTCTTCTTGCAAAGCCAGTGAACAGGCAGGGAGGTCCCGATTTTCATCGGGATGACGAAAGGAAGGGGGCTATCCCCAAGCAAAAAGGCCGGAGCTTTCGCCCCGGCCTTCCTATTCGTTGGCAGATCCCGCCCGGCTTACGCCGCAGCGACCTCGGCCGTGTCGACTTTGACGCCCGGGCCCATCGAAGAGCTCAGCGCAATCTTGCGGACATATTTGCCCTTGGCGCCCGTCGGCTTGGCCTTCACCACCGCGTCGACCAGCGCGTCGAAATTCGCGCGCAGATCCTCGGCGGGGAAGCTCGCCTTGCCGATGCCGGAATGGATGATGCCGGCCTTTTCGACACGATACTCGACCTGGCCACCCTTGGCTGCCTTCACGGCTTCGCCGACATTGGGAGTCACGGTGCCGAGCTTCGGGTTGGGCATCAGGCCCTTGGGGCCCAGCACCTTGCCGAGACGTCCGACCAGACCCATCATGTCCGGGGTCGCGATGCAGCGATCGAACTCGATCTTACCGTTCTGGACGATCTCGAGCAGGTCTTCCGCACCGACGACGTCGGCGCCGGCTGCCTTGGCTTCCTCGGCCTTGTCGCCGCGGGCGAACACGCCGACGCGTACGGTCTTGCCGGTGCCCTTGGGCAGGGTGACGACGCCACGGACCATCTGGTCGGCATGGCGGGGATCGACGCCCAGGTTCAACGCGACTTCGACGGTCTCGTCGAACTTGGAGGTGGCGTTGGCCTTCACCAGCGCGATCGCCTCGTCGACGCCGTGCAGCTTGTCACGATCGATGGTCTCGGCGAGCTTCTTCGCCTTCTTGCTCTGAAATGCCATTGGTTCAGCCCTCCACCACTTCGAGGCCCATTGCGCGGGCGGAGCCTTCGATGATCTTGGTCGCTGCCTCGATGTCGTTGGCGTTCAGGTCCTTCATCTTCACTTCGGCGATCTCGGCGAGCTTGGAGCGCGCGATCTTTCCGGCGGAAATCTTGCCCGGCTCCTTGGAGCCCGACTTGAGGCCCGCGGCCTTCTTGATGAGGAAGGTTGCCGGCGGCGTCTTGGTCTCGAAGCTGAAGCTGCGATCCGCATAGACGGTGATGATCGTCGGGATCGGCATGCTCTTTTCGAGATCGCCGGTCGCGGCGTTGAACGCCTTGCAGAATTCCATGATGTTCACGCCGCGCTGACCCAGTGCAGGGCCGATCGGCGGGGAGGGGTTGGCGGCGCCCGCGGGCACCTGGAGCTTGATATAGCCCGTTATCTTCTTAGCCATTGTCCATTCTCACTCTGTAGTCGGGGCGGTGCGCCATGACGCCTCGCCCTGTTTCAAGTTTAGCGGTCCAGACGGTGGCCGAGGCCCCCTCCCGCAGGCATTCGGGGGCAGGCCCCCAAATTCTTATTTGGCGCGCTCGACCTGCTCGAAATCGAGCTCGACCGGGGTGGCGCGACCGAAGATCGAGACCGAAACCTTGACGCGGTTCTTCTCGAAATCCAGTTCTTCGACGATGCCGTTGAAGCTGGCGAAGGGGCCGTCGAGCACCTTGACGCTGTCGCCGATCTCGTAATCCACCTTGATCTGGTGCTTGGGCGCCGCGGCGGCTTCCTCCTTGGTATTGAGGATGCGCGCGGCCTCCGCCTCGCTGATCGGCTGCGGCTTGCCCGAGGATCCGAGGAAGCCCGTCACCTTCGGCGTGTTCTTCACCAGGTGATAGACGTCGTCGTTCATGCTCAGCTTCGCCAGCACATAGCCGGGGAAGAATTTGCGCTCGGACTGGATCTTCTTGCCGCGGCGAACCTCGGTCACGGTCTCGGTCGGCACCTCGACGGATTCGACGAGTGCTTCGAGCCCCATGCGCGTCGCTTCGGCCATGATCGAGTCACGGACCTTGTTCTCGAAGCCTGAATAGGCGTGGATGATGTACCAGCGCGACATGCGTTTCCCTATTAGCTTCGGCTCAGCCGATCAGGCTGAGCAATGCCCGGACAATGGCGCTGAACGCCGAATCGATCCCGAAGAAGAAAAGCGCGAGGATCGTCGTCATGATGAGCACCATGACGGCAGTCATCACGGTCTCCTTGCTGGAGGGCCACACGACCTTTGCGGTCTCGGCCCGCACCTGCCGGATGAACTCGCCGGGATTGACCTTCGCCACTGTTCAAGCCTTCGAAAAATTCGTCAATACCAACGACAAATGGCCACCAGGCGCCTTTCCGAGTCTCTCGACCGGAGCCGCCCCGTGACCTCTCTGTCGCATCCCGGGCCAATATACCGCGCCGCCAATCAAGGCAAGCGTGGCAGGGGCAGAGGGACTCGAACCCACGACCCTCGGTTTTGGAGACCGATGCTCTACCAGCTGAGCTATACCCCTAGGACCGGGAAGACGCGCGACATAGCGGTGGACCGTGACGGACGCAAGAGCCGCAGGGACGTCGTCATGCCAAATCAGGCCGCTGCGCGACGCTGCTGGGCGCGGAGCATCAGCTTGCGCGCTTCTTCCGCGACCATCGGCTTGCCGAACAGATAGCCCTGCACCTTGGTGCAGCCCAGTTCGCGGATCATCTCGAATTCCTCCTCGGTCTCCGCGCCTTCGGCCGTGGTCGTCATGCCGAGGCTGTCCGCCATCGCCACGACCGCTCGGATGATCGCCAGGCTCTCCGCACTTTTCTTGGCGGCGCCCTGAACGAAGCTGCGGTCGATCTTGATCGTCGAGAATTGCGTCTTGCGGAGATAGCCGAGCGACGAATAGCCGGTGCCGAAATCGTCGAGCGCGAGGCGGACGCCCAGCCCCAATATCTGGTCGAGGATCGCGATCGCGCCCGTGCCTTCGCGCAGGAACACGCTCTCGGTCACTTCCAGTTCCAGCCGGTGCGGCGGCAGGCCGCTGTGCGACAGGGCGGAGATCACCGCGGTCACGAAATTGGGATCGCTCAGCTGTTCGGCGGATACGTTGACCGCGACGCGGACGGTGGGCGGCCAGCTCACCGCTTCCTCGCAGGCGGTGCGCAGCACCCATTCGCCGATCGGCGCGATCAGGCGTGCATCCTCGGCGACCGGAATGAATTTATAGGGCGGGATCACGCCCATTTCGGGATGCGTCCAGCGCAGCAGCGTCTCGAAGCCTTCGATCGCCGAATCATCGGCGGAGACGACGGGCTGATAGACGAGATGGAGTTCGCCCTTTTCGAGCGCGCTGCGCAGCGCGATCTCCAGCGTCCGCCGTTCCTCGGCATTGGCGTGGAGCTGGGGCTCGTAGACATGATGCTTGCCGCCGCCCGCATCCTTGGAGCGATACAGCGCCAGATCGGCGCTGCGGATGAGCATTTCAGCGGTGAGCCCGTCGCTGGGGCCGATCGCGCTGCCGATGCTGGCGCCGATATAGAGCGTGTGCTGATCGACCTCATAGGGGCGCGTCAGCGCCTCGATGATCGCATGGGCCAGTGTGTCGACGCGATTCTGGTCGCGCACGTCGAGCAGCACCACCGCGAATTCGTCCCCGCCCAGCCGGCCGCACAATTCGTTCTCGGTCATCAACTGGCGCAACCGCTCGGCCACGCGGCTCAGCAGCCGGTCGCCGACCGGATGGCCGAGCGTGTCGTTGACCGCCTTGAAGCGATCAAGGTCGATCATCATGAAGCCGCACTGGCTGCGCCATTGCTCGGCATGCTGCATGGCGCGCGCGAGCGTCTCGTTGATCATCATGCGATTGGGCAGGCCGGTCAGTGTGTCATAGCGCGCGAGGCGGTTGATCTTGTCGGCCGAATCGCGTTGCGCCGTGACGTCGGAGCCGACACCGCGAAAGCCGAGAAAGGCGCCGCGATCGTCGAAACGCGGCGATGCCGACAATTCCCACCAGCGTGTCGCGCCCGCGATCTTCACCGGCAGGATCAGATCGGCGAAGCTCTCGCGGCGCTTGAGCTTCTCGGCGAGTTCGCGAAGACCCGAGGCGAAATTGCCCGCTTCCCAGCTCTCGCCCGCCAGGATGCGCAGCAACTGCTTGCCCTCGAGTTCCGCAAGTTCGACGCCCAGCGCCGCGGCAAAGCGTGGCGAGACATGTGTCAGGCAGCGCGCGGCATCGGTCTGCCACAGCCAGTCCGCGCCGGTATCCTCGAACTCGCGCAGCAACAGGCTGACGACTTCCTTCTTTTCGGTCAGCGCCTGGTCGGACACCAGCGATTCGATGAAGCGCTTGCCGCTCAGAAAGGCCATGCCGGCCAGCATCACCGTGAAGACGGCATTTGTACCCGCGAGCATCGTCAGGCCCAGGTTGAGGGCCATCACGCTGAGCGCGGTGCCGACGATCGCGATGAACAGCATCGTCCCCAATGGTGCGACGGTCAGTACCAGCGCGGCTGCGGCGGCCAGGCCGCTGAGCACGGCCCAGACCATCAGAATCTCGTTGATGCCGCCGCCCTTCACGAAGAAAAGGGCCGGCACTGCCCAGAGCGCGCCCGACAGCGCCAGCGCGATGGTCTCTCGATGCAGTTCGGTTCGTGTCGCCGTGCGCAATGCCCAACCGCGTACGCGCCATTTGCGCGATGCGATGTGCACGCCGAGCGCCACGATGACGATGCCCCAGCCATAAAGAGTCATGGGCGGGATGCGCGCGGCATGGGCGACGCAGATCAGCGACGCACCGCCCAATACGGCGAGGAAGCGGATCAGCGTGCATTTGTACAGGGCGTTGAGCTGAGCGGCGCGGATAGCGCCCCAGTCCAGCCGCTTGTCCTCGGTCAGGCCGAGCGCTGCCGTCCAGCCGATCCGCGACGACGCTTCATCGATATGCGTATTCTGATCCACCTGGACCGGATAACGGGCAACTGGTTAGCGATCGGTTGAGACGCGCTCAAAAAAAGTTCGTCGCCGACCGGTCCATCGTCCCTCGCCTGTCCTCAGGCGGCGATATCCAGCGGCTGGATCTCTCCGGAAAGGTACAGATTGCGCGCCTTGGCGCGGCTGAGCTTGCCCGAGCTGGTCCGGGGCAATGTGCGTGGCGGTACAAGCTCGACGACGCAGTTCATGCCCGTGATCGAGCGCACCTTGTCACGGATCTCGTCGCGCAGACGCGCGCGTTCCGCATTGTCGGATGTGCGGCACTGGACCAGCACCGCCGGAGTCTCTTCGCCGCCGGGCGTGGTGATGGCGAAGGCCGCGATGTCGCCGGACTTGAAACCGGGAAGCTGCTCCACCGCCCATTCGATGTCCTGCGGCCAGTGATTCTTGCCGTTGATGATGATCATGTCCTTCGCCCGGCCGACGATATAGACATAGCCATTGGACATGTAGCCCATGTCCCCGGTGTCCAGCCAACCGTCCTTCAGACAGGCGTCGGTCGCTTCCTGGTCGCGGAAATAGCCGACCATGACCGAGGAGCCACGGCACCAGACCTTGCCGATCGCGCGGTCGGGCAGGGGCGTGCCGTCCTCTTCGCGGATCTGGACTTCCATGTCGCGGCACGGCTTGCCGCAATTGACGACGGCGCGATAACGCTGCGGCCGATCGCTATTGCCCATCGCGCCGGAAAGCTCGGTCTCCTCGACCAGTTCGACGACGATTCCCTCGCCCGGCGGCATGATCGAAACCGCAAGCGTCGCTTCCGCCAGGCCGTAGCTCGGCACGAAGGCGGAGGCCTTGAAACCTGCGCTGGCAAAGGCGTCGACGAAGCTCTGCATCACGTCGGGGCGGATCATGTCGGCGCCGTTGCCGGCGATCCGCCAGCGCGACAGGTCGAAGCGGTCGGTATTGGTCTGGCTGGAAATGCGGCGTGCGCAGATGTCGTAGCCGAATGTCGGCGAATAGCTCATCGACGTGCCCGGATTGCGGCTGATCAGGTCGAGCCAGGCGAGTGGGCGCCGTGCGAAATCCTCGGTCTTGAGATAATCGGTCGAAACCTGATTGGCGATGGGCGAAAGGAAGCAGCCCACCAGCCCCATGTCGTGATACCAGGGCAGCCACGAGATGCAGCGATCGCTGTCCTGCAATTCCATGCCGTGCGCATGTGCGGCCAGATTGTCGAGCAGTGCGCGATGGGTGATCGCGACGCCGTGCGGAAAGCGTGTCGATCCGCTCGAATATTGAAGATAGGCAATGTCGGTCGCCTGTGCCGCCGGCAGCGGCACCTCGGATCCCGGTGCGTCGGCGAAGCTTTCCCAGTCGATTCCCTCGACTCCGCACGCCGTCGCGGCATCGCCGGCCATTCCGGCCAGTTCGGCGGGATAGAAGAGCAGCTTCGCATCGGCGCTGCGCAGCTGGACGCTGAGCTGGTCGACATAGGAATCGCGTCCACCGAACGATGTGGGCAGCGGCAGCGGCACGGGCCACGCACCGGCATAGATCGTGCCGAAGAACAGGGCAGCGAACTCCGCCCCGGTTTCGGCGACGAGCGCGATGCGATCCTGCGGTTGCACGCCATGCGCGATCAGCCGATGGGCGCACGCCAGGGCGTCTTCACGCAGTTCGGAAAAACGATAGGGGCGCACCAGTGCGCCGCGCGCATCGTGGAAGTTCAGGCCGCGCGATCCCAGCGCGGCATAATCCAGCGCTTCGCCCAGCGTCTCGAAATCGGAGTAGCGGCGCGCGAGGGTATCCTCGATCGGCGTCGGCTCAAGCATATTCATTCCTGCGACCTTAACAGCGGAAACCCTGGGTTCGGCGAGCTCCAGCATATTCCTTGCTCTCGTTCTTCCCGGCGGCGGGCGTATTACTGACGCCATCTGCCTGGGTTTCCCCACCATGAACCTGCTTTATTAGCGCAGTGGACGCGTTCAAAATCCGGCTCGACTGTGGCATAAACATGGCGGTGACCCAAGAGACGCGCAGATCACCCACCCCGCTGGACGCGGATACGCTGCAGCGCCTCGCGCTCAACTATGCCGGTCGCTATGCGACGACCCGCGCAAAACTGCGCTCTTACCTGTCGCGCAAACTGGCCGAGCGTGGCTGGGGCGGGGACGAAAGGCCCCCTGTCGAGGCGCTGATCGAAAAGATGACGGCGCTTGGTTATGTCGATGATCGCGCCTTTGCCGAGGCGCGCGGCGCGGGCCTCACGCGGCGCGGCTATGGCGCGCGTCGGGTTGCGGACGCGCTGAGAGCGGCGGGCATCGATGAGGCGGATGCCGAGGGCGCACGCGTCGCCGCGCGCTCGGCGGCATGGGATGCGGCGCTGGCCTATGCGCGGCGGCGGCGGATCGGCCCCTTTGCCGCCGAGTCGGTCGGCGGCGGGCCACAGCGGGAAAAGACGCTCGCCGCGTTGGTGCGTGCCGGACATTCATTTGAAATTGCTCGGATTCTCGTCGATTCGACGCCAGGCGAAGTTCCCGACGACCCGAATTGATACAAATATGCGTACCCGGTTTCAGAAACGAACCAATCTGTGTTACGCATTCGTTCTGAGACTCATTCTTGGGGGAGATGGGCTCGCGTGCAAGAGTCGGGAGCTATGCATAGCAGCGCACATGGCGTGGAGCCGTCGGTCGTGGAGACCGGCGAAGGCATTGTTGCGGCCGAAGTGCTGGAAAAGCACGACGGGACGATGAAGTGGTTCGATTCGACGCGTGGTTTCGGTTTCATGGTGTCGGACGACGGCGCTGGTGACGTGTTGATTCATTTCTCGGTGTTGCGCGATCACGGGCGGCGGAGCCTGCCCGAGGGGACGCGTGTGAGTTGTCTGGCGGTCCGGCGCAATCGCGGGCTCCAGGCACGCGAGATCCTCGACTTCGATCTCGAAACGGCGGTCGTGCCCGATCCGGAGCGGCTGTCGCCCGAGCGGCGCGATCGTGTCGATCCTGCCGAGATGGTCGATCAGGCCGGGCCGTTCGAAACCGTGCAGGTCAAATGGTTCAACCGCGTGAAGGGCTATGGTTTCCTGCTGCGCGAGGATGGTGAGACCGACATCTTCGTCCATATGGAGACGCTGCGCAGGGCCGGGCTTGGAGAAGTCGAGCCGGGCCAGCTGATGCGCGCGCGCTGTGTGAGCGGCAATAAGGGCCTGCTCGCGGTTCTGGTCGAGCCGTTAGAATAATCGTCATGCGTCCGGTGATCCTGACGGCAGCCTGTCTGGCCGTGGCGGCGCTGTGCGGCTGCCAGGGCAGGGCGGATCAAACCCCGGCAACGGAGCAGGATGCCCCCGCAACGGAGCAGACGGCGGCATTGCTGCCACTCACGATCCGGACTGGGGCCGGCGTTCGCCAGTTCCGGGTGGAAGTGGCGCGGACCGAGGTCGAACAGGCGCGCGGGCTGATGTATCGCACGTCGTTGCCCGAGGATGGCGGGATGCTGTTTCCGTTCGCCCAGCCCGGGCCACGCAGCTTCTGGATGAAGAACACGATCATCCCGCTCGACATGATCTTCATCCGCCAGGACGGCAGCATCGCGCGCATCGCGGAGGAGACGATTCCGCAGTCGCTCGAGTCCGTCGCGTCCGGCGAACCCGTGATCGCGGTGTTCGAAATCGCCGGCGGCCGCGCGGCCGCGCTCGGCATCGCGGAAGGCGATCATGTCAGCTGGCCCGGCGGGCCGACGGCGAAATAGCCGACGGGCAGCGCAAAACGGTTTTCTCCTGGCGCGCCATCGGGTAACGGGAACTCGCAATGGGCATCTTCAAGAACATCTTCACCTGGTGGGAAGGCGCGACCTTCGGCACCGCGATGGGCACCATCTTCGGCGGCGCGCGCGTCGGCGAGGATGCGCAGGGCAATATCTATTATGAGGCGAAGAAGGCCGAAAACGGCCGCAAGCGCCGCTGGGTGATCTACAAGGGCGCGAACGACGCGAGCCGCGTGCCGCCTGAATGGCATGGCTGGCTGCACGGCACGCTCGACGCCATCCCGTCCGAGGCGCTGCCGGCGCCGCGGCCCTGGCAGCGCGAAGCGATTCCGAATCTCACCGGAACCGGCGATGCCTATCGTCCGTCCGGTGCGCTCGAAGCCGACGGACGCCGTGCGCAGGCGACCGGGGATTATGAGGCATGGGCGCCGGACGCATGAATCGTCGGCTGGTCGCCGGCCTGGGTGCCGCCGGGGTGATCCTGGCCGGCTGGGGCGCGGCGATGGCGCTGCAGAATCAGGCGGAACCCGCCGCCAATGCCACCGAATCGTCGAACGCCGCCGCACCCGCCGACGCGCCTGCGAATCGGGCGCGCGGGGCGACGCCTGCGCCCGCGCCATCGCGTGGAACCACGCCGATGGCCCAGCGGGAAGCGGTGATCGGCCTGCTCAACAAGCGCAACGGACTCTCGCGCGATCTCCGGATGAAGCCGGGCCAGGCGCTCAGGGTGGGCGACGTCATCGTACGGCTGCGCGCCTGCGAACAGACTGCGCCCTGGGAACCGGAACAGCTGACCGGAGCGTTCGTCCAGCTAGACGTCCGCGGTTCGGACGACAAATGGCGCCGCGCCTTTTCAGGCTGGCTCTACAAGGAAACGCCGTCGCTCAACATGGTCGAGCATCCGGTCTATGATGTCTGGACCAAGGCCTGCACGATGCGTTTCCCCGATATCGGTGCCGAAACCGAAACGGTGTCGTCGGGCGAATCGGGCGCGGCCAGTCGCTCGAGTGCGCGGAATTCGGGTGGGGGCACCGCGACGCCAGCCGCCGAGCCGGTGGAAAGCGCGGCGTCCAGCAACGCGACATAGTCGTCGCGGGGAATCTCGATCGCGCCCAGCGATGCGAGATGGTCGGTGATGAACTGGCAGTCGAGCAAGGTGAATCCGCCGACGCGAAGCCGTGCGACGAGATGCGCCAGGGCGACTTTCGATGCGTCGCGCCTCCGGCTGAACATGCTTTCGCCGAAGAACGCACCACCCAGCGTGATGCCGTAAAGGCCGCCGACCAGCACGCCGTCCTGCCAGGTTTCGACCGAATGCGCGTGGCCGCGGCTGTGAAGCTCGCGGCAGGCCACCTCGATCTGCGCGTTGATCCAGGTTCCGGGACGGGCGGGCGTTTCCTCGGCGCAGCCGGCGATCACCTGGTCGAATGCGGTGTCGACGGTGACCTGGAAGCGATCCGATTTCAGCGTCTTGGCGAGCGAGCGCGAGAGATGGAAACCGTCGAGCGGCAGGACGCCGCGTTTCTTGGGCTCGACCCAGAAGACGCGATCGGCGGCACGATCGTCCGCCATCGGAAACACGCCGCACCCATAGGCGCGCAGGAGCATGGTCGTGTCGAGCGGTTGCACGGTTGAAATATGGCGCTGTGTGTCGCCGCAATCAACGGCATGTGTGACCTGGAGCGATTTGTCGTTCGATGGACTCATCAAGCGACTCAAAAACCACAGTAAAACAAATGGCTAGATCTGGCTGCGTGATTCCGAAATCACGCGGATTGGTCCAGATCGCACATCGCTGTCATTTTGGCCTGCTCAGCCGGCGCTCAATGCCTTTCCACAGCGTGGCGAAGGCCTGGGCTGCGGGTGAAGAGGGTGCGAAGCTGCCGATCGCGGCGCGATGGATCGCCATCTGCTCGACCGCGCTCGCCATCGGGATCACCGGCCATTCGGCGTGTTTCTCCATTGCGGCGCGATGCAGCGCCCGCCGGCGATCGACCATCGAGAAGACGGGCAGGATCGGCGCGTGACGACCGCTCTGGCGATCGAGGAACGACACGATCTCGTCGAGCGCGCGTTCGGACAGCGGCGACGGGATGACGGGGGACAGGATGATATCGGCCGCGCGCATCACCTGCTCGCTGGTCTCGGTCAGTCCCGGCGGGCAATCGAGGATGATGCGATCATAACGTTTCGCAAGCGATTCGAGCAGCTTTGCCAGCCGCTTCTTCTTGTCGAGGGTGAAGAATAGTCGGTCGAGCCCGCGCAGCGACGTGTCGGCGGCGAGCAGGTCGAGCCGCTCGACGGTGGAGGCGCGGATCAGCTTTTCGGGCTCGACATCCTTGGCGAACACGGCCTGGGCCTGATCCTTCGCCGCTTTGCCGTCACCGATCAGATAGCTCGCGCCGCCTTGCGGATCGAGGTCCCAGAGCAATGTGCGCCGGGCCGATTGGATCGCCGACGACCAGGCGAGGTTGACCGCGAGCGTGGTTTTACCGACGCCGCCCTTCAGGCTGTAGACCGCGATCGTCGCCATTTTCTGCCCTGTCCCCATTCGTTCTCCATCTTTCTAGACGGGAGAAATGTGACAGGTTCGTTGCGCTTGGCAATGCCGCACGCAATTGATGTTCAGAGGATCTCGTTCACCGTCTCGATCGGGCGGCAGACGCGGACGCCTTTCTCGGTCTCGACGATCGGCCGTTCGATCAGGATCGGATCGGACACCATCGCGTCGAGCACAGCCTTTTCGCTGACATGATCCAGGTCGAGATCGCGCGCCAGCGGCTCCTTGCGACGCAGCCCCTGATGTGCGGTGAGGCCCGCGCGCGCATAGAGCGCGGCGAGCGTCTCGCGGCTCGGCGGGGTCTTGAGATAGTCCACCACCTCGACATCGACGCCGGGGGTGTTCTGAAGGATTTCGAGCGTCTTGCGCGAGGTGCTGCAACGCGGATTGTGCCAGATGGTCGCTTTCATCAGCTTCTCACTCGTCATGCCGGCGCAGGCTGGCCGTTCCCAGAAGATAGGTGATTATGCCCTTCGGACAAGGCGCCACACGGTCACCCTGAACGTGTTTCAGGGGCTATTTTCGGGTAGCGTAGTCGACAAGGCATATGGCGCGTCCAGCCGGCGGGCCTTGGCCCCGTCGGAATGGCGATCAGGGGGCGGTTGGGGTACCATCTTGCTTGGCCAGCCATTCCTCAAGCCATTTGATCGTATAGTCGCCCGACTGGAATTCGGGGTCCTCGATCAGCGCCTGGTGCAGCGGAATCGTCGTCTTCATGCCCTCGACGACGAATTCCTCGAGTGCGCGGCGCAGGCGGCGGATCGCGCCGGCGCGTGTCGTGCCGTAGACGATCAGCTTGGCGATCATGCTGTCGTAATAGGGCGGGACGCGGTAGCCGGCGTAGAGCCCGCTATCGACGCGCACATTCATGCCGCCGGGCGCGTGATAGCTTTTGACCAGGCCGGGCGAGGGCGCGAAGGTCCTGGGATCCTCCGCATTGATGCGGCATTCGATGGCGTGGCCGCGGAAGATCACGTCTTCCTGGCGCAAGGTCAGCGGATGGCCTTCGGCGATGCGGATCTGCTCGCGGACGAGGTCGAGGCCGGTGATCGCCTCGGTCACCGGATGCTCGACCTGCAGCCGGGTGTTCATCTCGATGAAGTAGAACTCGCCATCCTCGTAGAGGAATTCGATCGTGCCGGCGCCGCGATAGCCCATATCGGCCATCGCCTTTGCAACGAGCCCGCCCATATGCTCGCGGACTTCGGGGCTGATGACGGGCGAGGGCGCTTCTTCGAGCACCTTCTGGTGGCGGCGCTGCAACGAACAGTCGCGCTCGCCGAGATGGATCGCATTGCCGTTGCCGTCGCCGAAGATCTGGAATTCGATGTGGCGCGGATTGCCGAGATATTTCTCCATATAGACGGTCGCGTCGCCGAACGCGGCCTTGGCCTCGTTTCCGGCCTGCGCCATCAGGGTCTCGAGCTGCGATTCGTCGGGCACGACCTTCATGCCGCGCCCGCCGCCGCCCGAAGCGGCCTTGATCAGCACGGGATAGCCGATCTCCGCCGCGATCGCCTTGGCGTCGGCAAGATTGTCGATCGGCCCGGGCGAACCGGGCACGAGCGGCAGACCGAGCGCGCCTGCGGTGCGCTTGGCTTCCACCTTGTCGCCCATCACCCGGATATGCTCGGGTTTCGGTCCGACGAAGATCAGATTGTGGAGTTCGACGATCTCGGCGAAGCGCGCATTCTCCGACAGGAATCCATAGCCGGGATGGATCGCGTCGGCATGCGTGATCTCCGCCGCCGAAATGATGTTCGGGATGTTCAGATAGCTTTCGCCGGCCGGCGGCGGGCCGATACAGACCGCTTCGTCGGCCAGGCGGACATGCATCGCATCGGCATCCGACGTCGAATGCACCGCAACCGTCTTGATCCCCATTTCATGCGCCGCGCGATGGATGCGCAGCGCGATCTCGCCGCGATTGGCGATCAGGAGCTTCTGGATTGCCATGGGTTGAATCTACTCGACGACGATCAGCGGCTGGTCGAATTCGACCGGCTGGCCACTGCCGACGAGAATCGCCTTCACCGTGCCCGATGCGGGCGCGGTGATCGGGTTCATCACTTTCATCGCCTCGACGATGAGCAGCGTGTCGCCGGCCTTCACCGCACTGCCGACCGAGACGAAATTGGCGGCACTGGGTTCAGGGGCGAGATAGGCGGTTCCCACCATCGGCGATCTGATCGCATTGGCATTGTCGGCGACCGCGGGTGCCGCCTCCGCCGCTGCAACCGGCGCGGCGGCGGTCGCGCCGACGGCAACCGCGGGCGCGGCACTGACGGTCACGTTGCGCGCAACGCGGATTCGGCGATCGCCGTCCTGGACTTCAATCTCGGTGAGCTTCGTTTCATCGAGCAACTCGGCGAGCTGGCGGACCAGCCCCGCGTCGACCTGCATCGAGCCCCCGTTGGTGGTATCGGTCATGCGACCCTCTTTTTATCCAACATAAGCGGCGCTCCTTGTCAGAAGCGTGCGATGGCGTCCAGCGCCAGGGCGTAGGAAAGCGCACCAAAGCCCGCAATCGTTCCCCGCGCGGCCGACGCGATGAAGCTTTTGTGGCGGAATTCCTCACGTTTGTGCGGATTCGACAAATGCACTTCGATCACCGGTATCGAGATCGCCTTGATCGCGTCGTGAAGCGCGACCGATGTGTGAGTGAATGCGGCGGCGTTCAGGATCACGCCTTTCGCACCATTGGCGCTCGCTTCATGCAGCCAGTCGACCAGATGGCCTTCATGATTGGACTGGCGCAGCTCGATCTCCAGCCCAAGGCCCCGTGCCTGGTCCTCAAGCATCGCCGCGATATCGTCGAGCGTGTCGGATCCGTAGATTTCGGGCTCGCGCAGGCCGAGCAGATTGAGATTGGGGCCGTTCAGGACGAAGACGGTGGAGGTGTCAGCCATGGGCGCCTTTCGGGTCAGAAGTCGTAGACGACACTGGCGCGCGTGACGGTATCGGTGCCGACCGATCCGGGCAGCGGCTGACTCTCATAGCGCAACGAATAGGAAAAGCGCGCGGAAAGCTTCGACATCAGCTTTGCATCGAGCGCGGTGGTGGACTGGATGCTGGTCGTGCCGCTCTCGCTGTAAATCGACGCGTCCTGCTTCGCGCGCAGACCTTCGCGCAGGCGCCAGTCGATGCCGAGCGCACCGCGTCCGGACAGATTGATCTCTTCGGTGCCGTCGGTGAAACCGGTGCGGCGGAATGCCGGGCCGCCCTCGACGCGCAGGCTGAAGGCATCGCTCTTGGCGAGCTGGATGCCGACGCCAGAACCCAGCGACCAGCGTTCGTCGAAGCCGGCGAGTCGATCGCTCTCGAATTGTGCCAGGCCGAAGGCATAGGCGCGGTTGCTCAGCTTCAGGTCGCCCTTGTAGCCGAGCTGATAGAATTCGCGGGTGACCTTGTGGTTCGCTTCCTGATAGTCGGCACGTCCGGTCAGGCTGTGCTTCCAGCGCCCGAAATCGCGCGACAATTTGATGCCGGCGGTGATGCCGAACGAATCGGAATTGCCCGTCGTCAGAAAACCGCCCAGCTCGCCTTCTCCGTCCCAGATCGCATCGGGTGGGGCGGATGCCATTGTCAGGGACGGGAGTTGCGGCGCGGCCAGGCTAAGTGTCGTGCTTTCCGCCGCGGGCCTGAGCAGCCGTGCGTCGGACCAGGCGATCAGCTCGATCTCGGCGATGTCCTGCGGGTTGGTCTGCCGTGCCAGACGGATGACGGTGGCGAGTGCCTCGGCATTGCCGTCGGTGCGCGCTGCTTCGATCATGGCGCGGACGCCGTCGGGCAATCCGGCCCTGGCGGGCGCCGCCATGACCAGTCCGCACAGAATCGCGGCGTATATATATGGCTTGTGCTTGTCAGGCATTGCTGCGCCTTCCTATATGCGCGGCCTTCCCGACGCGCAAATCCAGGCGGCATTTTTCATGAGCACAGACGGTAATATTTCGATCCGCGTCAATGGCGAGCCTCGCCGCGTTGCCGCCGGACTGACGCTTTCCGGCCTGGCGGCGGAACTGGGGTTGAATCCGGCAAAGGTCGCGGTCGAGCGAAATCTGGAGGTCGTGCCGCGCTCGACACTGGATTCGGTGCCGGTCGAGGATGGCGACACGCTCGAGATCGTCCATTTCGTCGGCGGCGGCGATCACGCCGCGCCCGACGGCGACACATGGACCGTTGCCGGCAAGACGTTCCGCTCGCGGTTGATCGTCGGCACGGGCAAATACAAGGATCTCGAACAGAATGCCGCGGCAGTTGCGGCTTCGGGTGCGGAGATCGTCACGGTCGCGGTCCGCCGCGTCAACATCTCCGATCCCAACGCACCGATGCTGACCGATTTCATCGATCCCAAGAAGATCACCTATCTGCCCAACACCGCCGGCTGCTTCACCGGCGAGGAGGCGATCCGCACGCTCCGGCTGGCGCGCGAGGCCGGGGGCTGGGATCTGGTGAAGCTGGAGGTGCTGGGCGAAGCGCGGACGCTGTATCCCGACATGGTGGAGACGCTGCGCGCGACCGAGGTGCTGGCGAACGAAGGCTTCAAGCCGATGGTCTATTGCGTCGACGATCCGATCGCCGCGAAACGGCTGGAGGATGCCGGCGCGGTCGCGGTCATGCCGCTTGGTGCGCCGATCGGATCGGGCCTCGGCATCCAGAACCGCGTGACGATCCGGCTGATCGTCGAGGGCGCCAAAGTGCCCGTCCTGGTCGATGCCGGCGTCGGCAGCGCGTCCGATGCGGCGATCGCGATGGAACTGGGCTGCGACGGCGTGCTGATGAATACCGCCATCGCCGAGGCGAAGGACCCGTTGATGATGGCCGCCGCGATGAAGGCGGCGGTCGAGGCCGGGCGACTGTCCTACCGTGCCGGGCGGATGGGGCGGCGCATGTATGCCGATCCGTCCAGCCCCCTGGCCGGACTGATCTGACGCGGTAGACGCGTAAGCCGGACCATCTGCTGGCCACCCACGATTGGTCGTCCAGCGGGTGCCCGCGATCGCCCCAAGCTCGTCGCGGGCCCAGCTTTCCGTGGACTTTTGCTGTGGCGGAAGGATTTTCTGCCTTTGCGTCTCTATGAATGACGTCAATGGTCATCGGGTCATCGGGTCATCGGGTCATTGGGAGGCAGCGGCATCGGAACGACGCAGGAAAATCTGGAGCAGCGGCGGCGCATCGCGTCATGGGTGGCGGCGGAGGTCATGCCCCATGAGGCTGCGGTTCGCGCGTGGCTGCGCCGGGCGCGCGTTTCGCCACAGGACGTCGATGAAGTGATTCAGGACGCATATTGTCGCCTCTCGATGCTTGATTCCATCGACCATATCGACCGGCCCGACGCCTATTTCTTTTCCATCGCACGCAACTTGCTGCTCCGCCGCCTAAAGCGGGAGCGAGTGGTCCCCATCGATGCCATCGCCGAGATCGATGCCTTCAACGATGATCTTCATCCCTCTCCAGAGCAGCAAGCGGCCGCACGGCTGGACTATGCGAAGATGCTCGACTTCATGAGCACGCTTCCGGAGCGCTGTCGGACCATCGTCACGTTGCGCAAGATCCAGGGCTGGTCGCAAAAAGAGATTGCTGCCCATTTGGGCACGACCGAAAAAGCGGTCGAAAAGCAGGTATGGGTGGGGATGAAAGCCATCCAGCGCGCCTGGAGCGATGCGGACCGGGCCGCCGACGATCGCATGCGCGCCTTTGAAACGAGCAGCAGGCAAGTTCAATGATCAGGCAGGATCCATCCCATTTGAGTGACGAGGCGACGACTTGGCTCGCGCGAATGGACGCAGGCGCCTGGAGCGACGCCGACGAGGAGGCGCTGCAGGCCTGGCTGGCTGGGGATCCGCGGCGTCGGGGTGCCCTGCTTCAGGCGGAGGCGGCATGGTTGACGCTTGATCCGCCTTCGGCGGCTGCGAGCGAGCCATCGATACCACGTCTCCGGTTCAGCCGGCGTAATGCACTGGCGATGGGTGGCGCATCGATCGCGGCTTCGCTGGCCGCTGGCTTGCTGTGGTTCAGATCGGCCAGCTACACGACCGAGGTGGGTGAGATCCGCCGGGTACCGCTGGCCGATGGCTCGGTGGCCGCGATCAATACGGCCAGTCGGATTGAAGTTGTAATGGCCGAAGCGCGGCGAGAAGTTCGGCTCGATCGAGGAGAGGCCTGGTTCCAGGTGGCCAAGGATCCGAAACGGCCGTTCCTGGTTGAGGCAGGCAGGGTCAGGGTCCAGGCGGTCGGCACTGCTTTCTCGGTGCGGCGGCGCGACGATGGCGCCGACATATTGGTCAGCGAGGGTGTGGTCGAAGCCTGGGCCGACGGAGCCGAGGGAAATCGTATAAGGCTCGTCGCCGGCCGGCGCGCATTCGTTGGCGAAAACGCAGCCATTCGTCAGGAACCGCTGGAACCGTCTTCGGTGGATCGAACGCTCGCGTGGCGCGCGGGAAAGATCGATCTGGCGGGCAATTCGCTGACCGAGGCCATTGCCGAATTCAACCGACACAATCAGCGCAAAATCTATCTGGCCGATCCCACGCTCGGTCACGAGCAGTTCGACGGCTTGTTCCGCACCGACGACCCCGAGGGGTTTGCCGTCGCGATCAAGAACAGCCTGCAGGTCGAAATTGATCTGTCAGATTCCGACAGAATTCGCATTGGTCGGCCGCGCAGGTAACGCCTGCGAAGGCCTGACGGAAGGTTTTTCGCTGGCCACGTCTCTCCCCCACACAAGGACATCGCGCCGGAAAATAGGGGGGAAGAATAATGCGAGCATTGAATGGAAACACCTTGATGGCCTCTGCAGCGATCATCTGCGCAGTGACGGTGGCAGCACCTGCCGCAGCCCAGGCCAAGAATTACGAAGTTCCTGCTCAGTCTGCTCAGTCCGCGATCAGCGCTCTTGGTCGACAGGCTGACATTCAGATCATCGCCGCCCGTCGCATCACCGCCGGCAAGCGGACAAATGCCATTCGCGGCAACATGACCGTAGAGCAAGCATTGGACGCACTGCTGAGGGGCACCGGGCTGACGGCTCGAAGGACAGGCGCACAAACCTATACAATCGTCGCTTCGGCTGTGGGCGGCCCATCGGCATATGTCGCCGAAACCGTACCGACCCAGGCCGCTGCGCTGGAAAAGGACGCGGCTCGGGACATGAACGAGGACATCATCGTCACGGCCCAGAAACGTGTCGAAAAAATCCAGGACGTTCCGGCGGCGATCAGTGCAGTCAGCGGGCGCCGCCTTGAACAGTTGGGCGCAACGCAGTTGGTCGATTACGCGGCCTATGTCCCCGGCCTCATCGTCGATACCGGCGGGACGCCTGGGCAGACACAGATCACCATCCGCGGTCTCTCGCCAATAAATTCCACCGCCATGGTTGCGACCTACATTGACGACTCGCCGCTGGGATCGAGCGCGGGCTGGGTCGGCGCCAACCAATTCTCGCTCGATTTGATGCCCTATGACATCGAGCGAGTAGAAGTGCTGCGGGGACCGCAGGGCACTTTATACGGCGCCAACGCCATGGGCGGGTTGCTCAAATACGTTACGCGGACTCCCGATCTTAATCGGGTTTCCGGACGCATGGGCGCGGAGATCTCGACAATCGAGGGCGCTGCTGATCCGGGCTGGGGCCTGCGCGGCAGCGTCAATCTGCCGATCGTAGAGGGTGAACTCGCCGTAACAGCCAGCTTCTTTACCCAATTCACCCCGGGGTTCATCGACAACGGATTGACGGGGGAAAAGGACGAGAACGCAGTTGAACAAAAGGGCGCACGGATCGCCTTGCTCTGGAAAGCGACGGACGACCTGACCATCAGGCTTTCGGCCATGGGCCAGAACATCGACGCCGACGGCGTCGCCGTCGTCTCACTGCTCCCGGATTCCCACACGCCGATATATGGCGATCTGACGAGTTCGCATGCGCTTGATCAGCGCTTCAGTGCCCGAATGCGCTATTATACCGGAAGCCTCAACTGGTCGCTCGGTTGGACCGATTTCGTCTCTGCGACGAGCTACGCCAGCACGACCACCCAGGATACATCCGACAGCAGCCTCTTCAACGGCGGCCTCTATCCGATCGTCAGCGCTGCGCTCCCGGAGTATAGCGGCGGGGTCATTGTCCCGGCCGGACTCATGGCGTCCTATTTCCGGTCGAAGGTCAACAAGCTGACACAGGAATTTCGCTTGTCGTCGCCCGACGGAGGGCGTTTGGACTGGTTGATCGGCGGCTATTATACCGATGAAGACGCCTTCATGCTCCAGCGCCTCGACGCTTACGACAGTAACAAGGTCTTGATTCCTGGCCCGTTCAATCCGTTCGGTCAGGCTGAGTTCCCAACCCGGTATCGTGAGACGGCTGTCTTCGCCAACGTGACCTACAAACTCACCGACGCCTTCGACATCAGCCTTGGCGGACGATATTCCAGCAACAAGCAGGATTTCAGGAAAGACGCCGGTGGGCCGGGGTACATCTTGTTCGGGCTTGCCGGACATGAAGTCTCCGGCTCGAAAGAGGATGTCTTCACCTACTCGATCGCGCCGCGCTGGCACGTCACCGAAGACACTATGGTCTATGCGCGGATCGCGAGCGGCTATCGGCCGGGCGGCCCAAACTTCGCGCAACCCGGCATACCGCCGCAAGTCGATTCCGATCGCATCGTGAACTACGAAATTGGGCTGAAGTCGGAGTTCCTGGATCGCCGCGTCATGCTCGACGTTGCCGTCTTTCGCGTGGACTGGGAAGATATCCAGGCCTACGGCTTCAAGAACGGCATCAGCTACCAGGTCAATGGCGGAAAGGCGCGCAGCCAAGGGGTTGAATTCAGCGCTGCCGTCCAGCCGGTGCGCAATCTCCAGCTCGGCTTCAAC
>JASBTC010000042.1 GCA_030148625.1 Sphingobium sp. | reverse complement strand
GCGTTGTTGAGCAGCGTCGTGACGTTCGAATAGGTCGGGTTCTCCACCGTGTCGCCATAATAAAAGCCGCCGACGATCCATTCGAACCGGCCGGGCTTGGAATTGGAGACGGTGACTTCCTGCGTGATATATTCGTCGCGGATCAGCGTATCGATGCGGCTGGTATTGGGCGCCACGCGATCCTGATCGGTGATCGAGAAGTTGCGCGTCTTGCGATAGGCGGTCAGCGACTTCACGCGGAAACTGCCGAAATTATGCTCGATGTCGAGGCTGACGCCGCCGCCTTCCGAGGTGGCATAGGGGTCAAACGACAATGCGAACTCGCGCGGATCAGCGGGCACCACCGCGCCGACCGTCGCGGAGGCGCGCGTCGCCTTGAGCGAGACCGCGGTCTCGTCGCGGACGCGGCCCCAGTCGCCGATCAGCGTGATACGGGTATCGGCGTCCGGCGCGAACATCAGCTTGCCGCGAATGCTCGTGTCTTCATATTCGGCCAGCCGCGAATTGCGCAGGATGTCGACCGCGTAGCCATTGTCCTTGTGATAGTTGCCGGCGATGTCGAAGCGCAGCGAATCCGTGATCGGCCCGCTGATATAGCCGCCGACGCGCACGTCATCGAAGCTGGCATAGCTTGCCGTGATGCTGCCGGAGAAGATGTCGCTGGGGCGCGAGGTGGTGACGAGGATCGCGCCGCCGGTCGCGTTGCGGCCGAACAGCGTGCCTTGCGGGCCCTTGAGGACCTGGATCGATTCGATGTTGGCGAGGTCGAAGACCGCGAAATACTGGCCCGAGACATAGACGCCGTCTATGTACAGCGCGACCGGGGATTCCGAATTGCCGCCGACGATGGTGTTGCCGATGCCGCGCACCGTCGCCTGCGCCGCGGCGCCGGTGGTGTTCATCGAGACGCCGGGTGCGAGCGTCGCCAGTTCGCGCGAGCCCGTGATGCCGCTTGCCGCGAGCTGATCGCTGCCGATCGCGGTGACCGAGATCGGCACGTCGACCAGTCGTTCCTCGCGACGCTGGGCGGTCACGACGATTTCGCTGTCGGAGCGCACCTCCTCGGCTTCGACGGCGGCGTCCTGCGCCTGTGCGGTCGAAGCGACGAGCCCGGCAAGCGCGATGGCGGACGTCGTGATCAGACGATGCTTAATGGAAGACCTCATGGCTCCCCTCCCTTACTGTGTGCCTGCTTGGGCAATCGACTGCTGCACGCCGATCGGCGTGTCGTTGCTATGGAATAATGACCGGTGGCGGCGGCCGTACTCCCCAATTGGGGTTATTCCGGCGACTCGACGGATTTTTCGCCGAGCCACCGCGCGGCAAGATCGCCGGCCCTGGCCAGCACTGCGTCCGCGACGTCGAGCAGACCGGCCGACGAGGCGAAGCCGTGCATCATGTCGCCGCGCTCATCCAGCGTGACGGCGACCCCCGCCTGCGCCAGCCGCTCGGCATAGCGGACGCCCTCGTCGCGCAGCGGGTCCCATCCGCCGACCGCGACATAGGCCGGTGGAAGATGGTCGAGCCGCGCGGCGCGGAGCGGCGAGGCGCGCGGATCGGCGCGCGCCTCGCCAGGGGCATAATGATCCCAGAACCAGCGCATGTCGGCGGTCGAGATGATCCGTCCCGCATCGCCCAGTTCGCGATAGGAAGGCGTCTCGAAATCATGGTCGAGCACTGGATAGAGCAGGATCTGGCCCGCGATCGGTGAGCCGCCGCGCTCGGCCAGCACCAGCGCGGCCGCGGCGGCGAGATTGCCCCCCGCGCTGTCGCCCGCGACGACCACCCGTCCCGCGGCTGCGCTGACTGCGGCCACGGCGGCGACCATGTCGTCGAGCGGCGCGGGAAAGCGCGCTTCGGGAGCCTTGCGATAGTCGATCGAGATCAGCGGGCGTTTCGCGGCGGCGGCGAGCCAGCTGCACAGCGGATCGAACAGCGCCGGCTCGCCGAATACCCAGCCGCCGCCATGGGCATAGACGACCGCGCCGCCGCCGCCGATCGCATTGGGGGTATAGCGGCGGGCATTGATCGGTCCCGCAGGCCCCGGCAGGGCCATCTCCTCGATCGCGGCGATGCCGGAATGCGGGCGCGGCGGCATCGCGCGCAGGCGCGCGGCGACATCGGCGCGCGCCTGTTGCGCGCTACCCTGATGATAGGGCGGCTGACCGGCCGCCGCGATCGCGTCGAGCACGGCAAGGGCGAAGGGGTGAAGCGGTTGTTCAGGCATCGCCGCGATCGTCGAAGATGCGCGACGCCTCCACCGTATCCAGATCCTCGGCATGGCGCACGCCCAGCGCCTCGCGCGCCTCGACTGGCGTGAGGTTCAGCACATCCTCGAACCGCGCCATGAAGATCGGCGCGCTGTCCATGCCGATGCGGATCCCGCGCTGCACGATGTCGAGCACCGTCAGGTAGATCTGCGGATAGTGCAGCCCGGCGCGGACGGGAAAGCGATAGCCGCCGAGCACATAGAATTTGGTGAGCTCGCCCGCCAGTTCGGGCGAGAGATGCCGGTGGACGTTCGCCAGCCGCACGAAATAGGGCAGCAACTCGCCCAGCGTGTTGAAGCCGCCGCCGGTGATGATGTGCTCGAAATCGTGGATCTGCCCCATCCGAAAGCGGATGAATTCATAAGGCGAACCCGGTTCGAGCGAGGCGCGGCCAAGATTGACCTGGAACCCGTGATTGACGAGGCAGTCGTGATAGATGCCGCCGACCGTGCCCGGCCGGCAATCGGCGAAGAACGCGACGCTGTGCGGGCCGATATAGGCTTCGTCCACCCAGGCGCGAAACGCCGGGTTGGTGGCGCGCTCCGCCTCGATCAGCTGTTCGACATGCGCGCTGTCGGTCAGTTCGGCCATGGCCGTGATCAGGCCCGCCGCAGTATCGCTTTCGCTGCCGCGGTCCGGGCCGTTCTTGCGCAGGAAATGCGTTGCGACCCAATCGCGCAGGCCGGCGTGATTGAGATATTTGGACGTGCTCTTCAGCACGCTGCTGCCGCTCTGCACGGGTTTCACCCGTCCCATCAGATAGTCGAGATTGTCCATCATAACGCTCCGGCTCCATCCGCAAGGCGCTCGGCCGCGAGTGCGGCGGGGACGGGCACGGGAAAGTCCAGCAACTGCTGGCCATTGCCCTTGCCCGGGGAATCGAACCGGATGTTGGCGGCGAGCCCGCCGCCCATACTGCCGCGCACTACGAAATTGAGCGCATAGAGACCGGGCGCATATTGCCGCTCGACCGGGGCGGGCGCGCCCTCGACCAGATGGGCATAGCGCGCGGCGACGGCGTCAGGCGTCAGCGCGGCGGCGAGATAGGGCAGGAACGCGGGATCGCGGGCGATGACCGCCAGGTTGAACAGATCGCCCTTGTCACCGCTGCGCACCCAGGCCAGCGCCACCAGCGGCAGCGCTGCCGTGCAGGCCTCGCCGGGCGCCGGCAGGGGTGGTTCGACACGTTCGATCGTGTCGCGATCGAACGCGCCGTCGAGCGGCACGGGGACCGTCTCGGTCTGTCCCGCGCAAGTGACGGTGATGGTCGCCGCGTTTTTCTCGACCAGCGCGCTGCGCAGATGCTGCACCTTCACCACCTGTTGCGTGAGCGGCATCGTCGCGCCCGCCACGACCATCAGCGATGCAGCGGCTTCGGCGATGAACAGGTCCGCCGCCTCGCGTCGCTCATGCTCGACGGCAAAGCGGGCGACCACTTCGCGCGACGCGCTCTGCCGGTCGGCGCCATAGGCCGCCTCGCCGCCGATCGACTCGTTGGCGGTGCGTTGCCACTCGCCCCAGTTGCGCTCGCGCAGCAGCAGGTTGGTGCGCTCGATCAGCGCGTCGCCGAGCTGCCGGGCGCGCCGCGCCGCATCGGGGCCGACGATCGGAATGGCATAGACGGCACGCCAGCCGGACTCATAGGTGAGGCAGCTTTTGTAGCTGGTTGGGCGCGACCGCCCGCGCGCGCCCGTTACCTGGACGCGGTCGGAGGCGAGCTGGGTCAGGCGGACCTGCGTGAAATCGCAGGCGACGTCGGGCACCAGATAGGCGGCGACATCCTCCACCTCATAGAGCAGCTGCTCGGCGACCGATCCGATCGAGACGACGCCGCCGGTGCCGGCCGGCTTGGTGATGACGGCGCTGCCATCGGCATGGCATTCGGCGATCGGATATCCGATCCGCGCCCAGTCGGGCACGTCGCGCCAATCGGTGAAGGTGCCGCCGGTCACTTGCGTGCTGCATTCGATAAGGTGGCCGGTCAGCGTGCCGGCGGCCAGCAGATCGAAGTCGTCGGCGCCCCAGCCGAATTCGTGGATCAGCGCGCCGAGTGTCGTGGCGCTGTCGACGATGCGTCCGGTGATGACGATGTCGGCGCCGCGGTCCAGTGCCGCCGCGATGGGGAGCGCGCCGAGATAGGCGGTAAAGGCGAGCACGGGGTCGGCCTGCGCCAGCGCGTCGCCAAGGCTGCCATGGCCGAACATCTCGCGGTGGCCGGAAAGCTGGTCAAGGGCGGGGGCAAGGTCCGCGCCGTCGACGACGGCGATACGCGGCGCGACACCCAGTTCGGCGGCCTTGCGCTCGAGCGCAGCGGCGCAGGCGTGCGGATTGACCCCGCCGGCATTGGCGATGACGCGGATCCGCCGCTCGCCGATGCGGGCAAGGTGTGGGCCAACCAGCGTATCGACAAAGGCCCGCACAAAGCCGCCATCGGGATCGTCGAGCCGCTGCCGCGCGAGGCGCCCGACGACGGACTCGGCCAGCAGGTCGAACACCATGTAATCCAGTTCGACGTCATCGCGCAGAAACTGGCGCACGCCCATCGCGCTGTCGTTCACCGCCGCGGTGGCCCCGCCGATCCGCACGATCCGATCCATCGATTTCCTCATCCGCACCCTGTCCCGGGCATGGCATGACCGTCCAGCGGCGCCCGCGTTTCAACAACCCCCGTTCGGTGGTTGCCGGTCACTGGTCGTGTCATAGTCTCACGGGGGCGAGCCGCGGATATGGCGCGGGCGATATGCGGGAGAGTGGGATGCTGGTGGATCGTGGCGTGGCGCAGGGCAAGCCGGCCTCACCCGTCGCCAAGGGCGCCTGGGGCGCGCTGATCCTGCTTACGGCGATGACGACGTTCAACCAGATCGATCGTCGCGTCGTGACGCTGGTGATCGAGCCGTTGAAGCGCGAATTCGTGCTCAGCGACGCGCAGATCGGGATGCTGACCGGCCTTGCCTTCGGCATGGTCTATGCCGTGACGTCGATCCCGCTGGGGCTGTGGGCGGACCGCACCAACCGCTCGCGCCTGTTGGCCGCGGTGGTGGCGATCTGGAGCGCGATGACCGCGCTGGCCGGGTTCGCCACCGGCTATCTCCATTTGCTGCTGACCCGGGTCGGCGTCGGTGCGGCGGAATCGGGCGCCTCGCCGACCGCGACGTCGATCATCACCGATCTATTCCCGCGCGAACGCCGCGCGTCGGCGATCGCCATCTATCAGGCCGGCATTCCGATCGGATCGTTCCTCTGTTTCATCGTCGGCGCCTGGGTGGTCACCCATTATGGCTGGCGCGCGGCATTCTTCGTCGCCGGGCTGCCCGGGCTGGTCCTCGCGGCGCTGATCTGGCTGTTCCTCAAGGAGCCGGTGCGCGGCGCGTTCGATGCGGCCAAGCCTGCGGCCGCAGCGGGGGAGGCCGGGGGCTCGTGGCGCGAGCGGCTCGGCGAATCCGTGACCTTCATCCTGCGCGACAAGCGCGTGTTGCTGCTGATGGTGGGCGCGGCATTGCTCTCGGCTGCGAATACCGGCGTGACCGGCTGGTTCGTCCCGTTCCTGATGCGCGAACATGCGATGACGATCGGCAATGCCGGGCTGGTGATCGCCTTTGCCTCCGGGATTTGCGGGGGCATCGGACTCATCTTCACCGGATCGCTGGCCGACAAGCTGGCCAAGGGCGATCCTGGCCGCATGATGCTGCTGTGCGGGCTGATCGCGCTGCTCACCATGGTGCTGGCGGCCGGCGCGCTGCTCGCCCCGGCGACGTGGCAGACGATCGTGATGATCTCGCTCTACAGCCTGTTCTGCTATTCGTTTCTGGGCATCAGCTATGGCGCGCTGCTGAACCTGACGCCGACCAGCATCCGCGGCACCGTGATCGCGATCGAAATGGTGATGGCCAATCTGTTCGGCTATGGCGGCGGCCCGTTCGTGGTGGGCGTGCTCAGCGATAGCTATGGCGGGCCCAACTCGCTTAAATGGGCGATGCTGACGCTCAACCTGCTCTATCTGGCCGGCGCGATCTGCTTCCTGTGGGCAGGGCGCGCCAAGGGTCCCAAGGCCGCCTAACGGTCGGCCTTGGCGAGCATCGCATGCGTCTGCGGCGATCCGTCGAGCACGCGATTGACCCGCTCGACGATGCGCCAGCCGCGTTCGGTGCGCGCCAGTGTCCAGTGATTGATCGAAGCGCGCAGGATCATGAAGCGATCGCCGTCATTGAGGACGAGCATCGAATAGCCCACCGCCTGCGCGCAATCGCCATCGATGGTAATCTGCGCCGGCGCGGTCATGTGCATCGATCCGCGATGGATGAAGCCCTGATGGCCGGCGCTGTGATAGATCGCGGTCAGCGCCTCCTGGCCCTGCGCGCGGGTGCTGCCGCCGGGATCATAGACGCCGTCTTCAGTCCATAAGGCCGCCGCCTGCGCGCCGAGCCCGGCATCGGCGAGCGGGCCATAGCTGGCCAGCAGCCGCTGGATCGCCAGTTCATCCTCGACGCGCGCAAGCCGTGCTTCCAGTGCAGCGATATCGGTCATGTCAGCCTTGCCAGATTGGCGCGATCGAAGGGCAGCGATGGTCGTCGGTCGCGCAGGCGGGCGA
>JASBTC010000030.1 GCA_030148625.1 Sphingobium sp. | reverse complement strand
GCGTCCGGTCATAACCGCCGAGCCGGGAGAAGGCGGGCAGATAATGCGCGCGCGATATGATGTTGACGCTGTCGATCTGGTGAAGCCCCAATCGATCGATCGTGCGCCGCAAATGGCCCTGATTGACCAGGGCAGGGCGGTTCCGCCCGAAACCCTGCGCCGATAGCGCGATCCGCCGCGCCTGGCCGAGCGTGATCCGCTCGGTCACGTCCGCCCGATGCGGGTCGCGGCCCAGGCATAATCCTCGGCCGCCTTGCGATCCTTTGCGTCCTTGAACACTTTTTCCGGATCGGGTGCTGCGCCCAGAGCGTGCATCAGTGTCCATAGCGCGAAGCGACGCCCGGCGTCGCGCTCGGTCCCCAGAGCCACGCCCAGCCGCTCCAGCCCGGATTCAAGCGCCGCATCGTCGAGCGTTTCGATCGCGGCGGTCCCGAAATAAAAGATCAGAAGCTCTTCGAAATCCATTGCTCATCCATGCTCGCCGCGCCCGTCGGAAGGACAAGCATATCCTCGATATATTCCGCGATCGCCAGCACTTCGACCGAAATCACGATCGCGGCGGGACGGTCCACAGATAGACCATCCGGCCTTTGACCATCTCCGCGCGTTCCGGCTGCCAGTCCCCCATGCGAAAGCTGTGGCTCACGATCCGGGTTCCGGGCTTCAATTCCGCGAGAAAGCGGGGGAGGAGCCGTTTGTTCAACGATTCGATCAGATAAAGCGTGATCACGGTCGCATCGTGGAAAGCGGCGGTGAAGATGTTTTCCTGCCGGAAACTGACCTTGTCGGCGACCCCGGCCGCCTTTGCATTGGCCCTGGCCTGAACGATCAGGCGGGGGTCGATCTCGATCCCGACGGCCCGCACGTCGAATCTGTGCGCGGCCGCGATCAGGATCCGGCCGTCGCCCGATCCCAGATCGTAGATCACGTCACCGTCCTTGAGCCCCGCCATGGCGAACATCGCATCGATCACCTCGTCCGGGGTCGGCGCGTAGATGATGTCGGGCTTTCCCCAATGCGGCGCCGGAGCAGCGGCCGGGGGCGGGCTGCCGCGCAGCAGCATCGCCGCACCGATCGCGGCGGCGGCAACAAGCATGGCTCCCGCGACGCGACCGACCGTCAGCATGGGAGCTCCATCCGATCGCTGCTTCGCGAACGATGCCGTCAGGCCGGCCGGAATTCGCCCGTCTGCGTGTCGAGCAGATGCAACACGCCGTCGGCGATCGCGAAATAGGCGCCGTGGATGGTCAGCCTTCCCGCTTCCTCACGCTCGGGGATGCAGGGAAAGGTGCGCAGATTCGCGATGCTCACACGCACCGTCTCGAGTTCGAGCGCACGAATGGCCTCGGGACCATTGCCCAGTTCATCCACGATCCGGTCGCGCGCATCGTCGAGCAGATCGACCCAATGCGCGATGAAACCGCCGGCGCCCGGCGGTGCATGCTCGAACCGGCGGGTCAGCGCGGCGTGGACGCCGCCGCATGCGCCATGGCCGAGCACCACGATCTCGGGTACCTCCAGCTGCGTCACCGCGAACTCGAGCGCCGCGGAGACGCCATGACGACCGCCGCCCAGCTCGAACGGTGGGACAAGATTGGCGATATTGCGGACGACGAACATCTCGCCAGGCGCCGTGTCGAAGATCTGGGTCGGGTCGACTCGGCTGTCGGAACAGGCGATCACCATCACCTTCGGACTCTGTCCTTCCGCCAGTTCCGACCAGCGATCCCGCTGTCGTGCCCAGCCGGTTTCGCGGAAGCGGTGATAGCCGGAAAGGAGTGCGTTGAAGTCTGCCATGACTCGGGGCGTTAGCCTGATGGGGGCAGGGGTGGCAACTGGCCGGTGAAATCGCTATCTGCGCTTTCATGAGCGAAGCCGATCCAGCCACCGTCCCCGAAGCCCGCCCGCCGCGCCAGCGCAAGCCCGACTGGATTCGCGTCAAGGCGCCGACCAGCGTCGGCTTTGGCGAGACTCGCGCATTGATGCGCCGACTGAACCTCGCGACCGTCTGCGAGGAAGCCGCGTGCCCCAATATCGGCGAGTGCTGGACCAAGAAGCATGCGACGGTGATGATCCTGGGCGACGTCTGCACGCGCGCCTGCGCCTTTTGCAACGTCAAGACCGGCATGCCGCGCAAGGTCGACCCGCTCGAGCCCGAACATGTCGCCGTGGCGGCGGCCGAACTGGGGCTGGAGCATATCGTGATCACCTCGGTCGATCGCGATGACCTGCCCGATGGCGGCGCTTCGCAGTTCGTGAAGGTGATCGAGGCGCTCCGGCGCAATACGCCCAAAACCACGATCGAGATCCTGACGCCCGATTTCCGCAACAAGGCCGAAGCCGCGGTCGAGTCGATCGTCACGGCACGGCCCGATGTGTACAACCACAATCTCGAAACCGTGCCGCGGCTCTATCCGACGATCCGGCCGGGCGCGCGCTATTATGCGTCGCTGCGCCTGCTCGAATCGGTCAAGCGGCACGATCCCTCGATCTTCACCAAATCCGGCGTGATGCTCGGACTTGGCGAGGAACGGCTCGAAGTCCATCAGGTGATGGACGACATGCGCTCGGCCGACGTCGATTTCCTGACCATGGGCCAGTATCTCCAGCCCACGCCCAAGCACACCAAGGTGATGGAGTTCGTGCCGCCCAAGGCGTTCGACGCCTATGCCGCGATCGCGCGCGCCAAGGGCTTCCTGCTCGTCGCGTCCTCGCCGCTGACGCGGTCAAGCTACCATGCGGGTGAAGATTTCGCGCGCATGCGCGCCGCACGTGAGGCGAAACTGGCACGAGCATAGGGCCGAACAGATGCCCCGGCATTCCGAAACCCGCCATCTTCCCTATACGCCCCAGCAATTGTTCGATCTGGTGGCGGACGTTCCCAGCTATCGCGAATTCCTGCCCTGGGTGAGCGCCGTCAGGGTGCGTTCGGACAGCGAGACCGAAATGGTCGCCGATCTTATCGTCGGTTTCTCGGCATTGCGCGAAACCTTCACCTCGCGGGTGAAGAAAGATCGGCCGCACACGATCAGCGTCGATTATGTCGACGGGCCGCTCAAATATCTGCGCAATGAATGGATTTTCCGGCCGGACGGGGCCGGCGGGACGTTCGTGGATTTCGCCGTCGATTTCGCGTTCCGCTCGTCGCTGTTCGAGCGGCTGGCAGGGCAGATGTTCGATCGCGCCCTCAGGAAGATGATCGGCGCTTTCGAGACGCGTGCCGCCGCGCTTTACGGTGCGGGCGATCCCGGCATCAGCAATTCGAGCGCGCACAGCGCCGCCTGAAGGCGGATGCCGCCACGCCCGAGATCGCCGAATTCGCGCTTGTCCGCGATGATATCCTCCGGACCGGACTCGCGCTCCGCACGCGCGAAGACGACCGTGCCCACCGGTTTCCGCTCGCTGCCGCCGTCCGGGCCCGCAACCCCGGTGATCGCAACCGCGACATCGGCGTCGGACCGGACGATCGCGCCACGCGCCATTGCCCAGGCGACCGCGATCGACACCGCGCCGAAGGTCTCGAGAACGTCCAGGCTGACGCCGAGCATGGCGATCTTGGCCTCGTTCGAATAGGTCACGAAACCGGCCTGAAACACGTCGGACGACCCCGGAATCTCGGTCAGCGCAGCGCTGACCAGTCCGCCGGTGCAGCTTTCCGCGACCGCGATCCTGCGGCCCGCGGCACGGTTCGCCTCGACGACGCGCCTGGCGGCATCGACGAGCTTGGCGGGCAATGTGGTCTTTTTCCTGGCGGTTTCGGTCACGGACATCTCGGATTTCATTACAACGCCTCAACGAGCGTTATTGTTGCGATGGCCTGCGCGGCGATCCCCTCACCGCGGCCGGTGAAACCCAGCCGTTCTGTCGTCGTGGCTTTCACGCTAACCCGCGTCGAGTCGAGCCGCAACAGATCGGCGATGCGGGCCTGGATTGCGTCCCGATATGGGCCGATCCTGGGTGCTTCGCAGATGATGGTGAGATCGACATGCTCGATCCGCCCGCCGGCCCGTCCGACAAGATCCGCGGCATGGCACAGGAACCGGTCGGATGACACGCCGCGCCATTGCGGATCGGACGGCGGAAAATGCAGGCCGATATCGCCGGCAGCGATCGTACCGAGCAGCGCATCGGTCAGGGCATGGAGCGCGACATCGGCGTCGCTATGGCCCGAAAGCCCTTGTTTGTGGGGGATGCGGATGCCACCCAGCCATAGTTCCTCGCCATCGACGAGGCGATGGACGTCATAGCCGAGCGCGGTGCGGGTGGTGCTTCGCATCGCGAGGCGGGTTTCGGCAGCCGCGAAGTCCGCCGGATGCGTGATCTTCTCCAGCGTGGGATCGCCCTGGACGATCGCAATGGCATGCCCTGCGGCGCGGACGATCTGCGCATCGTCGGTCGCTTCACGCTCGGCGGGCCAGTCGCGGTGCGATGCCATGACCTCGGCAAAGCGAAATGCCTGTGGGGTCTGCACACGCACCAGCCCATCGCGCGCAACGGTATCGCCCAGACGATCGCCTGCATGGGCAAGCGTGTCGGCAACGGGCAGGGCGGGAACGGCGCCGACATGATCCTCCAGCGCCGCAAGCAGCCGGTCGATCACAGCGGCGGGCAGGAGGGGGCGGGCCGCATCGTGGATCAGCACACCCGCAGCGGTGCCGATCGCTTCGAGACCGTTGAGGACCGACTCGCGGCGTGTGGCGCCACCGATCACGAATTGACGATCGCCGACCGCGGCGCGTGCCTCCGCTTCCTGTTCTTCGCCGATCACGATCACGATCCTGTCGATCGCCGGATGACGCGAGAACGCCGCGACGCTGTGCGCCAGCACAGCGTGGCCAGCCAGCGGCACGAACTGCTTGGGCGCACCACCGCCCGCGCGCTCACCTCTTCCGGCGGCGACGATCAGCGCGACTATGGGGCCCCTTGTATCCATGCCGCGCGCCTAAAGCTTTTTGCGTCCCGTGCAAACCATCCCCATCACTTGCCCGCCGGGCCCAATCCCGCTATGGCGCTGCCTCTTTTTTAGGCAAATGATGACCAAGCTCGCTCCCATCGATATCGGCCCCGTGCGGATCGACATGCCGGTGATCCTCGCGCCGATGACGGGCGTGACCGATTTGCCGTTCCGCACGCTCGTGCGGCGCTATGGCTCGGGGCTCAACGTCACCGAGATGATCGCCAGCCAGGCCGCGATCCGCGAAACCCGCCAGTCGATCCAGAAAGCGGCCTGGGATCCGGTGGAAGAGCCGGTGTCGATGCAGCTTGTCGGCTGCACCGCCAAGGAAATGGGCGAGGCCGCGAAACTCAGCGAGGATCGCGGCGCCGCGATCATCGACATCAATATGGGTTGCCCGGTGCGCAAGGTGACCAACGGCGATGCCGGATCGGCGCTGATGCGCGATCTGAAGAACGCCGCGTCGCTGGTCGAGGCCACGGTGAAGGCGGTTTCGGTGCCGGTCACGCTCAAGATGCGGATGGGCTGGTGCCATGACAGCCTGAATGCCCCCGAACTCGCGCGCATCGCCGAGGATCTCGGCGTCAGGATGGTCACCGTCCATGGCCGCACGCGCAACCAGATGTACAAGGGATCTGCGGACTGGGCATTCATCCGCCGGGTGAAGGATTCCGTCTCGATCCCCGTGATCGCCAATGGCGATATCTGCTCGATCGAGGATGCCGAGACCGCGCTGGCGCAATCGGGCGCGGACGGCATCATGATCGGGCGCGGCGCTTATGGTCGGCCATGGCTGCTCGGCCAGGTGATGCATTGGCTGCGCACCGGGCAGGCGCTCGCCGATCCGTCGATCGAGGAACAATATCACGCGATCATAGACCATTATGTCGCGATGCTCGATCATTATGGCGAGTTCACCGGGGTCAATATGGCCCGCAAGCATATCGGCTGGTACACCAAGGGCCTGCCGGGATCGGCCGAGTTCCGCAATGCGGTGAACCAGGAGCCGAGTGCCGAGACCGTGCTGGCGATGCTGGCGGATTTCTACGGCCCATGGCTCTCCCGGGCGGCCGCCTGATCCGCCTGGGAAGGCGGGCGGCTTCGGTCGCCGCGCCCGATGTCCCGGCCCTGGCCGAACTGTTCGCGGTGCTGCCCACACCCGTGCTCGTCATCGATCCCGACGGCATGATCGCCGAAGCCAATGTGGCAAGCGAGACGCTGTTGAATCTGGGGCGCAGCGCGATCGTCGGCCGGTCGATGAAAACGCTGACCGGACATCCGCTGACGACGATGGCGAAGGATTCGCCTTTCTCCGCGTTTGACCTGACCATCGACCTGCCAAGCGGGCGGACTCAGCGGGTGGATATGATGGCGGCGCCGATGCCTGATCATCCAGGATGGCGCGTGGTCACCATCCATATGCGTTCTGCCGCGCATATCGTCGGGCGCAGTGCCGAGCGCGAGGGCGGCAAACTGACCGCCGTGGGCGCGGCGGCGATGCTGGCGCACGAGATCAAGAACCCGCTCTCCGGCATTCGCGGCGCAGCGCAATTGCTCGACAAGAGCGTCGATCCCGAAGCGCACGACCTGACCCGACTGATCATGGATGAGGTGGACCGCGTCACCGCGCTGATCGATCGCATGGAGGGGTTCACCGACACGCGGAACATCGTGCTCGAGCCGCAGAACATCCATGCCATATTGAGCCATGCGCGCGAAGTCGCCCGCAAGGGCTTCGCTCACGCGATCCCGGTACGCGAAGCGTATGACCCCTCGCTCCCCGAGGTGCTGGGGCATCGCGATTCACTGGTGCAAATCTTCATAAACCTTCTCAAGAATGCAGCTGAAGCGATTGGCGATCGCGAAGACGGAGCAATCCAGATTCGAACCGCCTATCGTCATGGCGTATCGTTCGTGAAGCATGGCACCGATGGCAAGCAGGCCCTGCCGATCGAGGTTTGCGTGATCGACAACGGCCCCGGCGCGCCGCCGGAGATTGGCGAACATCTGTTCGATCCCTTCGTCACATCCAAACGAACAGGCAGTGGGCTTGGACTGGCGCTGGTCGACAAGCTGGTCACCGATCAGGGCGGTGTCGTCGAATATGCGCGTGAAGGACACCCAGAAATGACCGTTTTCCGCCTGTTGTTGCCGCGCGCTCGGGACCGCGCATGAGCGTGGGCCGCATCCTCGTCGTCGATGACGACGCCGCGATCCGCACCGTGGTGCGCGAAGCGCTGCGTCGCGAGGGGCATGAGGTCGAGACCGCAGCGTCGGTTGCGGAGCAGCGCAAGGCGATGGCGCGGTTCGCACCCGACCTGCTGGTCACCGACGTCATGTTGCCCGATGGCAACGGGCTCGATCTTGTCCCTGAAATGCTTGCGGAAAATCCGGGCATGCCGGTGATCGTGCTGTCGGCGCAGAACACGCTGGCAACCGCCGTGCGTGCGACCGAGCAGGGGGCATTCGAATATCTGCCCAAGCCGTTCGATCTGGAGGAACTGTGCCGCGCAGTCGCGGATGGACTGCGCAGCCGCACGGCACGCGCCGATGCCGAGCCCGAGGGGATCAAGGAAGATCTGCCGCTGATCGGCCGCTCACCGGCGATGCAGGACGTCTATCGGACGATCGCGCGCGTCGTTTCGAACGAACTCACCGTTCTCGTCTTCGGCGAGTCGGGCACCGGCAAGGAATTGGTGGCGCGTGCGATCCACGATCTCGGGCCGCGGCGGCGCAAGCCGTTCGTCGCGATCAACATGGCGGCGATCCCGCGCGAACTGATCGAATCCGAGCTGTTCGGTCACGAACGCGGTGCTTTCACCGGTGCGCAGGCCCGCACCGCCGGCAAATTCGAACAGGCACAGGGCGGCACGCTGTTCCTCGACGAGATCGGCGATATGCCGATGGAGGCGCAGACGCGGCTGTTGCGCGTGCTTCAGGAAGGCGAATTCACCACGGTGGGCGGTGCGCGCTCGATCCGTGCGGACGTTCGGATCATTGCCGCAACGCATAAGGACCTGCCAGCGATGATCGCGGCGAACGCGTTTCGGGAGGATCTGTTCTATCGCTTGAACGTGGTCCCCGTCCATTTGCCGCCGTTGCGCGACCGGCCGGGCGACATCGCCGAGCTGGCGCGCCACTTTCTTGACCGGGCGGGGCAGGAGGGGCTGTCGCGCAAGCGGTTGGGGCCGGACGCGCTTGCACGGCTGGCGGCGCATGGCTGGCCGGGCAATGTCCGCGAACTCGAAAATCTCATGCGCCGGCTGGCGGCGCTCAGTCGCGAGGAAGTGATCGGCGCCCGGCTGATCGACCAGTCGCTGTCGGGCGGTGGCACCGAAGCGCCATTGCCGCTGCTGGTGGGGCGGGGGCTTTCCGATGCCGTCGAAGCCAGCCTGTCGGGCTATTTTGCAAGCTTCGGCGACGAATTGCCGCCCGATGGCCTTTATGATCGCGTGCTTGCCCAGATGGAGGAGCCGCTGTTGCGACTGACCCTGGCAGCGGTGCGCGGCAACCAGCTCCGTGCCGCCGATCTGCTCGGCATCAATCGCAACACGCTGCGCAAGAAACTCAACGATCACGCCATCGATCTCGGGAAACTGCGCCGCGGCCTCTGACCCGTTCTCGCGCCAACTTGCGCCGGATCGTGCCTGGTACGCGCCGGCCTTACCTCCACTTTGGCGCAGAGTGTGTTTGTCTTGCAACGTGAATGTTGTATGTAAGCAACGGTGACTGCGCCGGATCGTGACATTTCGATGAAACCCGCCCGCTGGCGGCGCGCGCTGACCGCCTTTTACCGCCGCAACAATCTGGTTGCCTGGGTCGAACTGGCCACGCTCGGCGCGGCGCTCGCGATCGTGATCGCGAGTTATTTCATCGTGACCGCCGAATCCGCGTCGGATCGGCTGCTGTCGCCGGCAATGGTGGCGTTGCTGTTGATCAGCAATCTGGTGCCCGGCGTCGCATTGCTCGTGCTGCTCGGCCGCCGCATCGCCAAGCGACGCGCCGCGCGCTCGCTGGTCGGCGGGGGCGGGCGTCTGCATGTTCGCCTAGTCGCGCTCTTTTCGCTGATCGCCGCAGTGCCGACGCTGCTCGTGGTGATCTTCGCGTCGCTGCTGTTCCAATATGGCGTCGAATTCTGGTTCTCCGACCGCGCACGCGGCATGCTCGAAAATGCGAGCATCCTGGCGCAGGAGACCTATGCGCAGAATCGTGACGATGTGCAGGGGCAGACCGTCACCATGGCGTCGGACCTGATCCAGTTCCTCCAGGAAGCGCCGATCGAAAATCCGCTGTTCCAGGAGGCTTTTGCCCGGCAGGTCTATCAGCGTGAATTGTCCGAAGCCGCGATCCTGGTGGTGAAGCCCGGGGTCGGGTTGCAGACGCTGATCATGGTCGATCCCTATGATCGTGGCGAAGCCAATGTGGTGAAGCCCGAGGTGATGGAGAAGATCCGTCGCGGCGCGCCCGCGGTGGTGACCGAAACCAACGACCGGATCGAAGCTGTGGTGCCGCTGGGGGTGAAGGAGGAAGCCTATCTATGGGCGGCGCGCGTCGCCAATCCCAAGATGCTTGCCCAGGCCCAGCGTGCGGACACGGTGCTCCAGGATTATAAGAGATTGCTGGAACGCTCGCGCGCGTTGCAACTCCAGTTCAATATCGCATTGCTCGCCGTTTCGCTGCTGATCGTGGGTGCGGCGGTGTTCATCGCGCTTGCCGTGGCCGACCGTATCGTGCGTCCGCTCGGGGATCTCGTCGATGCGGCGCAGCGCATTGCGGGCGGCGATCTCAGCGCACGCGTCGAACAGCCCGTGCGGCAGGATGAGATCGGACGCCTGGCCAATGCGTTCAACCGGATGACGCGCCGGATCGAGGAGCAGACCGGCGCGCTCGAACGGCGCCGCGCCTTTATCGAAGCGGTGTTGTCAGGCGTCAGCGCCGGCGTGGTTTCGGTCGACGTCAACGGCCAGATCCTGCTCATGAACAGTCAGGCAGCCGCCTTGCTCAAGGTCGGTCCGTTCGACGCCATCGGGCGAAGCCTGGCCGAGCTCGCCCCCGAATTTGCCGGGCTGGCGACCGGCGGCGATCGCAGCGAGGTCGTCCAGCTCAATTCCACCGGCGAAGCCCGCACCCTGGCCGTTCGCGTGGTGGACGACGAAAGCGGGCGCGTGCTGACTTTCGACGATATCACCCAGCAATTGCTCGACCAGCGCCGTGCGGCGTGGTCCGATGTCGCCCGCCGTATCGCGCACGAGATCAAGAATCCGCTGACGCCGATCCAGCTCGCCGCCGAGCGGCTGCAACGCCGTTATGGCAAGCAAATCAACGACGAGACGGGCACCTTTACCCGGCTCACCGAGACGATCGTGCGCCAGGTTGGCGATCTCCGGCGGATGGTCGACGAATTCTCATCCTTCGCGCGGATGCCCAAGCCGGTCTTCCGCCCGGAATCGCTGACCGATATCGCGCGACAGTCGCTGTTCCTCCACGAGGTCGCGCATCCCGAAATCCACTTCACATTCGAACAGGAGAGCGAAGCGCAGCAAATGGTCTGCGATCGCCGCCAGATCGGGCAGGCGCTGACCAATCTCGTGAAGAATGCGGTCGAAGCGATCGAGCAGAAAGCGGAAGGGGGAGAAGACGGTTATGCGGGGCAGGTGACGCTTGCGATCGCACAGTGCGAAAATCCCGGGCGGGTCTCGGTCACCATCACCGATAACGGCATCGGCCTGCCACAGGAGCGCGACCGGCTGGTCGAACCCTATGTCACCACGCGGACGCGCGGCACCGGGCTTGGTCTCGCGATCGTGAAGAAGATCGTCGAGGAACATTTCGGCACGATGCAGCTTGCCGACAACCCGGGTGGCGGCACGATCATCTCGACGACCTTCGATCTCGATATGCTCGCCGAGCTTGCGCACGACGACGACGCGATCGCCCCCGACGAAGACGAAAAAACCCCGCGACTGACGCGGAAAGGAGAAGGCTGAGCCATGGCGCTAGACATTCTGATTGTCGATGACGAGCAGGATATCCGGGACTTGGTGTCCGGTGTTCTCGAAGATGAAGGCTATTCGCCGCGTACGGCAGGCAACAGCGACGCCACGCTTGAAGCGATTGCCGAACGTCGCCCCTCGCTGGTGCTGCTCGACGTGTGGTTGCAGGGGTCGAAGCTCGACGGCCTCGACCTGCTCGACGAGATCAAGCGGCGCGACCCGTCGCTGCCCGTGCTGGTGATGTCGGGGCACGGCAATCTTGACACGGCGGTCGCGGCGATCCGGCGCGGCGCCGTCGATTTCATCGAAAAACCCTTCGAAGCGGCGCATCTGCTGCATCTGGTCAGCCGCGCGACCGAAACCGAACGACTGCGCCGCGAAAATGCCTCGCTCAAGGCACAGGTCGGCCGCGAGGAAGAGCTGACGGGCAGCTCGACCTCGATCAACGCCGTGCGCGCCACGCTGAAGCGCGTCGCGGCGACGGGCAGCCGCGTGCTCGTCACCGGCCCGGCGGGCGTGGGCAAGGAAGTCGCCGCGCGTCTGCTTCATATGTGGAGCAATCGGGCGACCGCGCCGTTCATGGTCGTCAGTTCGGCGATGATGGAGCCCGAGCGTGTCGAAGAGGAGCTGTTCGGCGTGGAGGACGGGGGAGAGCTTGTCCGTCCCGGGCTGCTCGAACAGGCGCATGGCGGCACATTGTTCCTCGACGAGGTCGCGGACATGCCGCTCACTACACAAGCGAAGATTCTGCGCGTGCTGACCGATCAGAGCTTTACCCGGGTTGGCGGGCAGCGCACGGTGAAGGTCGAGTTCCGCGTCGTTTCGGCCACATCGCGCGATCTGGCAGAGGAGATCGCCGCGGGGCGCTTCCGCGAGGATCTCTATTACCGGTTGAACGTGGTGCCCGTGCATATCCCGCCACTGTCCGAGCGGCGCGAGGACATTCCCGGGCTGATCGACCATTTCGTCGCGCGCTACGCCAATGAACGCAGGGTGTTGCCGCCCGGCGTGGCCGGCGATGCGATCGCCGCGCTTCAGGCCTATGACTGGCCCGGCAATGTCCGCCAGCTCCGCAATGTCGTCGAACGGACGATCATCCTGGCGCCGGGCGACCGGATCGGCCAGATCGACCTCGACATGCTGCCGCCCGAAGTGATGGGCGCGCAGGGGGACGCGAGCGTCGGCAACGCGGCCTCGGCGATCATGGGCGCCCCCTTGCGCGAAGCGCGCGAGACGTTCGAACGCGAATATCTGCGCATTCAGATCCGGCGTTTCTCGGGCAATATCTCACGCACGGCGAGCTTTATCGGCATGGAACGGTCGGCATTGCACCGCAAGCTGAAGCTGCTGGGCATGGCCGACACCAAGCCTGACGGCGAGGAATGAGCGCGCAGCGGTGGACGAAGCCGCTGCGACGCACTAGATAGGAGGCGCCACAACGGCAGACCAAGCCCGTCGCAACCGGGCGACCGCGGACCGCGATCCGCCAAGAACAGGACAGTAAGAAATGGCCGACAAGATCAACAATCTGCAGGATATTTTTCTCAACACGCTGCGGCGCACCAAGACGCCGGTCACCATGTTCCTGGTGAAGGGCGTGAAGCTCCAGGGCATCATCACCTGGTTCGACAATTTCTCGGTGCTGCTGCGCCGCGACGGTCAGTCGCAGCTGGTCTACAAGCACGCGATCTCCACCGTCATGCCCGCCGCGCCGATCGATCTGAAACCGATCGAGAAGGCGTTCGACGAAAGCCGCGGCAAATCGAAGTCGTTGCAGGAAGTGTTTCTGAGCGCGGTCCACAAGTCCGAAGCGCCGGTGACGATGTTCCTGGTCAACGGCGTGATGCTGCAGGGCGAGATCGTGGCATTCGACCTGTTCTGCATGCTGCTCCAGCGCGACGGACTCTCGCAGCTCGTCTACAAGCATGCGATCTCGACGGTGCAGCCTGCCCATCCGCTGAACCTCGCCGAAGAGGGCGGGGAATCAGACGACGATTAGAGCATCTTCCAGTCGGGTGGCGTCACCCGGCGACTCGGAGAATGCGGAAAATAGAGGAAACTCGAAGCGCTGGATGATCAACAGATCGTTCAGCGCTTTGAGGCGCCAAGCCTATCCGTCAGTCCCGTGACGGCGGGAACGGCGGAATGAGGGCCTATGAGCGTATTCCAGCGGAGTGAAGACGAAGGACTGGCGCGCGGCGCACGCGCGATCGTGGCCTTGCCCGACACTGGCGGGTCGGTGCGCGATTCCGACGCACGCCTGGAGGAAGCCGCCGGCCTGGCCGAAGCGATCGGCATCGATGTCGTCGACAGGCTCCATTTCCGCGTGAGGCAGACAAAGCCGGCGACGTTGTTCGGCAGCGGCCAGGTCGATCAACTCGCGGTCGCGGTTCAGCAGAACGAGGCCGAACTGGTGATCGTCGACGCATCGGTGACGCCGGTGCAGCAACGCAATCTCGAGGATAAGCTCAAGACCAAGGTGATCGACCGGACCGGGCTGATCCTCGAGATTTTCGGCGAGCGCGCCGCGACCGCCGAAGGACGGTTGCAGGTCGAACTGGCGCATCTCGACTATCAGGCGGGGCGGCTCGTGCGCAGCTGGACTCACCTTGAACGCCAGCGTGGCGGTTTCGGCTTTCTCGGCGGTCCCGGCGAAACGCAGATCGAGGCCGACCGCCGCATGATCCGCGACCGGATGGCGAAGCTGCGCCGTGAACTGGCCGATGTGCGCCGGACGCGCGGGTTGCACCGCGATCGACGGCGGCGCGCGCCATGGCCGGTGATCGCGCTGGTCGGCTATACCAATGCCGGAAAATCGACACTTTTCAATCGGATGACGGGTGCTGACGTCATGGCGGAGAATCTGCTCTTCGCGACGCTCGATCCGACGATGCGGCAGATCCGCTTGCCCGGTCTCGACAAGGCGATCCTGTCCGACACGGTGGGCTTCGTATCCGATCTGCCCACCCAGCTCGTCGCAGCCTTCCGTGCGACGCTGGAGGAAGTGACGGCGGCCGACCTGATCGTCCATGTCCGCGATATCGCGCATCCCGATAGCGATGCTCAAAAGGCCGATGTCGAGCAGGTCCTCAAGGACCTGGGCACGGCCGAAGAGACGCCGATGATCGAGGCGTGGAACAAGGTGGATCTGCTCGATGACGAGGCGCGCGTGGAGCTGGAGGGCGATGCCGCCCGCCGCGACGACGTGGCGCTGCTCTCCGCACAGACTGGGGAAGGGGTCGATGCGCTCCGCAAGACGGTTTCCGAACTGCTGACTTCACGCAATCGCATCCGCACCGTCCGGCTGGCTCAGGCCGACGGCGCGGCCATCGCCTGGCTCCATCGCCACGGCGAAGTGCTCGACACGGTGGAGGAGGGGGAGTTGCTCCGCGTCGATGTGCGGATGTCCGAGCTGGACTGGGGGCGGTTCGAGGCGCGGGGCTGAGAGTTTTGCACATATCGCGCCCATCATATAGGTCGCTCCAGCGAAAGCTGGAGCCTATACGATCCGTCAGCGGCTGCGATGATGGACGCACTGCGTGGGCTCCAGCTTTCGCTGGAGCGACAGTTCAAATCGCAATCTTTCCCTTAGCCTGAACCCACAGTGCTTCCTTGTCTTCGAGCGACAGGCTCATGAACGCCTCGCCGGCCTCGGCCTCCATTGCCCGGAAACGCGTCTCGAACTTGCGGTTGGCACGGCGCAGTGCGGCTTCCGGATCGATGCCGAGATGGCGTGACCAGTTCACACAGGCGAAAAGCAAATCGCCGATTTCATCTTCCAACTCATCCGCGCTTGAACATTGTTCAATTTCAGCGAGTTCCTCGTCGATCTTCATGCGCGGTCCAGCGGTATCGGGCCAATCGAACCCGGTTCGCGCGGCACGCTTCTGCAGCTTTTCGGCGCGTAGCAGCGCGGGCAGGCCGAGCGCGACGCCGGCCAGCGCGCTCTTGTCATCCTTGGCATCGCGTTCGGCGGCCTTGATGACTTCCCATTGGGCGTGGCCGGTCTCGCGTGGATCGGCACCGAAGACATGCGGGTGCCGGCGAACCATCTTGTCGGAGATTGCGGCGATGACGTCGCCGATCCCGAAATGGCCGGCTTCTTCGGCGATGCGCGCGTGAAACACGACCTGGAGCAGCAGGTCGCCAAGCTCGTCCTTGAGATCCGCCATGTCGGCGCGGGCGATCGCGTCGGCAACTTCATGGGCTTCCTCGATCGTATAGGGCGCGATCGTCTCGAAGCTCTGCTCGACATCCCAGGGGCAGCCATGCTCCGGATCGCGCAATCGCGCCATGATATCGGTCAAATCGTCCAATGGGGGGGTCGGCACCGGGCAGCTCCAAAAGTGCGATAATATACATTATGTAAAATACAGATAGGTCAGGACTCGAGGATCAGCGTTCGCCCTTCCACGCGCCAGCTCTTCAATGTGGACAGGAAATTCATGCCCAGCAGGTTCGTGTCGCCTAGATCCTCCATCACGAAGATGTGCATGTCCTCACGCTTGATCGGTCCGAGTTCGAAGCGCTCGACGCTCGACCGCTGCGCTTCGGCCAGGCCATTGGCGGTCTCGACGATCGCCGGATAGCCAGCGCCGTCCAGCGGAATGCCCACGGCCTTTGCCGTCTCCGTCGAAACCGACGTCACCGACGCACCGCTGTCGATCAGGAACCGCACGCTATGGCCGTTGACGATCGCCACGGCGTAATAATGGCCATCCTCGGATGCCGGAATGCGCAAACTGCCGCCGACGGTCTGGCCGCCGTCACCGATCGCCGCCATGCGCACTTTCTGCCAGATCGCGCCGAAATCGTCGCGCAGCGCCACGATCACGAAAAGACCGGCGAAGATCGCGACCCAGGCAAGCGCCATTTTGAGCGTCTGGCCCATCGGCATGCGGCGCGCGGCCAGCGAGCTGCCGACCAGGACAAGGCCGCCGATCGCGTAGATCAGGTTGATCGATTGGTCGTCGCTCAAGCGGTCGCTGCCTCCAGTCCGTCCCAGCCAGGCTCGACGCCTGGCGGAAGCTCGGCGCACAATGACGCATAATCCATCGATTGGTCCATATGCGTCAGGATGGCGCGGCTCGGCGCCAATCGGGCGATCCAGTCGAGCGTCAGCGCCAGGTGCGGATGGGTCGGATGCGGCCTGTAGCGCAACGCATCCACCACCCAGATATCCGAAAGCTCGAAAAGAACCTTCATATCCTGTGTCAACATGTTGAAATCTGTGGAATAACTGATCGATCCACCCGGACCGTCAAAGCGCAGCCCCGCAGATGTGATCGATCCATGCGGCTGATCAACAGTGCGGATCCGGATATCGCCAAGCGTCCAGTCGTCTTGCAGGATATTTCCCGTGACCGTCGGCGGATAACCGTCCTTGCCGTCAAAAGCATAGGCGAAGCGCCGTTGCAGCGAGGTCAGCGTGTCCACGCGCGCAAAGCCGTCGACCGGCCGCCCCCGCGCATGGAAGAGTTGACGGAGATCGTCGATGCCATGGCAGTGATCGGCATGATCGTGCGTCCAGATCACCGCATCGACATCGGCCACATCGGCGCGCAGCAACTGTTCTCGCAGATCGGGTGAGGTATCGACCAGAATCCGTGTGGTGGCGCTCTCGACGATGATCGATGCACGACTGCGGCGGTTTCTGGGTTCTGCCGGATCGCAATCGCCCCAGTCATTGCCGATCCTCGGCACACCCGAAGACGTACCGCACCCTAGGATGCGTATTTTCATGGCGCATTCCGGCGAGCGGCCAGCGTCACGCAGCCGCCTTGGTGAACAGGGCCCGGAAATTGCGCGTGGTCTGCTCTGCCAGTTCCTCGACGCTCACCCCGCGCAGATTGGCAAGGAAACGCGCGGTATCCGCGACATGGCCCGGCTCGCAGGTCTTGCCGCGATGCGGCACCGGCGCGAGGAACGGCGCGTCGGTCTCGATCAGCAGCCGCTCCGCCGGCAATCGTGCCGCCGTCTCCTGCAGATCCCTGGCGTTCTTGAAGGTCACGATGCCCGAGATCGAGATATAAAGGCCAAGTTCGAGTGCCTTGTCCGCGAATTCTCCACTCGCCGTGAAGCAATGGATGACCCCGGGATAGGCGCCCTTCCCCATTTCCTCGGCCAGGATGTCGGCGGTATCGGCCTCCGCATCGCGGGTATGGACGATCAGCGGCAGACCAATTTCGCGCGCCGCGACGATATGCGCACGAAAGCTCGTCCTTTGCCGGTCGCGATCCGAATGATCATAATAATAATCGAGCCCGGTCTCGCCTATGCCGATCACGCGGGGGTGCGCGGCCTTGGCGACGAGCTTCGCCGTATCGACATCGGGATGCTGGTCCGCTTCGTGCGGATGGATGCCGACCGTCGCCCAGACATCGGCCTCGCGCTCGGCCGTTGCGATGATGTCGTCCCATTCGCGCTCGCGCGTCGAGATGTTGAGCATCGTGCCGACCCCGGCTTCGCGCGCGCGCGCCAGCACGGTGGCCTGCTCCTCGATCAGCCCCTTATAGTTCAGGTGGCAATGGCTATCGACGAACATGATCAGGCCTCCGCCGGAAGCTCGAGCCTGGGGAAGATGGGGCTTGGCGGCGCGAGCGTGAAGCCCGATCCGACAAGGCGGCCATACCAGTCGTCATCTGCGAGTGCGGCGAAATCGCGAGCCTCGGCGCCCATCTGGTCGAGCAATTTGCCCGATGCCGCCGGGATCACCGGCGCGATGACGATCGCGAGATCGCGGATCGCGCGATACAGCGTTTCCAGCACCGCCATCATCCGCTCGGGATCGGTCTTGCGCAGCGCCCAGGGCGCCTGGGCGTCGATATACTGGTTGCAGGCGAACACGCCGCGCAGCCAGGCCTCGATCCCCTGCGACAGGCCGAGATCGGAGAAGGCCGCCGGCACTTCGCTGCGGGTGATCCCGGCAATCTGCGCCAGCAGGTCGCCATCAGCGGGCTCGCTGCGACCGCCACTCGGCAATGCACCGAGATTCTTGGCAATGAAGCTCAAGGTGCGTTGTGCGAGATTGCCGAAGCTGTTGGCGAGATCGGCATTGCAGCGCGTGACGATCGCCTCCGCGCTATAGCTGCCGTCATTGCCGAAGGTGACTTCGCTGAGCAAAAAATAGCGCAGCTGATCGACGCCGAACGCCTCTGCCAGCTCCAGCGGGTCGGCGACATTGCCGAGCGATTTCGACATTTTCTCGCCGCGGTTGAGCAGGAAACCGTGGCCGAACACCTGCCTGGGCAGCGCGATGCCGGCGGACATCAGGAATGCGGGCCAATAGACCGCGTGGAAACGGACAATGTCCTTGCCGATGATGTGATGATTGGCCGGCCAATATTTGTGGAACGCCTCGCTATCCTCGGGATAGCCGATGCCGGTCAGATAATTGGTCAGCGCATCGACCCAGACATACATGACATGGCCGTCGCTGCCCGGCACCTTCACGCCCCAGTCGAAGCTGGTGCGCGAGACCGACAGGTCGGACAATCCGCCCTCGACGAAGCGCATCGTCTCGTTGCGGCGACTGTCGGGCCGGATGAAATCGGGCTGGCCATTATACAGGTCGAGCAAGGGCTGCTGATATTTGGAAAGCCGGAAGAACCAGCTTTACTCGGCGGTCCAGGTGACGGGCGTGCCTTGAGGCGACAGTTTTTAGCCCCCTGCCCCGTCGGTCAGTTCCTTCTCGTCGTAAAAGGCTTCGTCGCGGATCGAATACCAGCCCTCATAGCGATCGAGATACAGGTCGCCATTCGCCTCCATCGCCCGCCAGATTGCCTGGCTCGCGGTGTGATGCACGGGTTCGCTGGTCCGGATGAAACGATCGTACGAGATATTGAGGACATCATCCATCTGCTTGAAATAGGATGACATTTCTTCCGCCAATGCGGCCGTCTCGACGCCTTTGTCGCGTGCGGTCTGCACCATCTTCAGGCCATGCTCGTCTGTGCCGGTCATGAAGAAGACGTCGCGGCCCATCAGCCGCTGGAATCGCGCGATCGCGTCGGTCGCGATCGCCTCATAGGCATGCCCGATATGCGGGCGGCCATTGGGATAGCTGATTGCGGTGGTGATATAGAAGGGTTCGGCCATATGGCGGCTTTAGGTGGGCGACCGCGCCAAATCAAACCCGTTGATGCGTGGGATCGCTGCATCTTCCTCCGTTGGCTTCGAGCAGCGTCGAGCAACGCGGCGCCAGGCCTTCTCGACTGCGGTTTTCGGCAAGCTCGAACCTGCGCTCGAAGCCAACGGATAGGCTCAAATGCTCCGGCGTGGCGCCAGCCCGGCGATCAGCGTGCCGAGTTCGAAGACGACGCTCTGCGGATCGAGCGAAAGGCCGACCGCGCCCGACGACAGGTTTCGCGCATCCTCCCACAATTTCAGCGCATCGGCGAGCGGTTGCCCCGAGCGGCTGCGTGCCGCCGATGCGATGAAGCCCGGTGCACGCTGAAGAAAGGCTTCGTAGCGCGGCTGGGCAGCCTTGAGCGCGAGCGACTTGGCGAGTGCGGCGCGTGACGCGGCGGACGGATCGCCCGTGGCCGCGATCTCCGCCATCGCCTTGTCCAGTGCCGCGATATCGAGCCCGGCGAAACCGAGTGCGCGGCCGGGCGC
>JASBTC010000026.1 GCA_030148625.1 Sphingobium sp. | reverse complement strand
AAGACGATTGAGCAGCGGCTTCAGTTCGTCGCGCCGCCATTTGAGCAACGGCCCGGCCCCCATGATCGCGACCAGGATCAGCGCGATCGGCCCGGTGACGAGGTTGAAATAGGGCGGTCCCACCGAAACCTTGAAGCCCATCGCCTCGGTGACCAGCGGGTAGAGCGTGCCGAGAAAGACGAGGCAGAGGATGACCGAGAGCAGCAGGTTATTGGCGACGAGCGCGCCTTCACGGCTGACCGGATCGAATTGCGTCCCTTCCTTCACCGTGCCGACGCGCAGTGCGTACAGCACCATCGCGCCGCCGATATAGATGGCGAGTAGCGCGAGGATGAAGCTGCCCCGGGTCGGATCGACCGCAAAGGCGTGGACCGAGGTCAGAATGCCCGAGCGCACCAGGAAGGTGCCGACCATCGACATGGAGAAAGCGACGACCGCCAGCATCACCGTCCAGGCGCGCAGCCCGTCGCGTGTGGCGAGGACCGTGACCGAATGGAGCAAGGCGGTGGCGGCGAGCCATGGCATCAGCGATGCGTTCTCGACCGGATCCCAGAACCACCAGCCGCCCCAGCCCAGTTCGTAATAGGCCCAATAGCTGCCGGCGGTGATGCCGATGGTGAGGAAGATCCAGGCGATCAGCACCCAGGGCCGCATGGCGCGGGCAAAGGCCGGACCGACGTCACGCGTGACCAGCGCGCCGACCGCGAAGGAAAAGGCGATCGAAAGCCCGACATAGCCGAAATAGAGCGTCGGCGGATGGAAGGCGAGACCGGGATCCTGGAGCAACGGGTTGAGCCCCTGCCCCTCCGGTGCCGCCGGATCGAGCCGCGCGAACGGATTGGAGGCGAACAACAGAAAGGCGTAGAAACCCAGGCCGATGAATGCCTGGGCGCCCAAAGTCGCCATCAGCGTCAGTCGTTCGAGATTGCGCTCGAACAGGGCGACGCCGGCGCCCGCGACCGCGAGCACCGTGACCCAGAGCAGCATCGAGCCCTCATGATTGCCCCAGGTGCCCGCGAATTTATAGATGAAGGGCTTGGCCGAATGGCTGTTCATCGCGACCAGCTTCACCGACATGTCGGAGCGCAGGAACAGCCAGATCAGCATGGCGAAGGCGATGCAGACGAAAATCCCCTGCACCACCGCGACCGGCCGCACAGCGCCGAGCAGTTCCCGGCGGTCTCCGGTCATGCCAAGCAGGACCAGGACGAGCTGGAGCGCGCCCAGCGCAAAGGCGAGCCAGAGTGCGGCGAGACCGGCTTCGGCGATCATTCGACCTTGCCCGTCTTGTGCATGTCGCCCGCGATCTGCGGCGGCATGTAGCGCTCGTCATGCTTGGCGAGGATATTGTCGGCGACGAAGGTGCCGGACGCATCGAAGCGCCCTTCCGCCACGGCGCCCGAATCCTCCTTGAACAGATCGGGCACGATACCCTTGAAGCGCACGGGTACGCCGACCAGCCCATCGGTGAGCGCGAAATTGATGGTGACGCCGTCCGGCGCGCGGACGATCGAGCCCTTTTCCACCATACCGCCCAGGCGGATCGCCTGGCCGGCCGGCAAATTGGCCTTTCGTGCGTCGCCCGGCGAATAGAAATAGGCAGCCTGATCCTTCAGCGCGGACATGGCGAGCAGGGTGGCGCCGATCAGCGCCGCCAGCGCCACCAGCGCGAGCGTCAGCCGTTGATGCTTGGCCTTCACGCGTCGCGCCTCAGCGCGTCAGCGGTCCGCTCGGCACGGCGCATCGACGCGAATGCCCAGAGCGCGACCCCCGTGGTCGCGACGATGGTCAAGGCATAGGCGGCGATGACATAGGCCCATTGATTCATTCGCCCGTCATCCTTCTCAGTCGCGCCTCGACGCGGATCTGCGCCAGGCTCGCACGCATGCGCATCAGCACGATCGCACCGAACAGCAGGCTGAAGCCCAAAGTGGTGAAACCGAGCGGCCACAACAGCGATGCGTCGATACTCGAACCCGTCATGGTGATGCTCGCTTTCTGGTGCAGCGTGTTCCACCAGACCACCGATCGATTGATGACGGGCACATTGATCGCACCGACCAGACCGAAGATCGCGGTCACGCGACTGACGCTGCCGCGCTCGTCGCTGGCATTGGCCAGCGCGATATAACCGACATAGAGGAACAGCAGGACCAGCATCGAGGTCATCCGCCCGTCCCATTCCCACCATGTGCCCCAGGCGGGCCGCCCCCAGATCGAGCCCGTGGCGAGGCAGAGCGCGGTGAAGAGGGCGCCGGGCGCCGCGATCGCGCGCGCCGCGATGCCGGCCAGCGGATGGCGCCAGACGAGTTGCGCCAGGCTGGCGATGGCAAGGCCGGTCCATCCCCCCATGCCCAGCCAGGCGGCGGGCACATGGATATAGAGGATTCGGACGGTCTCGCCCTGAAGATAGTCGGGCGGCGTGAAGAACAGCCCCGCGCCCATGCCGATCGCGATCAGCAGCACACCACACCACGCCAGCCAGGGCGTCAGCGGTCTGGCGATCTTGAGGAACCGCGCCGGATTGGCGAAACCATGCATCGAGAAGCGGCTGACCTTCGGTGAGAGACGCCTCGCTCTACCGGCACGACCCCACTCCATCAAGCCGTCCGATATGGCCGGTCACTCGAAGCCCATCGGGCCCTCGGCATATCCGTTAGCCGATCGCGGCATGCTCCGGCTTCGCGCCGCGCGCCCATATCGGGCCGGCCGACCATGAGCGCTCTGCGAAGTAAAGCGTCGACACCTTCCAGCTGACGAGCGCCACGACGGCACCGACAAGCCCATCGACGGCGTAATGATAGCCAAAATGGACCGAGCCGATAAAGGTCAACATCGCGAACACTATCGCCGGTGCGCGCCAGCGCATCCCTTGCGCGGCGAAGACGTAAAGCATCGCCACCGTCACATGAACCGACGGCATGGCGGAGATTCCGCTGCCGATCTGAACGCTCTGCGCACCGAGCGCCGACACGAGATAGGCCTGTGTCCTCAAAATGGGCCCATCGAAAACGAGGTGCGTGGCAAGCGCGGCGTGAAGCCCGTCAAATCGTCCGGCGAGCCCGGCATCGAACAGATGCGCAAAGACCGGACCGGCCGCCGGCATCGCATAGGCAAGGACGAAGCCGCTGAGAAACCAGCAGAGATTCATGGCGAGGAAGAAGCGCCCCGCAAAGCGTCGCGATGCGAAAAGCGCCACGAGCGCCTGAACGAACACCAGGCTCAAACCCCAGCCGGCAGTATAGAAGATCTCGAGCGCACGGCTCCCTTCGACGCCGATCAGGCCAAAGGTCAATCGCCACGGATCGGTTCCGAAGATCAATGCATCCCATTGCGCGAAGCGCGCATCCCAGCTGAATGACGTCAGCGGCGCGATCGCCGTCTTCGCCGTCGTAAAGGCCGCCAGGAACAGCGGCTGTATGACCGCCGGCAGCAGCAGCATGGGAAAGGCCGCACGCAGCCGCGATACGATCTGGGCAGCCGGACGATCGGCGCGCTGAACGGCCAGGCGAACGAGCATGAAGCCGGCCCACAGCACGACCGCGACGATGGCAACGTAGAGCGTCGGCACCAGATAGGCGAGGATCAGGCTGCTTCCATCGATACCTGAAAGATAGGATGTGATCAGCGCAAATGACGTCATTATGGCGAGCATGGCCATGTTGGGCATGATTGCCCGACTGATCGGAATCCCCGCCATCGGCCGATCACTAACCGGCAAATATTATGATTTCGGAAACGAAGCGAACCGCCCCCTGCGTCAGCCGCGCCCGATCAGTCGCCGGGCGATCCGGTCGGCAACATCGGACGCAGGCTCGCCGCTCGCGTCACTTTCATCCCACACTTCGATCAGTCGCACAGGGATGCGATGGATCCGCGCTTCGACCTCCGCACGATCGCCCTGCCCCAGATATTCGAGTGCGACATTGATGATCCCGCCGGCATTGATCACATAGTCGGGCGCATAGAGAATGCCGCGCGACTGGAGGCGCCAGCCATCCTCGGGCGTCGCGAGCTGGTTGTTGGCGCCGCCCGCGATCACGGTGGTGCGGAGCGCGGCGATCGATTCCGCGGTGAGGACAGCGCCCAGCGCATTGGGACTGACGATATCCGCTTCGACCGCCAGGATCTCGTCGGCACCGACCAGTTCGGCGCCGAGTTCGGCCGCCAGCGCGCCGGCGCGTTCGACATTGGCGTCGGCCAGCGTCAGCCGTGCGCCCTCCGCCGCGAGCAGCCGCGCCAGCCCGCCGCCGACGCTGCCCACGCCCTGGATCGCGACATGCACGCCCGACATGTCGTCACGCCCCAGGCCGCGCTTCGCCGCCGCCTTGACGCCCAAGAAGACCCCGAGCGCAGTGAACGGCCCCGGGTCACCGCCCGCGCTGCCCTGCGCCACCGGCAGGCCGGAAACGTGCCGCGTCGCCCTCGCGATGGCGACCATGTCGACATCGGTCATGCCGACATCCTCGGCCGTGACATAACGCCCGCCGAGCGATTCGACGGCGGCGCCGAACGCAGCGAGCAGTTCGGGCGTCTTCTCGACACCTTCTCCGCCCAGCACGACGCCCTTGCCTCCGCCCATCGGCAGCCCGGCCATCGCGTTCTTGAAACTCATGCCGCGCGAAAGCCGCAACGCATCGGTCACGGCGAGCTGACGATCGGAATAGCGCCAGAAGCGCGCACCGCCCGCTGCTGGGCCGAGATGGGTGGAATGAACCGCAATGATCGCGGTCAGGCCGCTCGCCGCATCGCGAAAAAGGTGGACGCCCTCATGGTCGTCGAAATCCGGCAAGTCCCAAACCGAGGTCATGTCCGCTCCAGCCATTGAAATATCATTACCGACTCGCGTAATAATATTTCAAACCAGAAAGCGCCAGACCAAAGGTGGCCGGAAGAAAATGGGGCGACCGAGGGGACTTGAACCCCCGACCCCTGGTACCACAAACCAGTGCTCTAACCAACTGAGCTACGATCGCCACATGGCCGAAAGGCCGGGCGCGCACTTACGCCGAGGTTGGAATTCGGTCAAGCGTGTCTCCGGGTTCCAGCCACCTCTTCATTCCCGCGAAAGCGAGAATCCCGCTTCCTGTTTGAAGTATGTGATCAGAAAAGCGGGATTCCGGCCTTCGCCGGAATGACGATCCGAAAGTCAGAAGCGTCCCTGCATCTGAAAGGCATAACCCTGTGCGGTCTGGCGGAAGCCCGAGGCGGCGAGGCGCTGGCCGATCGCCGGATCGCTCGGACGGACCGACAGGTCGAGTTCGTAGCGGCCATCCTCGAACAGCTTGAGCGCCAGTTTCTCCATGCCCGACTGGCCCTGGAGCGGCAGAAGCAGTGCACCACCGTCGCAGCGCGCATTGCCGGTCAGGCCCTGGGTCAGGTTGATCCCTGCAATCTCTCCGGACAAGGCAGCCTTCACCTGCCCTTCGGCACGCGCGCATTGTCCATCTTCGAATCGGACGCTGACGTCCGACAGGTCGAGTGTCTCGATCGGCAACGGCGCGAAGACCGACGCGACCGGAATCGCCGCGGTCAGATCATCGACGCCGAAGCTGTTGCGCGTCACGCCGAGCCCGCCGGCGATGCGCCCGCGGCCATCCTCGCGATTCGCGATGTCGACACGGGCACGGCCGACGAGAAGCTGGATCGGCGAGAGCCGCGCAGAAAGATCGCCGAGTGGCGCATCGCCGACCCGGCTCTCGGTCAAACCGCCCAGCCAGATGCTGCCATCGGCCTTGCGTGCCGAAAGCCCCTTCTGGTCGAGCGCGAGCCAGCCCAGAGCAAGGCGAAGCGGCGTCAGCGCGACCAGGGCGACGAGGAAGGCGCAGAGGAAGACCAGGCTGCGGCCAAGCGGCAGGCGGATGCGCATCACAACCCCCTGCCCCGCATTGTCGCCTCGATCGTCAGTGTCTGATCGCTGTTGGCGCGGGCAGTGAGCCGTTCGGGAAACACGCCACGCGCCTCCAGATCGTTGAGCCAGCCGAAAAACGCCTGGGGCCGGGCAGAGGCGATTGCGATGACGACGCGATCACGGCCCTGAGGTTCGGTGCGGGACAGGACGAAACCGACCTCGCTTGCCGACTGGCCCACGACGACATCGACGGGCGCATCGAGCCTGCGGCCCGCGCCGCGTTCCAGCGCCTTCAGCGCCGCCACCTTGCCCGTCACTTCCGCCTGCTCGATCACCGCGCGGCCGTGCCGTTCGCGCGCATCGGACAGGGCATCGTCCATCATCCTGACGAAAAGCCAGGCGACCACCACCAGCATGAGCCCGATCATCACGAGCAGCCTGCGCTGTTCGCGCACGGACCGGTCGCGCCACCAGGTCCTGATCCGGTCACTCATGGC
>JASBTC010000013.1 GCA_030148625.1 Sphingobium sp. | reverse complement strand
GATCTCGCTTTCGACGGCACGCGCGAGCGGACCAATGGCGCCGCCTATGTGCTGACCGATGCGGTGCCCGGTGCCGCTTTCCCGAGCTTCTCCAACCTCGTGCTCAACGCCGGCACCTGTGCGGTGGGTGCGGATCCGCTCAACAACCCGCCGCCGCTGGCTGCCTGTTTCGGATCGCACTGGATATCGCCGGGGCGCAATCGCGATTACAGCGACCTGCCGGCCTATTCCAATCTCGACCTATGGGGCGTCTCGGGCGTGGTGACGATCGATCTGGGCGGTGTCGAGCTCAAGTCGATCACCGCCTATCGCGATCTCACATCGCGCTTCAGCCTCGATCAGGACCATTCGCCCGTCGATGTGGCGAGCGTCGTCACCAGCTACACCCAATGGCAGTTCAGCCAGGAGATCCAGCTGCTCGGCAAGCTGTTCGACGATCGGCTCGATTGGGTGGTCGGCGGCTATTATTTCAAGGAAAAGGCGAACGACCAGCAGCGCGTGACCTTTCCCGTCGCCGATTTCCATTCGGGCGGCGACAATGACAATGACAGCCTGGCCGCTTTCGCCCAGGGCACATACTCGATCCTGCCCGCGCTCGATCTAACGATGGGCATCCGCTATACGCGCGATACCAAGCGGTTCCTGCCGCGCCAGCCGATCCTCTCGACCGTCCTGCCATTCCCGCCAGGCACTTTGATCCTGCCCAATGTGGAGACGACGCGGCGGTTCGAGAAATGGACGCCGATGGCGAACCTCTCCTATCGCTTCAGCCCCGAATTTCTCGCTTATGTGACCTATTCGGAGGGCTTCAAGTCGGGCGGTTTCACCCAGAGCGTGTTCCCGCCGATCTTTCCCGCGCCCGGCCAGAATCCGGCCGATGTGATCCCCTCGTTCGAACCGGAGACGGTGAAGGTGATCGAAGGCGGCTTCAAATCCGATCTGTTCGATCGCCGGCTGCGCCTGAACGGTGCACTGTTCCGCACATCCTACCAGAATGTGCAGATCACGGTTCAGAATGTCAGCGTCGCGCCGATCATCCTCAACGCGGCGGAGGCACGGATCTGGGGCGCCGAGCTGGAGGCGGTCGCGGTGCCGGTCGACGGGCTAACGCTGGAAGGTGGGCTCGGCTGGCTCGACGCCAAATATCTGGAAACGGCGCCGGGCGCGCAGGTGACGGTGACCGACAAGTTGATCAAGGCGCCGAAATGGTCGTTGAGCGGCGCGATCGCCTATGAATTCCGGATGGGCGGCGATTGGACGCTGACGCCGCGCTTCGACTATGCCTATCGCAGCGGCGTCCACAACAACGCGATCAACTCGCCCCAGGCCTATCAGCCCGGCTTCAGCCTGTTCGATGTCGGTATCGCGCTGGAGAACAAGGCTGCGGGCGTCACGATCATCGGCCGCGTCCAGAATATCGGTGACGAGCGTTATATCGACAGCGCGTTTTCCGACGATGCCAATCTCGGCTTGACCGAACTGGTGCTCAATCGCGGCCGGCAATTCTCGCTGAGCATCCGCAAGCGCTTCTGACGATCGGGTTCGAGGAGAGCCCGATGGGGCGGGAATTGCTGAAGCCGCTGGGCTTCATCGACGGCCAATGGGTGCCGGCCGACGACGGTGGCATGATCGCCGTCGACGATCCGGCGACGGGCGAAACCATCGCCCGGGTGCCATGGATGGGGGCGGGGGAAACGCGCCGGGCGATCGATGCCGCGCGCCAGGCCGGGTTTGGCTGGTCCAGGCAGACTGCGGGCGAGCGCGCCCGTGTCCTGCGGCGCTGGCACGATCTGATGCTGGAGGAGCAAGAGGCGCTCGCAATCTTGCTGACCCGCGAACAGGGCAAGCCGCTGCGCGAAGCGATGGCGGAGATCCTCCACTCGGCGGCCTTCCTCGAATGGTTCGCCGAGGAAGGCAAGCGGGCCTATGGCGAGGTGATCCCGGCACATGCGGCCGATCGCCGACTGATCGTGCTTCGGCAGCCGATCGGCGTGGTCGGCGCGATCACGCCATGGAATTTTCCGTCCGCCATGATCATGCGCAAGGTCGCGCCCGCGCTGGCGGCGGGCTGCACGATCGTCCTCAACCCCGCCGAACAGACGCCGCTGTCGGCGCTGGCGCTTGGCGTGCTGGGCGAGGAGGCGGGGGTTCCGCCGGGCGTGTTCAACATCGTGACCGGCGATGCGCCCGCGCTCGGCGGTGAGCTCACCGCCAGCCCACTGGTGCGCAAGATCAGCTTCACGGGCTCCACCGCGACCGGACGGCTGCTGATGCGTCAATCGGCCGACACAGTGAAGAAACTCTCGCTCGAACTGGGCGGCAATGCGCCGTTTCTGGTGTTCGACGATGCCGATCTCGACGCGGCGGTCGACGGCGCGATCCTGTCCAAATTCCGCAATGCCGGGCAGACCTGCGTCTGCACCAACCGCTTCTATGTCCAGGCGGGCATTCATGACGCCTTTGTCGACCGGTTCGCCGCGCGTATCCGCGCTCTGCAACTAGGCCATGGGCTGGATCCGGCCAGCGATATCGGGCCGCTGATCGATGCAAATGCGGTGATGAAGGTCGAGGCGCATGTCGCCGATGCGCTCGCGAAGGGTGCGCGGCTGATCGCCGGCGGCAGCCGTGGCACCATGGGCAGCGCCTATGCGCCGACCCTGTTGACCCGGGTGACCGCCGACATGCTGGTCAGCCATGAGGAGACCTTCGGGCCGCTCGCCGCCGTCATCCGCTTCGAAACCGAGGATCAGGCGGTCGCACTCGCCAATGCCAGCATCTTCGGCCTGGCGGGTTATCTTTACACATCCGACCTCGCACGCGCCTGGCGTGTGGCCGAGGCGGTCGAGACCGGCATGGTCGGCATCAACACCGGCCTGATCTCGACCGAAGTCGCGCCGTTCGGCGGCATCAAGCAGTCGGGCCTCGGCCGGGAAGGGGGCCGTCAGGGGCTGGAGGAGTATCTCGAGCTCAAATATCTCTGCATGGCGGCATGAGCCCGGCATCCCCGCGCCCCGCTCAGGCGAGCAGCAGGTCTTCGTAAAAGGCGCCGAACGGGCGTTCCGGGTGGCGGATCTGGATTTCGAGTACCCACAGTCCAGGGGACGGTGAGAAATCGCTGTCGATCAGCGCACCGTCATATTTCACCGCATGCGGAAAATCCGAGAGGCGGTGACCGGACATGTCGAGATTGAGCTGCCAGCCACGCCGTTCCGCTTCCGCCGCGGCGAAACGGTAGAGCGCGGCCCCGCTCAGCCCATCCGCCAGCCAGCGTGCGCGCGTCGCGTCGAAGATCGCACGGACATCGGTCGCGGCGCGATGCATCTCGGCGTCGTTCCCCACCACGAAAGTGTCCCCGCCATCGCCTTCATATCCCTGCCAGACCGGGCCGATATCGATGAAGAAGATATCGTCCTCGCGCAATATCGTCCCGGGATCGGAGGCGTCGCCGAAGCCCTTGAGCGTGTTGGTTCCGAACCGCAGCTTCACGCCGTGCCAGCCACGGAGCAGTCCGCGCGCCTTGAGCGTGGCGCGCGCATATGCCTGCGCATCCTCCTCCGCCATGCCCGGCGTCATGCCTTGCGCGATCGCCTCGATCGCCGCGCGGGTGTGCGTCCGTGCCTCGATCATCATCGCCGGGTCGAATTCGGGCCCGCTGCGCTCGTGAAGCGCGCGTTGTTCACCCATTGCCGGAAAACCCTGCGGCGATCGAATGGGCGGGCCAGCGGTCGCTCCAGGGGGCCGCGCTTTCCAGTTCGAAGGCAAGCGCGAGCAGCAGATCCTCCCGGCCGCGCGCGGCCGCGAACATGCTGCCGATCGGCACGCCGTCCGCCGCAGCGAACAGCGGCAGCGAAATCGCGGGATTGCCGCTCAGATTGTGCAGCGGCGTATAGGAGACATAGTCGAACATCCGCGTCATCAGTCCGTCGAACGCACAGGTCGGCGCGAGGTCGCCGATATGCACGGCGGGATGCCTGAGCACCGGCGAGAGGATGACGTCGTGCATCTCGAAAAAGCTCTCCATCGCCGCCGCCGCCGTTCCGACCTGGCTGAACAGCGCGTCGGCATCGTCGAGGGCGATTCCGGCGCCCCAGCGGGCGAGGCCGAGCGTCCAGGGTTCGAGCTGCCGTTCGGCCTCGTCGGCGCCGATGCGCGCGACGGTCTGCGCCACGACATCGCGTGCCAGAAAGCCCCAGATCGTCCGGAACGCCGCGGCCACGGCGGCGCCGTCGACCGGCAGGGGGCGGGTGACGACTTCGTGGCAGAGCGCCGCGCACAGCGCCGCCGCGCGATCGAGCACTTCGGCGACCTCGGGGGCGGGGGCCGTGCCGTCCAGGCTTTCGGGGATCACTGCGATGGTCAGCCGGCGCTTGCCGGGGCCGGTCACCCGCTGCGGCCGGCCGGCGCCGATCGCGGTTGCCCAGGCGACGTCGCGCACCGATCGCGAGAGCAGCGTGTCGCAGGCCAGCAGGTCGTCGACGATATTCTGGTCGCGTGCACGCACATTGCCACCGCGTCCGGGCTTCATGCCGACCAGACCACAGCAGCTTGCCGGGATGCGGATCGATCCGCCGCCATCCGCCGCATGCGCCAGCGGCACCATGCCCGACGCCACGGCGGCGGCCGCGCCGCCCGACGATCCGCCGGGCGATCGATGGAGTGCCCAGGGATTGCGCGTCGCGCCGTAGAGCAACGGCTCGGTCGTCGGCAACAGGCCGAATTCGGGCGCACTGGTCTTGCCCAGCGCGACGATCCCCTGCGCATCGAGTAATGTGCTGTAATCGAAGGCGGCGGTGCCGGGCTTCGCGTCGCGCTTCGATCGCGACCCGGCGCGATTGGGCATGCCGGGATAGTCGAGCCCTTCCTTGACCAGCCAGGGGACGCCCGTCATCGGCCCCGACGCCTGGTTCGCCCGCTGGCGTGCGCCGTCATAGTCGCGGAACGTGATCGCATTGAGCACGGGATCGAGCCGCTCGATCCGCAGGATCGCCGCTTCGACCAGTTCTGCGGCGGATATTTCGCCCGACGCGACCAGCGCCGCCTGTCCATGCGCGTCCAGCTGGCCGATCGATAGGGCGTCCGCGTCGCTGACGGAAACGGTGTGCGCATGCATGACGGTCTGTATCTCCCGTTGTTCGGATGAGGATTTCGGACCGTCGATCATAATGTCCGGATTGTGCCGGTCTTCACCATCTTGAGCCTATGCTTGACCGATCGGCGCGGTGGTTGTGCGTCATGCCCTTATTCCGGTCCACCCCAAACGCTTTCGGGGCAATGAACCATGCCGTCGGCATACCAGAGCGCCGGATCGCGGTCGCCCGCAAGAAATGTGGGGCCGTCGAGGTCGCGATAGTCGCAGCGCTGGCCGAGCACGAATGCCGGCGCTTGCGACCAGGACGTGCCCGTCATGTTGCCGACCATCACACCAAAGCCCAGCTGGCGCGCGCGCTGTTCCATCGCCAGCGCGTGGGTGAGGCCGCCGCATTTGTCGAGCTTGATGTTGACGATGTCGAACAGGCCGACAAGCCCTTCGAGATCATCCATGTCCTGCACGCTTTCGTCGGCGGCGGTGGGGATCGACCCGTCCAGTCCGGCCATGTCCGCTTCGGCGCCGATCGCCAGCGGCTGTTCGATCAACGCGACGCCGGCGGCATCCAGCGTCGGCATCAGGGCGTTGATGGCGTCGATCGAAAAACCGCGATTGCCGTCGACCCCCAGCCATGCATCCGGTCGCGACGCGCGTACCGCGTGAACCCGCGCCGCATCCTCGCCATCGCCCGAAAGCTTGAGCTTGATCGCCGTGGCATGCGTCATCGTCATCGCGCGCATGGCCATGGCTCCGGGCGTGTCGATGCCGATGGTGAAGACTGTGGGCAACGGCGTCACTTCGGGAAGGCCGGCCAGCGCCCAGACCGGACGGGCGGATCGGCGCGCTTCCAGCTCCCACATCGCGCAATCGAGCGCATTGCGCGCACCGCAGGCGGGCAGAAGCGATTGAAGATGCTGCCGGTCGGCACCGGCCTCGATCTCGGCGCGCACCGATTCCGCCATGTCGCGCATCTGGTCCGGGCCATCGCCACGATAATAGGCGCCACAGGCTTCTCCGCGACCGACGAATCTCCCGTCGCGCAGGCGGATCACCAGCAACGCCGCGTCGGTGAATTCCATGCCGGATATGCGGAAGGGCGTGTGCATCGGCCAGCGTTCGATGCCGATCTCCATTTCCATCGCTGCTTCTCCTGCAATGCGCGGTGAAGCGGAGCGGTTAGCGCGCACGCGATCATGTGCTTTGCAGTTACGGGTCCAGTCTTCGCGCTTTGCTGCGATCGGCGTTCGCAAATATCCTTGCGTGGCGCCGAAACGCCGGGCGTGATGATTGGTGAGCGCTTGCGGCGGACCGTGGCGACCCTATCTACCGGCAAGCGTTCCAGCCCGAGGTGCCTCATGTCAGATTTGTCGCAATTCCCGATCACGACCCGCTGGCCGGCCAGCTATCCCGACCGGATCCAGCTTTATTCGCTCAACACGCCCAATGGCGTGAAGGTGTCGATCGCGCTCGAGGAACTGGGGCTGCCCCATGAGGCGCATCTGGTCGATATCGGCGCCAATGAAAGCTGGACCCCCGAATATCTCTCGCTCAATCCCAATGGGAAGATCCCGGCGATCATCGATCCCGACGGGCCGGGCGGCCAGCCGCTCGCCTTGTTCGAATCGGGTGCGATCCTGCTCTATCTGGCGGACAAGACCGGACGGTTGATCTCCTCCGATCCGGCCCGCCGCTACGAGACGATCCAGTGGGTCTTTTTCCAGAATGCCGGGATCGGGCCGATCTTCGGCCAGGTCGGATTCTTCCACAAATTCGCAGGCCGCGCGATTGAGGACAAAAGGCCGCTCGAACGTTATGTGAACGAGTCCAAGCGGTTGCTTGGTGTCCTTGAAGATCGTCTCAAGGATCGAACTTGGATCATGGGCGACGATTACACCATCGCCGACATCACGACCCTGGGGTGGGTCCGCAACCTGATCGGCTTTTACGAGGCACGCGACCTCGTCGACTATGACGCGCTCAAGGCCGTCCCCGCCTGGCTCGAACGCGGCCTTGCCCGCCCGGCGGTCCAGCGCGGGCTGGAGATCCCGAAAAAGGGGTGAGTATCATCCTCCCCGCGGCGGAGCGGGGGCACCTTCGCTCAACTGCTCACGTCATTCC